>JBEEHU010000064.1:0-49163 GCA_041167565.1 Verrucomicrobiota bacterium | reverse complement strand
GCACCGACCACATCAAAGCCAAGATCGCCAACGCCGAGCAAATGAAAGTCCACACCATGCTCGTCATCGGCGCGCGCGACATGGAAGCCGACGCCGTCAGTGTCCGCGTTCACGGCCAGGGCAACCTCGGCGCGAAGCCACGCGACGAAGTCGTGACCAACCTGCTCGCGTCGATCAAAGAACGCCGGGCCTAGAGGGCGAGTGCGGCGCTCTTAGAAGAGCACGCCGAGGCCGAGGGTGAAGGTATCCACCTTTTGCTTGGTGAAATTCAGTCCGCCTTTCTCGTAGCTCGCCGACAGTGAGACCTTGTGATTGAATTCCACATTACGAAAGAGATCGTACGAAAACGATGCGCGGAAATAATTGCTGCGGTCATCAGAACCCGAGACGGCGGCGAGATAGCTGTACACCGCGGTAAGTGAAAGGGCCCGATCCCCCGGCAATGATGGCATGGACAGTTGAAGCTGCACAGTCGGCCCAAGCCGGAAAAAGGAGCCGGTATTGGGCGTCCAAAACCGAGCTGTTTTGTCGATGTCACCTCCTTCTAGGTGAAGCCACGTCCGCAACTGGCCCTCGATGATCGACTTGTCGGTGTCATCCGAACGAGCAGCAAATTTCCGCCACAAAACCAGCCGGTAGCCGAGACCGGTCCCATCGACGCCGCCGACGTGAAAGCGCGGCTCGAAGTCCGCCTCGAAGCCCCGCAGGCCGGCGGAATGATTGTGGTCGGTCGCGTAAACGCCGGCTGCACGTACCTGCAAGCCATAGCCAAATATCGGATGCGTGTCCGCTTGGTCGTAGATGTCGTAAAAGAGTCCCACCCGGTAAAACAGTGAGTCCACCTCGACTTTGGGATCGCCGTTGGTCGTAACCCGGTCGTAGGTCACGCTGGGAGCCAGCGCGAAGCGCCAGAGGGGACCTTTTTGGTCGTCGAGCTTCTGATATGTGATCGGTAAAATAACCGCGGCGTGCGCATTCCAGGTGTCGGTGTTTGCCTTACCGTTTCGCACGTAGGAAAAGAGTGCGCCTTCCAAGTCGCCGAGCGTTTTCTTCCCACCCCCCGGGCTGGCATCCTCATCATAGATCACATCGCGCCAGTCCCGCCGGATCCGCGGCGAGCGTATGCCCTGGCGCGCCTTCGCTTCAGCTTGCCTCACGTCTTGCAAAGCCCGCGCTATTTCATTATAGCGGACCTGATCCTCCGGCTTCAGCTCCTCGATCTTCTCCACGGTCTCGGCGTTGAGCACCTGCTCGGTAGTATACCAGGTCGCGTTCGGCACCCGCTTTTCTAACCGGTCCATCAGCCCTTTCGCCGTTGGTTTGATCTTTTCCTGCGCGTCGAAACGTAGTTTCACTTGAGCCTTCGTCCACGTGTCACGGGGGGGATTGCCGGTCTGGTTTGGATAGACAACGGGCCCGGCTGGGGCAGCCTTCGGCGCGCCGTCGCGGATCGCAAGCACCTCCGCCACCGAATATTTGTCTCGGTCAGGAAATGCCCGGTCGAGTTTGCGGAACGAAACCCCCTTGGCCGGGTTCATCGTCTTCTCGCTATCCAGCAGAGCTCTGGCGGCATCGCGGGAGATATAGATTTCGTCCGGCGTTGACGATTCAGCACCTCTGGCGTGGAGCATGAGCGCGGCCGAGACGGCAAGCGGCAGGAAAAAGATTCGTTTCATATCAAAAACCGGCGGCCGAACGCTCAAGGCATGGCAACGATCAGATTCTCCGTATCCGTGTCGCTGAGGAGAAGGTTGCGACCGGTTTTTTCCAGGATGCAACGCCGCACACACTCCGTAGCCGCGCCCGTATTCCGGAGGGGGGTGTTGGCGGTGAAGTTCTCGTTACCGGCGCATTCCGCGATGCAGTTGTGGACGATGGTCCGTTTATCCTCTCGTGTGAGCGCCGCGCGAGCCGACTGGTTCGACCTGGCGGGGGGTGGTTTCGCGGCGGCTTCGGTCGTGGCTTTTTTGGCGGGTTGTTTAGGCATAGGAGGTTGCAGTTTTAGGAGGCGGATTTGCTTTTCTAGATTCTGCCCGGCAAGCCCGGACACGTATAACTACGGAAAGGGAGGATCGAAGTTCCTGTAGCCATTTCCGGCGAGGGTTTACGCCGGCAATTTTCGTCGCTGGCTCTCTCCCGAACAGGTCCGCATCCTTCCGATCGACGATGAAGTTCCTCTGCGCGATTACGTCCACGCCATCCGGGCAGAACTACGCGCCCACCAAGTCCGCTGCGAACACGACGCCAGCACCGATCACATCAAAGCGAAGATCGCCAACGCCGAGTAAATGAAAGTCCACACCATGCTCGTCATCGGCAACCGCGACATGGAAAGCAACTCCGTCAGCGTTCGCATCCACGGCCAAGGCAACCTCGGCGCCAAACCGCACGATGAGGTCGTCGCGGATATTCTATCCGCAATTAAACAGCGGCGATAATGCGTCCGCGAGTAGAGCATTTGAAGCCGAGAGCGTTGCGTCACTCACACATTTGAAATTAGTCATCTAAAACTTGCCTCTGCCCGACATTGCAAAATACGTAGTTGCATTCTCACTTTCAAAAGTATCAACTCTGCAGCAGAACTCGATCCCCTCGGACTCAACATGCTGCAATCTCAGCCGCATGGGAATCTTCGGATTATCGATTCGCATTGACAGCCTTGTAAGTTCGACGCGCATTATGAATCACTCTCCTTTTCAGAAGATTGCCGGTAATGGCTGGTTTTGGAGTATCTTCTGTCTAGCATTTCTCGTTTTAGGGCTCGTTCTTGATCATCATTCGGGCACCTTTGAGCTACAGCTAGAACGGCATCAGCTCCCACCGACTGCGAGCAGTAAAGATTGGAGAGAGATTTCGTTCGTGAAGACGCCCAGCGTAGCGATTTGGGAGCGCGTGGCGAGCAGCTTATGCTACATCCTGGGCATATCGTTGTTTGTCTCGACGGTCATCATCAAGGGCATCGAAGAAGTGCGCCAAGCTGATCAAGCTAAGATTATTGAAAAAATGCGCGAGAAGATCCAAGAGGATGTGTTTGAAGCGACAATGGGGAAATTTATTTCCAAGGAGATAGTGTCGGTGGTTAAGCGAGATGTGCTAGAACGTGCCCTGGTCGTTCTCCGAGGGCGTTGGGAGCTTGATTTCACCCCGACGAAAGATGGGTTGCACTTAATAACCAGAGGTTACTATTCGCTGCTGAATACGAGAGAAGCTGAGGTTTCGGAAGAGCGCGAGATGAGAGTTCGGCCGATTGAACAAGGGGGCCTGCAATCACTTGTTATCAGGGTCGCTGGAAAGGAAACCTTGAACTTCGATCCAAACGCACCTTCACCTTCTAACGTTAACGTAGTCAACGAAAAGGGTCTTTACACCCTAACCCACACAATCACGGTTCCACCTGGAGAAAGCGCTGAAATCTTTTCCAAATATTATGATACATATACCCTGCCAACCGCCGACGTCATTTTTGCGCATTACCCAACACAAGAGCTGGAAATACTTGTTCGCTTCCCCGAAGATTACGAAATCGAATTGACCTCATTCGCTACATCTCCCATGGAGTGTCTGCACTGCGATTCTACTCGCGGGGAATATCGTTTCCAAGGCGCCTTACTTCCCGGGCAAGGCGTGGCTTACTCGATGATGAAAAAGCAGGCGGGAGGCTGCGAGGATCCGCGAATTACCACGCAGGCCAACGCGCCGCAATAATCGCCCAAATTTTTATCGATCGAAGCGGAGTGGTCGTCTGGGCAGCCAGTCCTCACGTAGAATGGCGTAGCATAGGGTCACGATCCTGCAAAAGGGATGAGATTTCCCGGCGCTCGAGGGGATTCGCTCGGCGAAGACTCCGATGAGCTAACTAGCTCCTGCGCGGCGCGTCTGGTCGTTCTTCGGGAACCGTAGGTTGCCAGCCATACAGATCCGCGTCGAAAGATGTAGTCGGCAAGCTGCCGGCTACTACAGCCTGGCAGGCTCCGCTCCCAGGAAGACGTTACTTTCCCGTCGCGTTGATGCGGCTGGCCTTTGCAGGATCTGTCCCCATTGTGATGCTGACTGTCATGCCGGGCTTTAGGTCGGTAACGGTCGCCTTTTGGCCATTCACGTTGATCTCCGTGAATAGGGTGATCGTAAAGGTCCGAACCGTTTTTTCTTCGGCCACAGTTATCGAATTCGCGCTCACACTTGAGATGACCGGAGCTTGATGCTGCGGGGGTGGGCTCTTCTTCTTCGAAGCCCCAAAGGCCGGGCTTATCGGAAGGAGGCCAAGCAGAATCGCGACGACGGAGAACATGAAACGGAATTTCTTCATGGGTTATTTTTTGTAGAGTGGCACTTCCGGCAGGATCGGTGGTTCGATCACGTCTTCGGATTCTTCAACTTCTTCGGTTGAATTCACGGGCTGACCGCCAGGATTGACCAACCGAGCCGTCACGAAGATGACCAGATTGCGCTTGATGTGTTGATCCACATTCGTGCGGAACAACCGGCCGACGATGGGAATGTCGCCCAGGATGGGAGTGCGGTCCTCGGTTTTCTGTACGTCTTCGCGCATCAAACCTCCAAGCACCACCGTCTGCCCGTCCCACACACTGACGCTCGTTGTCACCTTGCGCGTGCTGAAGATCGGCTGATTGATTACATTCTCAGTAAGAGTGACGCTTTCGCTCGATAGGATGCCGGCCGGAATGCCCAGTAACCCGAGCAACGCGGGATTCACGGTTTTGATCGGGCTTCCATAGTTAATAAATCCCTCGAACTCTACAACCTGCGGAACAAGATTTAGGTCGATGGTTATTCCATCCGGACCGACCACGGGTTCCACTTCCAGAGTTACACCTGTGTTACGAGTCTCGAAGTCTGACGGGGTAGATGGCCCCACTACTGGCAATGAGACACTAGTTCCGGTGCCGCTGCTGCTACCACCTCGGATGTCCGGCACGTGCGGAGGATCAAACTTCGTCGGATACCGAAATTCTCGGACGATCTCGATGACAGCCCGCTGGCCGCTCTTCGTCGTAATTCTTGGAGCCGACAGAAGATCGACACCCTTTTTTTGGTTAAGCGCACGGATCACTACTTGAAATTGCGGATTGGTGAAGACGCCGCTAAGTCCGAATATCCCTGGGGCGAGCGCGGTCGCTCCAGGCACCCCGAAGAGAAGCGAGTCGATGGCAGTGGCGTTGATTGCGAGATCTCCACTTCGATTGCCGGCGGTTACTGGATTTAATCCGATCGGTCTGCCATCGGCGCCTCTGAATGGAAAATCATTGTTATTAAGCGGAGGCGACGTGCCCGAGGTGCCACCTGCTCCCTGCACCCGGCGGCCCCCGACATTGAATGGCCCGAGTAGCCAATCAAAGCCCAGCTCCTTAAGGTTATTTTGGGTGATCTCGATGAATTTCGCTTCGATCTCGACCTGCTTGGGACCAGAGATGTTCGCCTGCTCCACGATCGCGTCGACCAGCTCCAGGTTATCGGCCGTGTTCCGCACGATGAGCCGGCTGCTTTGCGGGAGAAAATTTGCACTCGAGCCGGGGACCTTGAAGTCGACGCCCTGATTCTCCAAAAACTCCTTGGCGCCCTCGCGATTTACCAGCAGGCGTCCGCCAGTGGATTCCTGAGTGTCCTTCGCCGTGCCGGTGGTCGTTGAAGCATTGCGAGCGTTCGATGCGGATGGTTGATTCAAGGCCGATCCACTTGCGTTCAGAGATCCACTGATGAATCCGGGCGGCACGCGATACTGCTTAGTCAGCAGATCGTTGCTCATCTCGCTAATGGGGATAATCGAAACGGCGTAGGGCTCCACTTTCACTTTTAGCCCCGCCTGGCTCGCGATGTAGCGCAGCGCTTCTCCCAGAGGAATTTCATTCAGGGTGATCGTAATCCGCGCGTCCGCTGGTGCGAGACTGGGTGGCGCGATTGTCACGGGAGTCGGCGCCGGAATAATCGCGGGAGCTTCAGGAGAAGCGCCCGGGATTGGTGAAGTCGGCGGAACAAACGTTGTCGTGGTGGTCGAGGTAGTGGTGGTTTCGGAGCGCTGGCCGAGTGTGTTCAGACGCAGAACGATGTCCACGCCTTTGCGGCCGTCGGCGCCGGGATCATTGGCCGCGGCTTGCTGGCGCAAAAATTCGATCGCTTCACGAATGCTCGCGTCGCGAAATTCGATGCGCGGAATAATGATCGTGTTCAGTTTATTCGTGATGCGCGCGGTGCCGGTCGCGTCCTTGGTAAAGGCGTCGGTGACTGTTCCGACCGTCTCGCCATATTTTTTTACCGGTTCTTCCCAACCTTTTTGCACCTGCCAGAGCTGACGGGAACGCGTTTCGTTATACGCCTCTTCGCCGTAGTGCGTCTTGGTCAGATTGATCTTTTCCTGACCGCGACGCGCCGCAACGTTATACGGATCGAGATTGAGGACCTGGTCATATTTCTTGAAGGCAAGGTCGTAACGCCCGCTGTTGTAATAGCCTTCCGCGTCGCTCAATAATTTCCTTACCTCTTCGACCTTCGAGAGAAACTTCGGGCCGAGGGTGCGATTGAAATAGCCGGGTTGTTGCAAGTGGGCCAGCATCTCGGCCGCGGGCCGGCAGTTTGGATCGTAGCGGTCCGCCAGCATCTCGCGGCAGATCGCCTCGGCTTCGGCATATTTTCCTTCCGCGATCTTTTGTTCCGCCAGTTTAAGTCCGCTCGCGCAGAAACCGCTTACCGCGTCGTCATGTGCGCGCGCGCTCACCACCGCATCGGGCAGATAGTTCAGGGCCGTGCGAAATTCCTCATGCGCGACCCCGTAGTTTTTCTCGGCCATCGCGGCCTGACCACGGGCGACCGCCTCTTCGCCGCGCGGGAGCGCCGCCTGGCGCCGCGCGGCCTCACGTCGCGCGACGGAGTCGACGTTCTGCGCGACCGCGATCGTGCCGCAAAGTGCGGCTGCCATCGAGATCGAAAGATTCCAGCAAAACCAGCGTGAATTTATTTTCATGGGGGGAACGCTTCATAGACGACTTCTAACAGGGAGGGCCGATGTCCAGACGGCTCTCCGAAAATGTTTGGACTTCGCGCCCGAGATTCGAATCGGCGACTGCGCCGCCTCTTATTTGGGTCGGCGATTTGGAAATCACCGTTCCTTGTTTATTGCTGCGGCGCACTTTTGTTTTAGGGGTTGAGCAGACCCACTTCGATCGGCTCGGTTGGCTTTTGCGGGTTGACGACGATCGCTTTGCCGGGCCGAACGTCCATCAACTTATATTTGATCTGCTCTTCCGGTTTCAATGAAAATTCCTGGTCCTTTTTGACCGCGAATTCCCGCCGCTCGCCCCACGTGTAAACAAAGTTCGCGACCGATTCGGGCGAAATCATGATCTTCTCCTTCACCAGGTTGAGTTGCTCATGCGTCTCCCGATTCTCCAGGGTCAGTTCCGACAGGTCGACGTTCGTGCCGTACTTGTTCGGCTCATATTTCTCGGTGAATTTCACGATCTTGAATTTGCTTCCGCGAATCGAGTCGCCGATTTTTAGAAACTGCGTGGGCGCCTTCAGGTCGCTCGTGTTCAAGGCAAAGGTATCGTCCACCCACGAGGCGAAGACGAGCCGAAACGGCTCTTGCGCGAACGACTTCAACTTGAGTTTCGCGATGAAAGCCGGGTGAGAATTTTTGTCCGTGGGGCTGGTGTGATTCTCCCATTCTTCGAGATTGGTGAAGCCGTCGGAGTCCGGGTCCTGGGTGAGGACGTCGGCGTCGGCGATCGGCAAACTGAATTTGTCCAGCCACTCGTTAGGCACGGGAGGGTGGACCTCGGTGGTTTGCAGGGTGGTCGGCTCGCCATTAGCGCCGATAAAATGTTTTTCGGGAACGAAAAGCCCGGAGCGACCGCCGGCGGTCCATTGCACCGGCGCGCGAAGTCTCTCCGCGGCCTGAATGGTCTCGACCGCTTTCGGCGGCGGCGCGGCGGGCTTTTGCACTGAAACAGTTTGCAGGCCGGCAAAGTGTTCGCCGAGCTGCATCATGTTGCGAACGATGAGAAGTGCCGAGGAAAACAAGAAGAGCGCAGCCGCCAGCACCGCAACGCGATCGTAATGGGACCGGATCCAGGTCATCCTCTTCGTTTCTGTAGCCGCGGCCCTCTGGGCCGCGCGGCGCGAGCCATGAATACGAAGCGAAAGCTGAGGCGCCCCAAAGGGACGTGGCTACAGAAGAGGTCATTCAATTTCGTCGTTCTCAAAACGTAAACCTCACGATCTCGATCTGCGCGGAGGTCTCGATGTGCTCCGTCCCTACGATAAAATTCAACGACGCGGCGGGAGTGGGTTTCGCTCCCGGAGAACTGGCGGCAGCCGAAGACGGATTCACAACAGCCGCCCTGGTTGCATCCGGCGCGACCTCACGGGGCGGCCCTTTGTCCTTCTCGTTTCGCACATGCAAAAGCCGGATAATGAAAAACTGCCGGCTCGCTCCGGCGATCTGATTGAGAGCGCGCCGCGCTGCCGCGGGCGTGGAAACGAAAGTTGCTTCAACGAAGTTGCGTTCGAGAAGCTTCGGTCCAGCCGGAAGTGGAGCGCCCGGTTTCCGTGCGGCGGCAGTTGTATTCGGCGATGCCGGCGCCGCTCCGCTTTCCTCCGGTAACGCTGTGCGACGGAACAAAGTGAGCGCATCGACTTGCGCGTCGATCAAAGTGTTCAAGAGCCATTCGATCTGCGCGAGCTCTTGTCCAAGCAACGACGCCGCTTCAGTGCGCGGCAGCGCCGAGGCAAATTCATCGAAGCCGAGATAGAATTTCTCGGGGAATTTTACCTTGTTCGCGCGCGCTTTCTCAGCCATCGCCGTCATCGCGACGCGCAAACGGGCTTGGAACTCGTTCGGCGCCATCGGCGCCGCGGGAAGGACGCGCATCTTCAGCTCGTCTTTTAACTTGGCCAGGGCCGTGGCGTAATCGTCCGCGTGCGCTTTCATTTTTCGCACATTCTCTTCGCTCGGATAAGGAGAGAGATTTTCGAGACGATTCAGCTCGGCGACGGTCTGGTTCAGGCGCGTGGAGGCATCGTCGCAATCGGATTTAAAGCTGAACAAAAACCAGAGAGCGGCCAGCATGCACACGCCGAGCGCAATCAAGAACGTGCCGACGAAACGATTCTGGCGGAACCAGTTCACGAGCGCACCTCCCCCGGTAGCCGCGGTCCTGTGGGCCGGGTGAGGCCGACGATGTTTCCAACGCGAAATCTGACGCGCCCCACAGGGACGCGGCTACAGCCGAGGATAGGTTCGCGGGTTCGGATCATGGGAGCGGGACGGGTTTGCGAAGGTCGAGCCGCAACTCGTAGGGGAAGGCCCATTCGATATTGTTCGGCGTCGTTGGCTTGATCACTTTCGCCTGGTTGCTGGTATCGATTGCGAACCAGGGCGACCCGATCAATTTTCGAAAATAATCGACGACCACTTCCTGTTGCTTTGGATTGAAGAGATAAAGACCGCGCACCAGAATTCCATCTATCGCCGGTACCGCCGGCGTCGCGCCCGCGAGGACCGTGCGCGAGTGGGGCGCGCCCAGCGGTGTGCCCGCCGAGGTCGGCACCAGCTCGGTGATCCAAATGTCTTCCTTCGGCAATCGCGCGTTCAGGTCTTCGAGAAGCGACGGCCAGAAACTGCGATCGTTGATTGCTGCGATCAACGGCGCTGCCGCACTATCGAGGACGGCCGTCTTCTGGCGCACACCGTTCAGCTGCCGCTCGATTTGTTGCATCATCGCAACCTTCGATTCGAGCCTTCCCGTAGTGCGACGGATGACGTGCGCTGCGTGCGCGTAGTATGCAGTCCAGCCCAACAGACCAAGGAGAAAACAGGCCGCCGCCGCGACAAAAAACGGCCGCTTCTCCTCTAACTTTCTCCGGCGGACAACGCTTGCCGGGCGAATGTTTAACTGCATCGGGCACTTGGTCGCCATTCGAAGCGCAAGACCTACCGGTTCCCCCAGCAAATGGGCCGATCGCAAAATTTCCTCCGCGTTCGCAGAGTCGGCGATCGTCACGTTGCGCAGCGGATCAAAGAACTGGACCGGCAGTCGCAGTTTCTCCTGAAAAAACTCCTGGATCTGGGCGGTGCTTGCACCTCCGCCGGAGAGAAAAGCGCGCTCCGGGGCATTGCCTTGCTGTTGCGCGCAATAGTGACTGACTGATCGCATCAATTCGGCGTGCAAGCGTGTCATGGTGTTGCGCACGATTTTTGTCACGCGCGCCACGTCGGCATCCGGCGGGCTGGCCGAGACGCTCGATGGATTCAACGCGCCGTCCCGCTTTTTGCGAAACTCAGCCGCGACGAATGGTTCGTTGAATTCCCTGGCAATGGCGGTTGTTATGGAACTCCCGCCGATCGGGACACTGCGCGTGAAAATCCTTCCCGGTTCGATGAACAGAAGATTCGTCGTGCGCGCGCCTATATCGATAAGCAGCGAACAACCGTCCAGTTCACTGTAGTTATAGCGAAACGCATTGTAGAGCGCCATCGTCGCGAGATCGACAATGGAGGGGCGTAAACCGGTCTCCTCGATCGCGCTGTTTGTCTTCTCGAGCCAGTCGGCCTTAACGGCGACGAGAACCACCTGGATTTGTTCGTTCGCGCCGCCACCGACGATCTGATAATCCCAGACGACTTCATCGATCGGAAAGGGAACGTTCTGTTGCGCCTCAAAGAAGATGATTCGTTCGATCTTTTCCTCTTCGATCGCAGGCAGTCTTACGAAGCGCGAAAAAACCATCTCCTCCGCGATGGTGTAGATGACGTTTCCGCCTCGGATGCGCAGATCTCCCATCATTTCGCGCAGCGCCGCCACGATCTGCGCGGCCCGCATTTCTTCGCTCGTTGGAGCCAGTTCCCGAGACTGATACCCCGACAAGATCAATCCGCCCTGCGGTTGAGCGTGAAACTTCGCCAGCTCGATGCTCTGCGAACCGAGATTAAGAGTGGTGATGGGCGTCCGGGGGGACATGCAACTGGAAGACTTCCATAATCAGGCGGATCGACGCCAGCTTAATTTCTATCGAGCGCGGGCGGAGGTGGGAACCGTCGTCTCGTTGCTTTCGGCGCCGCGCCCGAACTCGAGACCTAAGACAAGGAAAGCTTCGACGCGGGGTGAATCCTGCGTTGCGCCAAAGAGTGGCACCAGATCGAGGTGCGTCCGCGGGCCGGGCCTCCATTGAATGCTCGGGCCGATGAGGAATTCCGTTTCCGGATTGCCGCGCGAGCCTCTCACGCTCGTTCGCTCGAAGTTCATCTCGAGGCCGACGCTGAATTTGCTCTCCCGTGGGGAATAGCCCACGGCTTGGCTGAAGCCCCACTCGGTCGCCGCGCCACGCCGGTCTCCTGTTCGGAGAAAAGGTTGAATCCCCACTGCCAGCGCGGGGCCAACTGCTCGCCGAGCAAGAGCTTCACTTCATAAGCGTCAGCCGCGGAGTTGTTGAACTTCCATTCGACATACAAGGTGGGATTCAACGGTATCCTTCCCCACTCGGCGAAGGCCCAGCGCGCCTCGACCTGATTGCCCGCGTGTCTGGTCGCGCTGCCGGACGCATTCTCGACGTTCTCGTAGAGGTCGAGCGGAAAGCGATAGGGCAGGCCAATCTCTATCTCTGATGGGAAGAGATGTTCGGGTTTGCCCTCGCGCGAGAACTTGCCCTTCCACCATTGCTCGAACTCGACCTGCCACGGAGGGAGAACGTAAACGCGCGTCGTGGGAAACCGGCGATGCGCTGTCCATTCCGGCTGGCGGTTCTCTCCGATCAGGCTGTCAACGTTGAGGACTGAATCGCCGGTGACGATCACTCGCGGTACGCTTATCGTCGGCGCGTCCTGTGCGGCCGCTGTCGCGGCGGCCAGGATAGCTATTAGTGCCGTGAGGAGGGCGCTAGGAATCCCGGGCACTAGCGCGTCTTCACGAAGCCGAAATCAAGTCTTTCCTTTGGTGGGGCTTCGACCGTAAGTGAGTGAACGGCGTCCTTGGGCGCGGTCGCGCGCCAACCCTGGGGAGGCTGAACCGAGAGGCGGTACTTGCCGGGTTCGATCTCCTCGAAGTGGTATGCGCCGGACGCGTCGCTCTTCGTAGTGCGCGGCGTTCCTTTTCCCTCGGGGGTGAGCGTCACGGTCCACTCGGGAAGGCCGCCATCCCCGGAGTCGCGGATGCCGTTGGCATTAATATCGTCGAAAAGTTCGCCGTTGGGCCACCAAAGGCAGGGGAAACTCGGATACGTGACCTGCACGGTGGCCGTGCAACACCAGCTATTGACGCCGGTCCTATCGTCGGTAGGGCCGTGCAACATGACACTGAGGCTAATAACTTGGCCGGGAGTGGCGCCTGTCACGGTCAACGGCGGAATGATGACCGGCGTGTTTTGCGGGAACCCAAGCGTAGTCGTTTGCGGGCTGACCGTCACGCCAGGAGTATTCGAGAAGATCTGCGCCCCGGCGGCGGCGGTCGGTCCCAGATTCGTGACCGATAGATCGAGGAACCTTTGCCCATGGTTGCATCTGAACGTGCCTTGCAAACTGGCGCATGCGCAATCGGGTAGGACGAAGCAGACGTGCTCGGTGGGGCAGCACCAGCCAACTTCGCCGAAGTTCAGCCTGATATCCAAGCAAATCTGGCTCCCCGGCATTGGCTGGTCGAGCGTGAAGGTCCCCGTCACG
Source organism: Verrucomicrobiota bacterium (assembly GCA_041167565.1). Lineage (GTDB taxonomy): Bacteria > Verrucomicrobiota > Verrucomicrobiia > Chthoniobacterales > UBA10450 > AV80. Next base: position 36,496 of record JBEEHU010000064.1, on the reverse strand, counting down.
GTCGCATGCCCACCGGGAGATAAAGAAGGCGTGAATGTGAACTGGCCGGGCGCCAGATTCTTGACGGGCGATGTGGTCGGCACCGAGATATCGATCGCCGTAGCCGGCATTGAAAAGGGGCTGTGATTCGTCACCACGAACGACCACGAATACTTCCACTTGCCGTCCTTATCTTTTCCATCGCACTTGATCTGCGGCTCGCTGGTCACGGCGCATGGACACGTTGGTGGAGGAGGGTTGCCGTAGGTGTAGGGCTGATCCCCGACTTTAACGGTTGTGATATAGGTCCCCCCGCTCGTCCCCCCGCTCGTAGTACCCTTGTACTTGATCACTCTGCCGTTGACCCGGTCAACCGCCCACACATCGTCGTTCGCATCGACGATGATGCCGTGAAGGTCTGGAATCTGTTGCGCAACCGGTCGGGGCCCGGTGTCCCACAACACACCGCCACTCGGGCTAGTCTTAATAACGCGCCCGGTATTTAAATATTCGCCCGAAACGATGTTCCCCTGGCTGTCCACCGCGACCGCAACGGAACGGAATTTAGCACTCGCAGGTAGGGGCGGCACGCTGAACGTCGAAGTCTGCGGATCATACACGCGGTACGTCGTCGCCGACGACAGTGACCGGTCCGATAAGTAGATTTTCTCAGGGGCACCGCCACAGCCGTTGAAGATCGAGAGTGAGTACATGACGTGCGCACTTCCTATCTTATGGATCGTCACATTGCCCGTCGCTGTGTCGATCTCCGCTAACTCGTTGTCCGCTGTGTCGTTTTCATCCACGCTCCAGAGTACGCCTCTCGTATCCACCTGAGCACCATAGGGCCTGTGATTGCTACCGGACGGCATTGGGATCGCACCGCCGGTCGTAATTCCGGTGTTAGGGTTCACCTTGTAATACTTCTGGGCGGAGAACAGGCCAACCCACAAGAAGCCGCTCGGGTCAATGGCTAAGGCACGTCCGAGTTTGCCTTCGTCGCCCGGGTTGCCGACCGGCTGAGCCCATACAATCCGCTTGTCCGCCGCCTCATTGTTCGGAATGTCGATTTCGTTGTTCATGGTGTTGTTGTCGAGCATCGACAGAACCGCTGATCCGCTCGAGGTGGGACCACTTCCACTTGGCGCGATCTTGAGTAACACAGGCAGATGCGAAGGATTTGGCGGGCTCGTCCCCATTAGCCAAGGCGTATCGAAAAAACGGTTCAGCACGAAAACATTTCCCGCGGAGTCCTGTGCGATGCGGGAAGGAGCTGGTCCATGCCACGGATCGCCTGGATGCGGCATGTTATGAGCGCCCGTAGTGAACCAGGTGGCATAACGCGCCACTTCGGGATACGGGGGGTTGATATCAATTTTCGAAACCGTGTCTTCGCCGGCGTTCGCGACATAGATGAACTGCGCGGAGGCGGACGGCACGAGAAGCGTGGCCAGTAATACGGCCGCCGCGAGACAGACCATCCTCTGGAATGGAGATGTTTGCGCCGAAAGATAACTTTGGGATTGGGTTGTATTCATGGGATTGGATGGGAGGGCCCAACGGAGGGGAGCCGTCGCAGACAAAGCGGATCGGCCGGCATCGGAGGAGATATAGGGGTTGTGTTGGAGAGTTAGGTCAGGATGCGTGCAACGTGTCAAGCATTCGCGTGCACACACCACGATCGGTGGACGCCGCAGCGCGGCGTCCCTACCAACTTATTGGATCCGGTCGCCCAGTTCGCCCCGCTCGAGGCACCCGCGGAAGTATTCGATCGTCTTCACGATTCCTTCTTCGAATTTCACCTTCGGTTCCCAGCCCAGGACTTTCCGCGCCCGGGTGATGTCGGGCTGCCGCACTTTGGGATCGTCCACCGGCAGTGGTTTGTATTCGATCTGCGCTTTCGTCCCGGTGATCCGGATGATCTCTTTGGCAAACTGTTTGATCGTCATTTCCCTCGGGTTCCCGATGTTTACCGGCTCGTGAAAATCGCTCATCGCCAGCCGGAAAATTCCGTCGATCAGATCCGACACGTAACAGAACGAGCGCGTTTGCGAGCCGTCGCCGAAGATGGTGAGCGGCGTGCCGCTCAGCGCCTGACCGATGAAGGCCGGCACGACGCGCCCGTCGCGCAGCCGCATCCGCGGACCGTAAGTGTTGAAGATCCGGACGATCTTCGTGTCCATTTTGTGATAGCGGTGGTAAGCCATCGTCATCGCCTCCGCGAACCGCTTCGCTTCATCGTAAACGCCGCGCGGCCCGATTGGGTTCACGTTGCCCCAATAATCTTCCGTCTGCGGATGGACGAGAGGATCGCCGTAGCACTCCGAGGTGGAGGCGAGGAGGAACGTGGCCTCCTTGGCCTTGGCAAGACCGAGCGCGTTGTGCGTGCCGAGCGCGCCCACTTTGAGAGTGGGAATGGGGAGTTCCAGGTAATCGATCGGGCTGGCCGGCGAAGCGAAATGGAAAACGTAATCGACCGCTTCCTCGACGAGGATGTAGCTCGAGACATTGTGCTTGATGAACCGGAAGTTCTCGTTGCCCGCGAGATGGGCAATGTTAGCCGGGTTGCCGGTGATGAGATTATCGATCGCGATGACGCGATGGCCTTCCGCCAGCAATCGGTCGGTCAGATGCGATCCCAAAAATCCCGCCCCGCCTGTGACGACTGAAACTTTTTGCGCGCTCGAAGCCATGTTCCGCTGTTTTTAGTTCCCGCCAAAATCCTTGGCGAGCCATTTCGATTTTTGACGACAATTAACGTTTGCCCTATGAAGAAACTGCTCCTCGTCGTTCTGGCGCTCACCTGGATTTTTACCTCGAACCTGATGGCGGCGGAAAAAGGCTGGTTTGGATTTGGGCTGAAGGTCGAAGGCAGTGGATTCTTAAGTTTGACCGTTCACTCGGTGACGGTCGAGTCCATTGCTCCGCACTCGCCTGCCTCGGAGCAATCAATCGCCGTGGGCGATCAGATTATTCAGGTCGAAGAGACGACAATTCCGGGACGCCGGGCGTGGGAGCTCAAGCCGCTCCTCCAAAAACAGGTCGGGGACATCATTCATCTGCGACTCAAACGCCCGAATGGTGAGACTTATTCCGTGACGCTGACCGCGACCAAGGCAGCGCGCTAATCGACACCGCCGCACCGCACGGCTAGCGGGTTTTCGTAACTTCCACGCTGTAGTCGGCTACTTTCCAATTGCCCGACTCCTTCGTCATCGTTATCGCTTCCGTCCCCTGCGTCCTGGCGAACGTCGTTTGGATTTTGAGAACATAGGTGACCTTTGGCGCGCCGCCGTCAGACTCCGAAGTTTTCGTTTTCAAATTGACGTTGTCGCTTCGGGAAATGAGCTTGCCGTACTCCTTCTTCATCGTGGAAAGCGTGGTTCCCCATTGTTCGACGGTGAGGCCTTTTCGAAATTGCTCGGCCGCAGCGTCGAAGCTTCCCCGGTAATCCCCCGCGTCGACGAGGCGAAGCCAGCTCACGGCTGCGGCGCCCAGCGCCTCCTGATCTGCAGCAGCGTCGGTGGGTGTGGTTGTGGAGGGCTTTTTATCTGACTTATCAGGGACCCAACCGCGTCCATCAACCCAATGCTCGGGAACGTTATGGGCGGCAGAGTAGTGCGCTTGATCCCCGGTCACCTCGTCCTGGCGCCTCCAAGTCTCGCCCTTCGCCGAGAACCAGTTTTCAGAGAGCTTAAAGGTGTTGGCGTCGATCCAGGTCAGCTTGCGTTTTTCTTCGCGAGTGAACCCCAGCTCTGCCTCGGCTGGAGCCGAAAGTTTTCCGGCAGAGGCGCCGCCACCGTGGCCGGTGTCTACCCAGGCATCGGTCAGCCTGGAGAAGAGACTATTACCCTCCAACCGGTAATAGCCACTGGCATGCACGACCCCCTTGTATTTCTCGCCCGCTATCTCAAAAAAGATCTTCTTTTCCGACTCTACGAATTGTTGATACGCGCCATCGGTATCACGTTTCCACTGGTTTGGACCGAAGCTATAGCGCGTCGCCTGGCTTCCGAGGTAGCCCGAAGCGAACAAGAAGATCAATCCGCCAACACAGAAGACGATAAAGGTGAGGCATCCGCAACCGCCTACAATCCACGGCCACCTCTTTCGAGGTGGTTGGATTGGAACAGGATTCGGTTGCGGCTGGCCAATCGGGCTGGCCGCCGAAGGCGGGGGTGGTGGTGGTTGCGCGGGCATGCTAAGAGTTTTCTACGAAAGGAAATCCGCCGCGGCCGGAGAGACCGCGGCGGATCATCTTACAGGAGAATGCTGATCCAGTTTCCTAGAAGCTTACCCGGATGCCGAGCTGAATTTTCCAGCGCGAATCGAGATCTTCCGTGGATTGAATAGTCGGTTTTGTTCCGGTTCCATTGTTGAACGTGTAAACGCCGGCGGTGCTCAAGGCCACTGGTTGGGGCGTGCCGAATGAGCTGTAGCGTTTGATCTGACCCCAGTTGTCATCAAGCATGTTGGTGAAGTTAAGAATGTCGGCCGTAAACTCCGCGTTGATCCATTTGAGGAACGGAATTTGCGGAATCTTCTGCGCGAAGTGGAGGTCGAGACGATTGATCCATGGATCGCGTCCACCATTGCGCGGGGCGATGCCGCCGCGATGCTGCCTCAGGAATTCGTTGTTATCAATGTAGGCGTTGTAGGCGGCAAAGTTTGCGCCGTTTTGGCCTCCGGTGAACTTCGCGCCGATCGGATCGCCGACGCCCGTCGGGACGTAGATCAAGTCGTTGCTGAACTGGCCGTCGCCGTTGGCATCGCCATTATAGAGGACACTGTAAGGATGGCCGGCGGCTCCTTCGTAAACTGCGCCGACCGTGGTATCCCAACCTTTGCGGAAAGCATAGGTGTAGGTCAGGACGGTGAGGAAGCGATGGCGCAATTCAAAGTCCGACGTGCTCAAGACGGGCGTGTTGGGATTGCCGGCCACGGGGTTGAAACCGAAGTTCGACGAGGCCTGGCTCGAGGTAGTGCTGTTTACATCGTAAGCGTGCCCATAGGTATAGGCGAACTTGCCGTACCAGCCGTCGCCCGGGTCGGGCCGCTCGAGTTGCGCCGTCAGGTTGTAGGAATAACCGCGGTGAGTGTTCGTGAGCAGGATGATGCGATCGAAGCTCTTGTCGCCGTTAAATCCACCGTAGATCGGGCGGCCATCTTCGGGCCGGAACCCGATCTGCGGGGCCAGATTGAGATTCTTCTCGGTCACGGCGTTAAGGGACTTTGTGTAGAGGCCTTCGACTGTCGCGATCAGGTTCCACCACGGCAGCTTCTGATCGACCGCCAGGCTGTTGCGCCAACTGGAAGGCGTCTCGAAGTCGTGATCGGTGATATCGATCTCGGGCGCCAAGGGGGTAATCACTCCGCCTGGTAGCGGAATTGGTTGGGGCGGATTGGTTGTACTGGGGCTAAAGAAGCCCGGAGTGAGCGGCACCTGACCGGTGCCGCCGAAGGTTTGGGAGACACGTTTGAAATCCACGCCGGTGCCGCCGTATTGGTTGGTGTACAAAACGCCAAGCGTCCGGGTGCCAAAAATACCCGTGCCGCCACGCACCTGCGTCTTCTTGTTATCGAAGACATCCCAGTTAAATCCGATACGGGGTGAATAAATGAGGTCGCCCTCGATCTGGGAGGTGCTGCGGCCGGGGAAGTCGGCGGCGAATTTCGGATTGAAGAACGGATCGTCCGGATAAACGTGGGTGTCGACGCGGATGCCAGCCGTCAGCACCAGGTTAGGACGAATCTTCCACTTATCCTGAAGGTACCCGCTGAAATCGAACAAGCGGACTTCCGTAATCGGGATGGTACCCGGCACGGTGGGGAAACTGACGGCATAATTGGTCGGCGCGCCGCGCTCGTAGTTTTGGGTTGCGGTAAAACCGCCGCCCGATCGGAAAGTATACGTTCCGAAGAAATCCCGGAGAAACTTGTTTTCGAAGGCGAGAAGTTCGTTTTGCGTCCCCAAGGTGATCTCGTGGTTGCCGATCACATAATTGGCATTCATGGTCAGCTCCATCTGCTCCTGTTTGAGCGAGTTTTCCTGGCTGAATGGCTCCGACCCAAAACTAACGGTCCCGAACGTTTCAACTACCGCTACTGAGGGGAATATTCCGTTCGGCACGCGCGTCGCTAAAGTGTTGTTGAAAACAAAACGCGTCTCCGTCGACAATCTCTCAGTCCAGGTGTCGAAGATTTGAACCGTCGTCGAGTCGAAGATGATCGGTTTCGTGTATTGGCGGCTCTTGAGATCAAAAAACGCCGCGCTCCGGCCGAGACCAAACGCGTTGGTGCCCTCGACGTGATTGTAGGTAAGCGTGGCGTGGTGGCCCGGAAGGATATTCCAGTCGATTTTCGCCAGCCACTTGTCGTCTTCGATGATCGTTGTCTCGGTGCCGGTGCCGCCGGGGGAAAATCCGTAGAGGGTATTTGTGTCGTCAATGATCCGCTGGACGCCGGCGATCGAGAAGTTGGACGTATCGCCGATAATGGGGATCAGGGCGCGTTTCGCTTCGTAGCTGACAAAGAAAAAGAGAGTGTCCTTCACGATCGGTCCGGCCAGGCGTCCGCCGTAGGTATATTCGTGGAAGTCCGCCACCGGCATTCGGATCCGCGAGCCTTCGCCGACCAGGTCCTGGTTGCGGCCCAAGGCATAAGCCGATCCTTTAAAGGTATTGTCGCCGCTGCGCGTGATGCCATTGATGGAAGCGCCGGCGAAATTGCTCTCGCGGACGTCGAACGGCGCGATGTTGACGCGAAACTGATCGATCGCGTCGAGGCTGATCGGCTCTGCGCTTTCGGTCGGCGCGCCCGTTCCACCGCCCGCGGTGGCGAGGCCGAACGCATCGCTGATCGTTGCGCCGTCCACCTGGATGTTGTTGGAACGATTATTTTGTCCCGCGGCCGAGGCGCCCTGGCGGCCGAGCGTGCTGATCTGCGGGGTGAGCCGGATGTAATCATTAAGGCTGCGCGTAATCGTGGGCAGATTGTTGATCTCTTTCCGGTCTACGTAAGTGCTGGTGCCCGTACGGTCCGAACTATACAAATCCTCCACGGCAGTACCCGACACGACGACACGCTCCGTGGTAGTGCCTTCGTCCGTGACGGTCGGGGCGGTCGGCCCAGTGGCAGCCGCTGCGCTCAACCGCAGATTGACCTCGGCAGTTTGGGAAAGGGTGGTGAAGATTCCTGATCTTGTCTTGGTCTGACCGTTGGCGGAGGCGGTGACCCGAAACGGCCCGCCCGTCCGGACGTTGGGGATATCGTAACGGCCGGTCTCGCGCGAGACCGCGGTATAGGCCGTCCCGGATGAGGTATCGACGGCGCTAATGGACGCGCCGACCACAGGGTTGCCGGATGCGTCGGTGACGACGCCTCCGATGGATGAGCTCGTGACACCCTGCGCGCCGAGTTGCGCGGGCAGTGCGAGGAGGCTCGTTAAAAGGAAAAGTAGAAACCAGGTTAAGGTAGATTTTCTCATGAAGGACCGGTTTTACTGTGTGAACGGACGCCCCACGAGAAAAAAATGCGATTTTATGAAATTATTTTTGAACGCCGGAGAACCTGCTCAAAAAATCTGAGTTTAACTCCGGGCCAATCAGCGCTCCTCAGGTGATGACCCCGACCACGGCCGCGAACAAATAACAGGCGAGTACGCCCGCGATCATCGACTTCATCCCGAGACGCGCCAAGTCGTGGCGGCGCTCGGGCGCCAGGGCCCCGATTCCCCCGATCTGGATCGCGATGCTCGAAAAATTCGCGAAACCGCAAAGCGCATAACTCGCGAGCGTGACGGAGCGCGGATCGACTTCGCCGGGATGGGTTTTGACGTAGTTCGACAAATCGAGATAGCCGACGAATTCGTTGAGCACGATCCGTTCGCCGAGGACTCCGCCGATGAATGGACAATCTTTCCATGGCACGCCCATGAGCCAGGCGAACGGCGCGTTCGCCCAACCGAGGACCTGCTGAATGGTGAGCGGAGTCGCGATGCCGAGGGCGTGTTGCGGCCAAACGATCAGGCCATTCAACAGAGCGACGATGGCGACAAAGGCGATGAGCATTCCCATCACGTTGATCGAGAGCATCACCCCTTCGCTCGCGCCGCTGCAGAGCGCATCGATGCTGTTGGTCGCCGTCCGTTTGGTATCGAAATGACAACGCTCGCCGGTCTCGCTCGGTTCGGTTTCGGGAAACATGATCTTGGCGATGAGCAAACCCGCCGGCGCGCCGAGCACCGAAGCCGTCAGAATATGTCCCGCGCTCAATCCTTCCATTCCCGCATACACGGCCATGACGCCGGTGGCGATCGTGGACATGCCAGTCGTCATCAGCGCCATGACTTCGCTTTGCGTCATTTTCGGCAGGTACGGTTTGATCACGAGCGCGGCTTCGGTTTGCCCGAGGAAAATATTACTCGCGCCGGCCAGACTTTCGCTGCCGCTGGTCCGCATCGTCTTCATCATCACCCAGGCCATGGCGGCGACGACTTTTTGCAGAACGCCCCAATAATAGAGCAAGGATGAGAGCGCGGAGATCAGGATGATGGTTGCTGTCACCGAAATGGCGAAAACGTAGGCGCCGCCCGGACCGAACGCTCCGCGCAGCATGTCGGCGTCGCCCAACGGACCAAACACCATCTTCGCGCCCGTGTAAGCGCAGGCGTTGAGTTGATCCATCAAGACCTGGGCGCCCTGGAAGAGCCGCAAACCGATGGGCGTTTTCAAAATGAAAATCGCGAAAGCAAATTGCAGGATGATTCCCCAGATCACGGTGCGCCATGGAAACACCTTGCGCTTATTGGACAGAAACCACGCGCAGGCGAGCATGGCGACAAGGCCCAACGCGCTGATAAGTTGAAGTGGCATTCCCGCCGTTTCTAGGTTGCGCCGAAAACCTTGGCGAGAACGAAACGCGTTCCAGCGCGTTGGACTGAATTCCGTTGCCTGTTCACCGAGGGGCAAGTAAAACCAAACCGGCCTGGCCACCCATATGGCGCGTGACGTTTTTATTTCCCATTCAGCGCAAGACAAGAACGTAGCCGAGACAATTTGCGGCGCTTTGGAGGAGGCTGGCATCCGGTGCTGGGTCGCGCCGCGTGATGTGCGGCCGGGGAAATCTTTCCCAGGCGAAATCACGCGCGCCATTCAACAGAGCAAGGTGATGCTGCTGATTTTCTCGAAGCATTCCAACAGCTCCGAGCAGGTCCTCCGTGAAGTCCAGCTCGCGGTGGATTGCCATGTGCCGATCGTGCGGCTTCGAATCGAGGACATAACGCTGAGCGACGATTTGAGATATTATCTGAGCACGCCGCAATATCTCGATGCCTTAACTGCGCCGCTCTCGAAACATATCCCAAGACTTGACGCAGCCATTAGAGAATTGCTCGAACAATCCGCGGAAGAGAGCGCAAAGAATGCAACGCCCAGCCCGCCGGCTCCGATCGACGTTTCCGCGGAAAACAAAGCCCCGGTAGTCGAAGGAAAATCTCCGGTCAAATGGAAGCCGTTTGCCATCGCCGCGGTGGTGTTTCTTGCGATCGCCCTGGCTCTCGGTCTCACATTTCGTTCCACGCGAACTCCGGAGACGAAAAGTGCTTCGGTCGAACCAACCTCACCTGTTAGCGCTCAGCCCACGCCCACGATCGTCATCCAGCCGACACCGACTCCCGTTGCTGTAGCAGTGGTTCCATCGCCCACCCCCACCGAACCGCCTTTGGAAGCTACGCCATCGCCGACTCCCAGACAGGTGAACAAGAAAGAGCCCTCGCCGCGAAATAATCGCACCTGGCAGGCCTGGATAGACGAGTTCGTGCATAACTTCATTGCCAGTAACGAATCGAACGACCTCGATTTGGCGGTATCGTTTTATGCGCCAACTGTCGATCTGTTCGAAGAAGGGAAGAAACCGGCCGCCGCCATCCGGCGAGATGTGGAATCATACAATGCGCGCTGGCCGGCGCGTCGGGCTACCATCCGCGGAGACGTGCGGCTAGGTGAGAAGGCGCCGAATCGCACTTACACCGCCAGCTTCGAGCATGACTACTATGTTGAGAATGCCAGCCGCGGTGAGTGGATCAATGGCGCGGTCGCAGTGGATTTGCAGATTACTGTGCCTAACGACGGCATCCCGAAAATCTTTTCGATGAAGCAAAAGACCCTTCGCAAAGAAAAGGGTACCATGCAGCCAAGGTAATCGGCAATCTGTAACTGCAGCGTCAGACACAGCCGCTTACATTGCCATGTGATACGGCTTCCGCTTTTGGTAGAGCGCAAGTCGCGCCTGCGCATCCGGTTTGTCACTTTCGGAGGCGGTGGAGAGATACTTTGACTCCCACTTCATAGCTTGATCGAAGTCGCCCTCCTCCGCATAGGCAGCTGCCAGGGTGTTCAACGCGCTCCCCTTCCACCCCGATAACTCACAGGCCTTCGTTCCGTAGATAACGGCCTTCGTTCCGTCGCGCAGATGCGCCTGCGGGCATGAGGCCAGAAGGTGGGCCAGCTTCTCACACGCATCCGGATCCTTTGGGTCGAGTTGCCTGGCCTGCTCAAAATCGGCCATAGCTCTCTCGTAATCATGCGTTGCTTCGTAAACAAGAGCGCGGTCGTAATAGGGCACGGCGTCCTTTGGCGCGAGCCGGATGGCTTCAGTGTAATCCGCGATCGCTTTCTCGCGTTCGTGCTTGCGATTGTGAAGTATTCCCCGATTTAGATAAGCGAAGGCATACTTCGGATCGCGGCGAATATATTCATCGTAGTCAGCAATGGCTTTGTCATTGTCGCCCGACCTTTTGTAAACGCCGGCGCGATCGTAGTAGAATGATGCTTTATCCGGCTTCAGCCTGACGGCCCGGTCGTAGTCAGCCAGCGCCTTCACGTAATCTGCTTGCTTGTCATAGGCGTCGGCGCGGGCAGAGTACACCTCCACATATTGTGGATTCAGCCGAAGCGCTTCCGTGAGGTCAGCAATCGCCTTGTCATAGTCCTTCTTGCCTTTGTAGGAGAGGCTCCTGTTGTAATAAAGGTAGTCTTTACCGCCCCACTTCTTAATCGCCTTGGTGTAGTCGGCAATAGCCTGATCGTATTCGCCCTTTTTCGCATGGTCGACGGCATCATTATTCACTGACTGCGAACTAGGCAGAAACCGTAGAATCAACAAAAGAATACTTACGCCCGTGGTAAAGCCATAGGCTAATTTGTAAATGATGGGCGGCACTCGCTCGCCGAGCGTTAGTTTCGGCGGAGTCCTAATGACCGGAACCGGCTGCGCTGTAACCAGACCTGGCACCGTGTCGAGCGGCACCCAGCCTGAGGCGCCGTTATACCAGGCCAGGTCCGCGGGGAGTAACGAACCATCCCGCAGCCCCGCTTGCACTGCATTTTCATCGAAAGGCCCGAGCTGCTGACCCTCGCGTGTGATGTAAATCTGCATGGGTATGGACCTAATCGCTCACTCCTTTGAGGTAAAGTCGAGCGATTTGTCTGGCTTGTTCTTCTCGTCCTTTTTGGCGTTGAGGTAAAGGTTGCACCTGTAATTTCCGGCGGGCAATCCATTCTCTGTCGTCAAAAAGAAATAAACGACATTTAGGTCTCCACCGACGTCGTCGATCTCCTTCGCTATCAGCAACTGCTCGGATGTAGGCTCGCCTTCGGCCTTAACTGTCATCCACTCCGCTCTTATCTTGGAGGCTTTGGGCACGTTTCCCAACTTCACTACGCAGTAAACGACCTTGTCATTGGTACGGAATGTCGTCGTCGGATCGATAGCGTCGTGTTTGACCACATCGTATCCTTTGGCGAGGGTCGCCTCCGTGATTCCCGGACTGGCAGAGTTGGTGAAGTTGACTTTGAAATCGCAGCCGGTGAGTGAGGCCACGATCACTAACAGGCTGGAAAAGGCCGCGCTTGTCCTCGTTTTCATCGCGATTACTCCATGCGAAGCCAGCTGGCGTGTCGAGACGATTCGTTTGTTGCTGACGATTAGTTTGGACATGGGTTTGAAAGGCTGTCATTAAGGTTCCTATGAAAAAAGCACCGCCCAAATTGATTCCCGCTATCGCCGTCCTCGCGGCCTTCTGTTCCTTCGCATTTAACCTTTTGCCCGTAACCGCCTCAGCCGAGAGCGCCCTGGATTTCGTCCTCGTAAACGATACCGGCTACGAGATTGACCAGGTTTACGTATCGCCGACCAAGATTGAAGAATGGGGCAGCGATATCCTAGGCCAGGACACATTAGCCGACGGCAAATCCGCTAAGATTCATTTCGATCGGGCCCATGAGGCGACCACCAAATGGGACATCAAGATTGTTTTCACCGACAAGGAGTATCGCTACTGGACCGGCCTGGATCTGTCGACGATCAGCGAGGTCACGCTTCATTACAAGAACGACCACGCTACCGCTACCTGGAAATAGGCGATAGAACTCGCCTCAAGTTAACGAAGTAAGCCATGGCTGAGACCTTCTCCGTTATCTCCAGCACCTCATTTTTCGGTCGCATCCGAAATGCATTGTTCGGTTTCCTGGTTGGTCCGCTTCTGCTGATCGCCGCCGTCTGGTTGATCTTCTGGAACGAGTCTCACTCTGTTCGTGTCATCAAGAGTCTCAAGGAAGGTGCGGCCAATGTTCGGGAGACCGCGGCCGCGGACTTCGATCCAAAGAATGACGGGCAATTGCTCCACCTGACCGGCGACACTGCCACCGATCAGACCTTGCGCGATCCGGACTTCGGCGTCGAGAGCACGGGGATCCGTCTCAATCGCGCCGTCCAGGTCTATGCGTGGAGCGAAAAGGAATCGTCCACCACTTCAACTAGCGGGTCGGGAACCAAGACGACCAAGAAGACTTACACTTATGAAAAGAAGTGGCTCGATTCGCTGCCGAAGAGCTCGAAGTTCAAGCAGCCGGAGGACCACGAGAACCCCTCAGAGCTTAAGTATCAGTCCAAGTCCTTTCCCGCGGACAAGGTAACTCTGGGCGCTTACGTTCTTGACCCTTATCTAACGGGCAAGCTGCGCGACACGAAATCAATTACTTTGGATGAGAGTTCGGTGACTCTGCCCGACGGCGCCCAGCTTTCCCGCAATATGATTTACGTCGGCGCCGATCCGGAAGCACCGGTGGTCGGCGACTTGCGAATCACAGAGACAGTTGTTCCGACCGGTCCGGTTAGTGTTGTAGCCGGCCAGGGACCAGGCAATCGTCTGGCCGCATTCCATGCCAGGGCAGGCGAAGATATCGCGCTGATCGACTCCGGAACAAAAAGCGCGACGGATATGTTTCTCGCTGCGCACTCGGCGAACCGCACCTTCACCTGGCTGGTGCGGGCCGGCGGCTTTCTGATGTTGCTGTTTGGGTTCTTCCTCCTGCTCGGGCCGCTCGCTACGATGAGCTCGATCGTTCCTTTTCTCGGCGGCATTTTCGAAGCGGGTGTGTTTCTGATCAGCCTGCTTGGTGCGATCGTGGTTTGGGCGTTGCTCGTTGCTGCCGCCTGGATGGTGGCGCGACCGCTGGTTGGCGGGGCCTTGCTGGCGGTAGCGCTCGCTTTCTTGTTCGTCGCGATCAAGCATATCCGCGCCGGCGCCGCGCGGCGCGCCCAACTGGTCTCGGGGGCGCGCCAGCCGCCTCCCCTTCCCGCCTAGCTCAAGCGCCAGATTATTTTTTCGCCGAGGCTCGGAGCGCGACGCGAAGGTCCGCGACAAAAAGCTTGTACTCGCGTCTTCTCGATTCTTCATCAGGCTGGCGTAAGAGCGATGAAGGATGGACGGTCGCGACAACTTTAGGCGCCAGTTCTGATTCCAGAACTTTGCCACGCTCCCGCGTCACGCGAAACGCGGGGCCGAGAATCGACTGGGCAGCGGTGGCGCCGAGACAAACGAGCAGGCCTGGCCTAACGACTCTCAATTCGGCTTCGAGCCAGGGGCGGCAGGCGGCGATCTCACGAGAGTTTGGCTTCTTGTGGATGCGGCGTTTCCCGCGCGGCTCCCATTTGAAGTGCTTGACGGTGTTCGTCACATAAACCTCGTCGCGATTGATTCCCGCTTCTTCGAGAGCGCGGGCGAGGATCTTGCCGGCCGGACCAACGAACGGCTCGCCCGCAAGGTCTTCCTGATCGCCCGGCTGCTCACCGAGGAGCATAAGCGTCGCGCCTTTCGGGCCTTCGCCGAAGACGGTTTGGGTGGCGTGCTTGTAGAGATGGCAGGCGGTGCAACTCTTCGACGCCTTCTTCAGCACCGTAAGGCTCGATGTCTCCGGCGCCGGCGCGGGCCGCCAATCGCGTTCGTTCTTCGCCACAAATTTCGCGCCCACGATATTGGTTCGCCTATTCCGCATCTGGCGCGTGCAATTTTTTCGCGAGGATTGAACCACACGACGCTCTTTGATATATCGAGGCGCAATGAATCGCCTGGATTACTTTCTAGTGGCTGGCGGCGGCGCGATCGGGAGCATCGCGCGCTACTGGCTTTCGGGCGTAGTCGGCCGGCGCTTTGGGGAAACATTTCCCTACGGCACGCTGCTGGTGAACGTAAGCGGCTGTCTCGCCATCGGATTTTTCGCCGCCTACACCGGAACGGAAGGCCGCGCCCTGATGCGGCCGGAATGGCGACTCGCGTTCATGACCGGCGTCTGCGGCGGCTACACGACGTTCTCTTCTTTCAGCCTGCAAACGCTCAACCTCGCCACCGATGGCGATTGGTTGCGCGCTGCGGCGAACGTAATGCTCTCGGTCGCGCTTTGCCTCGGCGCCGTCTGGCTCGGACATCTTTGCGCAACCGCCATAAGCCGATGAAGACCACGACCGTTCTCCAGACTGCGCGGTTGCATCTGCGCCCATTTTCCGACGACGACCTCGATGATCTCGCGCCGCTAATGGCGAACCCGGATTTCATGCGCTTTGCCTCGGGCGTTTATTCGCGCGAGCAGACTACAGACTTCCTGGAGAGAGTCGGCAAGCGCGACCGCGAAGATTTGCCTTCTCAATTCGCCGTCATTCTCCTCAGCGAGGCGCGATTGATCGGTTACTGCGGCTTCTTCCTGCAAACCGTCGATGGCGTGAAAGAACTCGAGATTGGTTATCGACTCGACCCGCAATTCTGGGGCCGTGGCCTTGCCACCGAAGCGGCGCAGGCGGTGCGCGATTATGCTTTCGACGAACTGGAACTGCCGCGCGTGATCTCGCTCATTCATCCGGAGAACAAAGCTTCCCGCCGGGTCGCGGAAAAAAACGGAATGACTCCGGAAAAGGAAACAACGTTCCGCGGATTCCCCGCGATCGTTTTTGGAATCAACCGCGAACAACGAAACGGCCGCTAATGGAAATCCCGCACGAAGCCACCCTTCTCCGCATCTTTATCGGCGAAAGCGATCGGCATGAGCACCGCCCGCTCTACGAAGCGATCATTCTCAAGGCGCGCGAAATGCATCTGGCCGGGGCCACCGCGCTGCGCGGCCCGATTGGTTTCGGCAAATCGAGCCGGATGCACACGTCGAAAATCCTCCGCCTTTCCATGGATCTGCCGATGATCATCGAGATCATCGACAGCGAAGAAAAGATCCAGAGCTTCCTCCCCGTCCTCGACGGCATGATCACCGGCGGCCTGGTCACGCTGGAGAAAGTTCGCGCCTTACATTACCGCGGCGCCGCCAGCGAGGGATCGTGACCATTGCCTACTTACTACTTTCAATCGTTCACAGATTGACTCACTTCAGTTCCCTCACGCCAGCACCGCCCAGAATTTAAGAGCCTGTTGCCGAGTGAAAGATCAACCAGAGGCACACAATTCCGCCGCCCACAAAATCAAACAAGCGTAGAAACCGGCAATAACGGACAAGCTTTGCGTCATCCAAGTCTTCATAATCACCTTTGAATAGAAATCTCAATGTCGCAAGACTGTTTTGAGGCGAGTTGTTAGCGATCAAGCTAGGTCTTCCGAGGGATTCCCAAATGGTAGGGTGCTCTAACCGCAACATACGAAGAAGAAAACCGTGGAGTGCCATACCTCCAACGCAAATGAGGACTACAACCCAGTTAATTGTGCTCATACTCCATATATTTCTTTTAGAGTTTAATCCTTCCACGGCCACGGCACAAACACTGTTTGACCGTATGTGACGGTAGCTCCAAATCCAATGCCAAAACCGGGACCGGCTCGATACGCCGTTGGACCGGTGCCGATTGTTCCGCTCAATGCGCCCCCAAAGAAGTATCCTCCGCTGACGGATGCTTGTACGTTCGGTCCGGTTACCTGTCCGCTTTGCACAATAGCACTTGTTACTGATAGACCCCCTCCTACGCCGGGACCAAAACCAAGGCGGTATGTTACACCGGCGGAGTTGAGCGTGAGTTGTTGTTGAACCCCCTCGCCAATTCCTCCATTTTCGGTTATAGTAATGCCGTTCTGGAACACGCTGACCATTCCGGCAGCAGGCGTAACCAAAATGCGAAACACATCCATCGCTTCATCCCACGGGTGCCAAGAGGGCGCTCCTCCGCTGAGGGTAAAGCTAATCGGGCCTGGAGAATAGCCGGGAGGGAAAGCTCCAGGCGGATAATGCGGGGTTCCGAGCGGAGGCGCTCTTACGATCCCGTTCGCAGCGTCGGCGGGAATGGTATCAAGAAAGTCGCCATTAGTTCGTTCAATGCCTTGAAAAAAGCCGCCTCCGCTAAAAGTAATTCCACCTGAAGGACCGAAAGGAACCGCGGCAGGGGCGGGAGGAACGGGCGCGCCAGTGACGGTGACTCCGTTCGTGGTCGCTACACTGGCGTTGTTTTGGAGCTTAATCCTTGAATTAGGGTCGAGCAGTCCGCTCGGATCGTTCCCGTTCACCGGATCGCCTCCGCAATAGCGGAAAAGATTCGCATCGCCGGCGGCAAAGCCTATCGGATCGCTTTGGAGGAAGCGGCCGAGTCCCGGATGATAGGTCCTGGCCCGGTATTCGTAGAAGCCAAAAGTGTCGTTCCATTCCCGGCCAGTGAACTTGAAGCGGTTGTTGAAAACACCGCCCGTGTACGTGGTGGTGGGTTGGCCGAAGGCGTCGTAGCGATAGCTTTCGATCACTTCGCCATAGAAGCCGGTTAGATAGCTGACACTGCTGAGATGTTCCTGCTGATAGAAGTAACCCTGACCATTGGACAGCACCACGTAATCGGCCCGGAGCAGAATCTCATCAACGCCTTTGCCATACAGGTTCCACCCGGCCCGGGTTCCATCTGCCTTGTATTCGTAAATCGGCTTCGCTCCGTCGTAGACATAATAGGTGAGCGCACCGTCGAGCGCTCTCCAAATGCAGCGTCCCAGTGCATCATATCCAACAGAGTAATTGTGCCCACCGCCGGTCACCTGGTACAGGTGCCGGTCACCGTAGTAGCTATAGCTCAATCCCTGATAGTCCGCGATCTCGTGCTCAACCCCATTGCTCACCGCGCCGGCAGGTCCAGCCGTGTATTGATTGCGATAGTTTGGATTGCTCGAATAACCTTGCACGCTGCCGTTGTCATTGACCTGACTACGGTTGCCGACGTTGTCCTGCGTGTAGCTGACGCTGCGCCCATTCCACCCGTAGCTCGCGCTGGTGAGCTGTCCGGTGTAATCATAGCTAAAGGTGTCGTTGAACCCATCCTCGTCGCGATGGATGTTTGTCAACTGATTTAGCGCGTTATAGCCATAATGCTCGCTTGATATGACGCTGCCAACCGTCGGGACATTAACGCCGGTCGCGCCGGAGATGAGATTGGTTAAACCGGCGAGCAGCCCTGGCAAAGGCATCGTCTGGATTGGTAGACCGCCTGGCCCCACGTTTACCACTTCATACTCGGACGCGGTCACCTTCTGGATGGTTAACGCGCGCAACCGTCCAAGCTCATCCCGATCATACAACTGCCCAACCCCATTGATGGCGCAATAGCGCTGCGTCTCGTTCGAAGCGGCATCATAGGAATATTGGAACCAGAGACTTTTGCTCGTGCCGTTGGGCGTGTTCTGCACGTTGACGATCTGCTCGAACCGCCCCAGTGCATCGTACTGATAGGCCAACTGGTAATCTGTTCCGACAAGACCCATGGCCGTCACCTTGCCGGCTCCATCGGATCCGTAACTCACAGTTCTTGCTCCCAGACCATACACATTCTGCTCCTCCGTGAGAAGCCGGCCCGCATCATCGTACCGCCGCGTGATGCTGGCCGACCCGTTGTTCGCGTTAGTAAGGCGGCCTGCGAGATCGTAGCCGAAATCCGCCCAATCGGGTACGCCGCTGTCCCAGCGCATGTTGGTTAGTCGGTTGCGTCCATCATAGGAAAAGGTTTGGGTTTTACCTCCTATGCTGCGGCGGCTAAGAACATTTTTGTTCTGATCGTAGCTCCATTCCTGGTACGAGCCGTCAGGATAGCTCATCTTCGTCTTTAAATCCGATGGGTCGTATTCGAAAGAGGTGGCCTGGCTGTTATCATCGGTGATGGTTTGGACCGTGCCGGAAGGGAAATAACCGAGAGTGGTCGTCTTGTTTACACCGGGCCGGACAGGCTCGACGTGCTGGGTCACCCGGTTCATTGGGTCGTAGCTCATCGTTTCCACCTGATTGTCAGGCCGGGTGATTTGATCGATGTTGCTCGCGGCATCGTAGTGCCAGCGGGCGACCTGATTCAGCGTGTCAGTCTGCGTCTCTTTGCGGTTGCGACTGTCGTAGCCGTAAAACGTCGGGTACCCTCTCGGGCCTTGCACAAGAATAAGATTCCCTACCTCGTCGTAGCTGAAGTGACTCGTCGGATCGGTGCTGCCATCCTTTTGGGTGACGCTGGCCGGGCGAAAATTCTCGTCATATTTATTTTCGATAACGACCCCGGCGCCATCAGTCTTAAGATGCACCGCGCCCGTCGTGTGAAGATAGGGATCGGGCGCGCCGTTGGTTGGTTCGTAAGTGTAGCTTATCGCGCCAGCTGGGGCCGGCGGAGTGGCGCTGAGGAGCCGGCCATAGTCATCGTAACTGAATGTCGTTCGCTGGCGCAGCTCATTCTCCGCCCAAATCCGAGCGCCAAACTGGTCGTAGCCGAAAGATTGGTAAGTGTTGTCCGACCAGTGTGTGATCTTGCTAACGAGGCCGCGTCCGGCAACTGGCTGGCCTGCCGCATTCACGTCGTAGTCAAAGAGCGTCCAGTCACCGCGCGGGTCTACCACTGCGTAGATACGGTCGTTCCATGGATGAGTTCCAATATAATAGTAAAAGTCCACATGCGGCTCGGCGTAGGGAGGCGGATAGCTGGCAGTAAGGGTCGGGTTCCACGCCCTGAAAAGCCGTCCATTCGCATCATAAAGGAAGTGGTTGTAGGCGCCATTCCTGCGACGATGGGCTAGCACTTGTCCGAAATCGTTGTAAGTAAACGTTTCGTACGCGCCATCAGGATAACGGATCTGATATACCCGCCCAGCTCCATCGCGGTCGTAATAGGTCGTGTTGCCGCGTTCGTTCCTTACGCTGGACACAAGAGCCGGATTCGAAGGCCAGCGTTCGAAATCGATGTGTGAACCATCTCCCGGATGGCGTATCTGGGTCAGGTTCCCGTAGCAGTCCTGACTATATCCAGTGGAGTTGTTCCGCGCGTCGGTGACGCCGCCGATAAAGCCGCACCCGTCAGTCACCAGTTGTGTCCAATGATTTCCGGTAAAATCGCTGTAGCTGCTTAGATGGCCGTTGCTGGCGTACTTGAACGTTCGAGACAACCCGTCGCCGCGAGTCTCGACTCGCGTAACCGGGTCAACAAATGTAAGCGTAGACACGGCTTCCCCGCTCCCAAGCTTCTTCTCGGCCGTGATCTTCCCATGGACGCGGTCACCCTGTGCCAGCTCGTACTCGATCTGCCGCATGGCACCGGCGTAGCGGACATCGTCCGCGGTTTTTAGTATCGGCAGGCCGGGTCCGCCGCGACTGCTATTATCATCCTGCCATGTGTAGGTCGCGAATGTGCCGTCGCTGTAATCGGCGCGGGTTAAAGCAGAGTAACGCGGACGACTGGTGCTTCCCAAGCTCACGCTGTAGGTATAATTTACCGATTGGGTGACATTACCGCCTGCGTCGACGGCCTGCACCGTCGAGATATTGCCAATCTCGTCGTGCCCGACAACGAGAGATCGACCGCCCGGCTCCATTATTGAAGAGAGGTAATAAAGTGCGTTCCCGTAATCATCGTAGTCGTAAGTATCGTAACTGATCTGAGTAATCTGGCCGAACGGGTCAATGATCTGCGAAACGCGATAGACATCATAGGATGTGCCATTTGGATAGTGTCCCTGAAGTTTTTCGAACAACACACGACCGCCGTCTCCGAGATAAAGCACTCCATTGCTGTCGATGTGCTCGGGAACGCCACCCGAGGTGTCGTTGCCGACAACGCGGCCATCGGGAAGAAAAGCCACATCGCCCCACCCCCGACTGAGATGCCATGAATAAGAATGCGACCATCCAATACCCATCTCGCCAGGCCAACCGACGCCGGAGCGCGTGTTGTGGATGCGGCTCCACTTGAGCGGATAAGCGCCCACGCTGCCCGGCACGATAATGTCGTCCACCACACGTTGAGCGTTGCCGGTATAAGGATCATAGGAACAAGCGGTGGTGACGTTGCCGTTAAACTGGCCGCTAACGCCGGTGGGATTGTTGTTACCACCGTTGTCCTGCGCCATGGCATTGTGGACAGGTAGTGCTGCTGCGATTAACCAGGCAATCCCGCCGGGCGCGAGCAACCGGCAGAATCGGACGTGCATCGCGCGTTTAATACGCATGAAGAAAGCCGGGGTTGTTGTTAGGCGCCGCTGGATCCTGCTGCCAGAACTCAAGGATGTATTGATTGCCACCGACCGTCACCGAGACGCGATGCATCCCCGGTCCGTCGCCTGGCCGGAAGCTAAAGAGAAGCTGACCGGTGAGGGAGACCGGGATCGTCTGGCTGGTGTCAATTAGTTTGCTCGGATCAAGATTGCACTCAATTACTGTGCAAGGATCGACAGGCGGCGGTGTCGGTATAATGGAGGGCACCGGTCTCGGGGTTGGAACGATACTGCCAATAGCGCCTCCATCGAGCACCTGAACGTCCGCCGGCTGTCCGAAATCTGGCGCTGTGAATGTCATCATAACGATGACGGCTTGAGCCGGCTGCAAAGCGACCGGTTGGAAGCGACCCAAAGAGTTCTGAAGCTGGAGCGAGCCGCCTTGCCCATACTGTACCGTCACGTTTGCGAACTGAGGATTAGCTGACCTGGGGAGCGTCGGAGGATGCACCGGCGGAACTGTAGGCGTACTGACTGGGGGGACGGTGGGTGAAGGTGGCGGTGGCGGAATCGTCGGGGTGATAAGAGGCGGAGGCGTTACGAGAGGAGGCGGAGTGATCGGTGGCACGGTTGGCGTCTGAACCGGTGGCACGGTCGGTGTCTGTAGCGGTGGGGGCGTTGGCGACGGTGTAGGTGGCGGGGGATCAATGACTACCGGTGGCGTAGGTGTGGGCGGCAGCGGCGGAATGTAGGCGTATGAACGGGCGGAGGCGTTATGAGAGGAGGCGGAGTAATCGGTGGAACGGTCGGTGTTTGTAGCGGCGACGGCGTTGGCGTCGGTATTGACGACGGCGTGGGCGGCGGAGGATCAATGACCACCGGCGGCGTGGGCGTAGGTGGGGGCGCGGGGGCTAAGCCCGCTCCGGCTGAAAGAGCCACTAGCAAGGATGCGCAGACCCAAAAGCCGACCTGAATACGTTTTGAAGAGATGGGAGACCTCCTTTTGCAATCCGCGTCGCGGAGGTCCGGGTCGATGCTGCAACTACTTCGGCGGGGTGCCTGGGAGACGAAGAGAAGTTATTTGTTGAACTTTCTTCGCACTGACAAAATCGGTTGGACGTATGCGATCAAACCTTTTTTCGGGCTGTGATGTTCGGCGGACTCTGCCGCCACAGACGACGAAGCTACAATGCTGATTCGTGCGGTTCGTGACGCCGGATGAACTCTCGAGCGAGCGCTCGATAGGCGCGCGCGCCGGTTCCGTTCGTGTCGTATTCGAGAATCGATTTACCGAAGCTTGGGGCTTCGCTTAGCCGCACCGTCCGCGGAATCACGGTCTCGTAAACGCGTTCGCCGAAATGCTCGCGGACGTCGGCTACGACCTGGGCGCTGAGGTTGGTGCGGCTGTCGAACATCGTCATGACGATGCCGCCAATCTCGAGCCGATCGTTCGCGCCGGAATCACGCACTTGCTCAATGATGCGAACAATTTTCACCAGGCCTTCCAGCGCGAAATATTCGCATTGAATTGGAGTTAACAGTTCGTCGGCGGCGGCGAGCGCGTTCGTCATCAGGATGCCGAGCGATGGCGGGCAATCGAGCAGCACGTAATCGAAGGTCTCATCCGAGCGGAGCGGCGCGAGCGTGTCGGCCAGGCGGGTCAGGTGATTTTCCATCCGCGCGATCTCCACTTCGGCGCCGGCGAGATCGAGATCCGCGGGCACGATGAAGACGCGCTCGACGCGCGTCGGCAAAATTTTCTCGGCAATCGACACGCTGCCCAAGAGCGGCTCGTACAAGGTCTCTCCTTCCAGTTCCTGCAGGCCGAACGAGCTAGTGGCATTTCCCTGCGGATCGAGATCGATGATTAGAATCCGCAACCCTTCCTCGGCCAGGGCGCAACCGAGGTTAACGGACGTGGTCGTTTTGCCCACCCCGCCTTTTTGATTCGCGACGGCAATGATCTTCATGGGAAGAAAATTCGAAACTCGAAACTCGAAATCCGAAACAAACTTCGAATCGGGGAAAACGCAGAACTCGCATTTGGAAATTTTCCCTTGGTCATTGTTTCGGATTTCGGGCTTCGGATTTAGAGATTTCCAAATTACGCCGGGACGATCTGGGTGCGAAGCTCGAAGGTGCGGCGGCCATCGGCCTCCTGCCAGAGCAATTGATCGGGTGTGGGCAACATTTCGGTCACTTCCAGCTCGCCGGACTTGGTGAGCCAGCGATGAAAAACTTCGAGGAACAAGTAGCTCTCTAGATCGATGTAGACCGGCTTGGTATCTTTATCGCGGCCTTCCGCCCCGCTCCGGCGCAACGCTTGTTCGCTCGGACGAATGTAAATATGGCGCGGCCAGCCTTTCGCCGCGCGCAATGTTTCGATGGCCAGAATGAGTGCGCGCGAAATCCCCGTGTAGTTTCCAGGAGGCAGCTCCTCTAGATTCACGGTCCACGAGCGCCGTTGCACGATCACTTTGCCGCACCGCAAGCGCGGCATGTGGGGCGAACGCCCGAAGAGAAAAGGATGAAAACCTAGCGGTATTACCCATGCCCGCGCAAACGAGCCGAGATGTTCTTGCGAGACGCGGGTGCGCAGGCAAACATCGCCGCTGCCTTCTTCCAAATAGACTTCCGTTTCGGCAGGCGGGATCAAGCGCCAGCGCGGATCGCCGCGCTGCGGCGCGACGAAACTCGTGAGATCGGGCAAGGCATCAAGGACGCGCACCGTAGTCGTTGCGGTGAAATCGATGGCGAAAAAGCCGAAGTGAAAAGTGGGACGGCCGTTTACCGTGCTGGCCAGCGCGCGGCCGAGCGCGGCTTGGTCGGGGCAGGCCCAGTAAAAGCCATGGTGAAGGAGCGCCACCGGCGGGTGGAGTTCGGCCAGAACCCACTGATACTCGCCGCGCTCGACCGCTTCCGCCGAGCGGGCGGAAATCTGCATGTCGGCGGAAGGATACGTATATTCATCGAACTTCGGATACTCGAAGTTCCGCCGAATGAAGCGGCAATCCTCCGCGGTCAGCTCCCATTCGTCGGCGTCCGCGCGATCTCGCATTTGCTCGCGGAAGGCGGCTTTCACTTCCTGAAAGGCCATGTGCGCAAGCGCAACCATGGCCGGACCCGTCAAAGGCATTTTCATTTGTTCGCAGTGCCGGATGAAAGCGGGAAGAGGGAGCGCGCCATTTTTCATCGGCGCTTTCTCGAGTAGACCGCGCAGGCCCGCGCCCACACGGCTCGCGACGAAGGCGTAACAGTCGCGCCAAAGATCGATCCAGGGTGCCGCATCGATCGCGACTTCGTTGATCAACTTATCGGCAATGGAGAAACCGCATTCACGAAAACATTCTTCGCCGATGGGATTGCCCGCGGAGTAGAGAAATCGATCGGCCGTCTTGCGCGCCGCGCCGAGTTGCTCGAAGCGCTCGCTCGCTTCGTCGATGATCTCGATCCGCGAATTCGTCTCCTCCGTCTCCGCAAATTTCTTCGGAAGCGCGGCAATCGGCTGGAGGAGATCGAGCCAGCGCGTCCGCGCCGGTCCTTCCCGCCAGAGCGAAACGTCCGAGACCAGAACATCGAAAGCGTGCGGAACTACGGCGGGAACTTCCACTTCCCAGCGGACCATCCTCCGGTGCGCAAGCTGCATTAATTCTTCGATTTCGACACCTAACGAGTGCGCTGGCGTTTTCCCGTCGCAGCGATTCAGGAGTGCGATTGTTTCCGGATCGAGCGGCGTGGTTTCGCCGGTATCGGTAAAGATAAATTGATCACCCTCGATCCGGCCGTTCGGATGCAGCCTGGGCGAAAGCTCGGCGCCGATTTCCGGGTCCGCATTCATCGCCGCCGCGACTCCGTGGGCTGTCCAACGTTCGAGAAAGGTCTCTCGCTTCGCGATTCCCGGTGTCGGTTTCAAACGCAAACCGTCGATCGCATCGTCAATCGTCCCCCAGCCTTCGGGTCCGAAGGCGCTTAACGAATCGTTCTTCGCGCAAATGCGCTGCAGGTACAAAAGCAGATGACGCTCATGCGCGCGCGCCGATTTGTTGCGCGGCGGAAGATCGATAAGCGCCGACGATTGTTGCGCGAGCCGCTCCCGCAAGCCCTCAGCCACAAAGACGAGATACGGCGGAAGAACGGTGCGGACGGATTCGTAAAGCGCTTCGCGGGCGGCGCGGAGCTCTCGCTGCAAAGTCTCTTCCAGAAGCGCTTCAGCCTTCGCAACGTTCGAGGCGCATTCCCAGCAGTTCGCGAAGGCATGTGAAGATTGATCGGCCGCGGGCGGCATCGTGCCGGACCGGATCGCTTTGCGCCAGGCCCGAAACAATTCCTCGGAAAGCCCGTGTCCCCGATGCCGAAGAAGATCTTCGACCTCGGCTTTGGCCCGGGCGAAGTCGGTCTGCCTAACGAGTAGTTCTCGCGCGGCTTTCGCGGTCTTCACGGTGGCCAGTTTTTCGACAACGTCGAATGGCACCCCGGCCATGCGGATGAGAAAAATGGGCGCTACGCGATAGGAAGAACCGGACACTCGTTCAACAGAATGGAACGGGCTGGCAGTGACAAGCGAAACTGTAACGCGCCGCTTTGGCTACCCGAAGGGAAAGGCGAACGCGCTTCTAATTATTCGCCCAGCGGCAACCGGATCGTGAACGTGGTGCCGGCTTGCGGAGTGCTGTCGACTTTGATCGAGCCGTTGTGATCTTCGACGACTTTCTTGGTGATGTAGAGACCGAGACCGGTCCCGCTCTTGCCCTGTTTGGTCGTGAAATATGGATCGAAGATTTTCGCCATTTGCGCGGGCGCGATTCCATAGCCGGTGTCTTCCACCCGGACGTCGACGTAAAAATCCTTGCGCATGCAACTGACGGTGACCGATCCCTTTTTCTCGGCCGAGGCCTGCAGGGCATTGATGATCACATTCTGGATCGCGCGCGTAAGCTGCACGGGATCGCCCAGGAGATTGCAGGCGTCGTCGGAAATATCGCACTTTAAGTTTACTTCGTTTTGCGTCGCCATTGGACCAACGCCCTTGGCGACTTCGCGCACAATCCCGGAGACCGAGATCGCTTTGTGCGGCGCGGCCTCGACGCTCCCGTAGCTCTGCCACATCGTGAGGAGTTCGCGGCAGAGCCGCACATTCTGTTCGATGATGTTGAGCTCTTTTGCGGAAGTCGAGCTGGGGGCGCCGTTCTCTTTCTCGGACTGTTCGAGTTTCTTGGCGAGCAATTGAACGTAGCCCCAGACGATCGTGAGCGGATTGCCGAGATCGTGAACAAATTCCGCGGAAGCCTGGCCTAACGAGGCCAGCCGCTCTTTTTGCGCGAGTTCCTTGAGCAGCCGATTGTTGAGTTCCTTGATCTCCGCGGCGGCGTTTACGCCGCTGCGATTAGTGCGGGTGCGTTCGACATTGCGCCCAATGACTTCGCGCATTTCCCGCGCATCAAATGGCTTGCTGATGTAATCATTCGCGCCCAGTCGCAAAGCTTCCTGCGCCGTTTCGAGCGCACCAAATCCGGTCAACATGATAACCGCCACGTGAGGATCGATCTCGCGGATCTTGCGCAAGCCATCGATGCCGCTGGTCCCGGGCATGCGAATATCGCTGATGACAGCGTCCGGTTTTTTTTCGCGGAGAATGCGCAGACCGGCCTCGACATTATCGGCTGTGTAAACCTGATAGTTGGGCTTCAGGAGCATGCGCAAACTTTCACGCGGACCCAGCTCGTCATCGATGACGAGGACTTGGGGGAGATCGGTGGCAACCATGTGGGTAGGTGGAAGAAAGCTAAGGCCGTGCCGCGGGAAGAGTGTATATTGCGGCACCCCTCGCCGTGCAACTGGCGTCTATGAGTGTGAAACTTTTTCGCTTAGCCACAAGAAGCAACTTGTGAATAAGTCGAAAATTTGGTGAATAACATCAGTCCGAGGTGGGCGAAAAACATAATGACTCGATTTAATGTAATCGCTAGAATGCCCCTTCGTTAGGTAAATACCAATCGTTTGACATGAACAGACGTAACCGCGTGGTCGTAACTGGGATGGGAATTCTGGCGCCGAATGGCATCGGGCTCGATGCATTCTGGAGCTCACTGGTCGCTGGCCGGAGTGGAATAGGCACGATCACGAGTTTTGACCCGAGCGCATTCAAGAGCCGCATCGCCGGCGAGGTCAAGGGCTTTGAGCCGTTGGATTATATCGACGCGAAGTTCAAGCCCAAGCGGATGGCGCGGCATACGCAGTTCGCTTTCGCCGCGATGAAAATGGCACTCACGGACGCCGATTTCGATCCATCGAAGTATGCAGTCGACCACCCCATTCCGGTGATGCTCGGCGTCAGCACTACCGCGATGGAGATTCTTGAAGATTGTTTCGACAGCCTTCATCGCAAGGGGCCACGCTCCGTCACCGCAGGTGTTGTGGATTGCCAACCGCAGGCAGCAACCCAAATGCTCACCATGGCCCTGGGGATTTCGTCGAGGGCCACCACGATTTCCTCGGCATGCCCGTCCGGCCTAGATGCAATCGCCTCCGCCGCTGCAATGATTCGCCAAGGGGAAGCGGATATCGCGGTGGCTGGCGGCACCGATGCGACGATCACTCCGCTCTCGATGGCGAGCTTCGCGGCCGCGGGCCTAAGTTCGACCAGAAATCTCGATCCGGAACGGGCCAGCCGGCCTTTTGATCAACTGCGAGATTCGGGAGTGATTTCCGAAGGTGCGGGGATGGTCATCCTCGAAAACTACGAAACTGCGATCGCGCGCGGGGCGACTCCATATATGGAGATCACCGGTTACGGAACGCAGGGCGACGATTACGCGAATGGCGAATTGTTCGGGCTCGGTCAGACGATGCGGGCCGCGTTGAGCAGCGCGGGGAAAACCATCGAAGACGTCGATTACATCTGCGCCTACGGCCCGGGACATCCGGCGCTCGACATCGTGGAGACAGACATGATCAAGCGCGTTTTCGGACGGCGCGCTTACAGCATTCCGATCAGCTCGATCAAGGGGGTGACCGGCAATGCTCTTTCGGCTGCGGGGCCGCATCAGCTCATCACGTGCGGTTTGTGCTTTAAGTATGGGATCATTCCGCCCACCGCGAACTATGAAGTCCCCGATCCTCGATGTGATCTTGATTACGTTACCGGACATTTCCGCACGAGGAAGATCAACACCGCGCTCATTAACGTACGCGGATTGGGCGGGGGAAACAGCAGCCTCGTCGTGGATCGCGTTCCGGAATGAACGTAGCCACCCTCCCATTATGGTTGGCCCTGCTCGTGCAATTCGGGCTTGGCCTGGCCGTTTATCGAGCGAACTCCCGCAACCACGCGAACCAGAGTTTCCTCGTCGTTTCTGTTTTCATTTCCGCCTGGCTCCTCTCCCTTCATTTTGCGTATAACGCGACTTCCGCGTCCGCGGCGGAATTCTGGATCAGGAACGCATCGGCGAGCGGAATATTGGTGGTCAATGGATTCAATCTGCTGAGACTGGGCATTCTCTGCCGGGACAGTGGATGGCGTGAAATCGGGCGACGCCTGGCGGGTCTGGCGATTCCAAGCCTTGTCGCGATTGGCGTTTGTTACACGCGGCCATTCCTGCGTTACGCGGAGATTCGGCAGGCGGAGACAGGCCACGAGTTGATTCCCCTCCCCGTTTACGGTCCGCTCTTTCCGGTCTTCGACGCCTTTCTGGCGGGGGCCGTAGTCGCAGTCATCATTTTCTGCGTCCTGGATCTGCGGCGGAGTTCCGGAATACAGAAGGTCGAATTTCAATTCGTCGTCGCGGGCGAAGTGGCTTTGGCGATCCTGGTGGCTTTTAGCCCGTTCGTGGAGCGCGCCATCGCGGTGCAGTTCGCGCCTTTCCGGATCGTCGTCTTTAGCCTGATCATCGCTTACGGCATTGCGACGCGGAAGATAATGGACGTCGGGTTTTTCTTCCGCCGCGTCACCTCCTACGCGGTCCTGACCGCTTATTTGTTGGCGCTCTATGGATTGGTTTGGTGGCTCGTTTCGACAGCGGCGAGACCTGTTTTCCCCGGCGAAGCCAAGACGTTTGGACATCTCGCGGCGGCGCTGGTGGTCGCGTTTGCGATGGCGCCTGCGCGCGGGATCTCTCAGCGTTTTGCCAATCGGCTCTTCATTGGCGCGCGCGGAATCGACTTCCAATCCACCATGAGTCAGGCGGCGGCGATTCTGAAATCCGTGACGACACTCCACGATCTGCTCGGTCGCTTCGCCACGACCATCGGCGAAGCGGTCGGCACGGATCGCGTCTTGATTCTGCTGCCCGAGAAGGACGCGTACGTGCAACGTTATCCGGTGGCCCAATCGGATTCGAACGTCACCGAATTACGACTGAATCGTGACGAGGCGACCATCTCCTATCTCGCCGCCAGCCAGGAAGTCCTCGTGCTCGACGAGTTGCATCGCATTCGCACGACCCCGGAACTCGAACGGGTGATGCAGGAGATGTTTCTGTTAAAGATAGCCGTCGCGCTGGGAATTTTTTCCCGGCAGCACCTCGCCGGCGTCATGCTGCTGGGCCCGCGACTCAACGGCCGAATATACGGGGCGGTCGAGCAAAACGCCCTTCAAGTCCTTTGCGGGCAGCTCGCGGTGGCGATCGATAACGCGCAATTATTCACGGAAGTTCAAAACGCAAGAATCTATAATGAAACGCTCCTGGAAAACCTGACGACCGGCGTGATCGCGGCCGGCGCCAACGAACGCGTCACCGTTTTTAATAACGAAGCGGGCCTGATCACCGGCCTCGACCCGCGCGAGATCATCGATGGCTCGCTCGATAATCTGCCCGCGGGATTGCGCGAAATATTGTGCGAAACGATTCGCACCGGCGACCGCCAGGAGAACGGCGAGCTCATTCTTCCGACCGACGATCACAACGTCGTCGTCCGGGCGAGCAGTTCGATTTTCCACGGACAGCAGGGTGAAATGCTCGGCGCCCTGGTCGTGCTTACCGATATCACCGCGCTCAAACGCCTCGAATTGCAAATTCGCCGGAGCGACCGTCTGGCGAGTCTCGGCACTCTCTCGGCCGGCATGGCGCACGAAATCAAGAACCCGCTTGTTTCGATCAAGACCTTCGCCCAATTGCTCCCGGAGCGATATCAGGACTCCGATTTCCGCGAAACGTTTTCCAACCTGATCGGCCACGAGATCGACCGCATCGACTCGTTGGTGAACCAGCTCCTGCGCTTCGCGCGGCCGGCCAAGCCGGTTTTGAAGCCGATGCACGTGCACGAAGTGCTCGAGAAATCGCTGCAGCTCGTCGGACATCGCCTTTACCAGAAAGAAATCAAATTAACTCGTTCCTGGGAAGCCGATGTGGATACTATCCGCGCCGATGCCGACCAACTCGAACAAGTTTTTCTTAACTTTTTCCTCAATGCCATGGATGCCATGAACAAAGGCGGCGAATTAAGCGTCGGCACCGAAATTCGTCCCGCGGATGAATGGGTCGCTGCTATTTCCGGGACCAATGGCGATGCGCATGAAATTTTGCGGGTTACGGTGCGCGACGATGGCGAGGGAATCCGCAGCGAAGATATCCCGCACGTGTTCGATCCGTTCTTCACCACGAAAGATTACGGGACCGGCCTGGGCCTCTCCGTCGTCCACGGCATCATCCAGGAACATGGCGGACAGATCGAAGTCGAAAGCGAACTCTCGAAGGGCACTGCTTTCCATATTTTGCTACCACTCGTTAGGTTCAACCAGGAGGTTGTCGCCGCATGATTCTCCCCTCCCCCATTTGCATTCTCTATTCTCAGGACGCGGATTTTATCCGGCGCGTCAAAGCATTCTTGAGCGCGCTCGCCCAAGTGCGGCACGTCAACTCGGCCGATCGGCTCGATTCCGTTCTTCAGCAGAGCAGTCCGGCGCTCCTCCTCCTGGACTTGCGCGCAAAGGAAGCGCGCGATCTGCTCGATCAGATCCAGGCCGGCTTTCCGGACATCCTGATCGTGGCACTGGGAACTTTGCGCTCGGAACCGTTACGCGATGCCGAGCAATCCGGCGTTTACGCCGCAGAGGATCTGCAAATCGATCGGCGACGTTTGCAGGCGCTGATCGCCCGCGGTTTCGAGCATTTGCGGGTGCTTCAGGAAAACCGCGACCTGCGCGAACAGGCCGTGGTCCCATTTACCCCAGAACCTTTGCGACGCATCGAAGCGGCAACCGAGCGGCGGGAGTCGTCGTCCTCGATGCCGCTCCTGCGTTTTCCCCGCGTCTTTCGGCGCTTCGATAACGTCGAAGCTCTTTTAGCCAGCGTCGTGGAAGGCGTGGCTGACGCGACGGGAGTGGGCCGCGTGGGTATATTTTCGAAAATCAGGCAGGGCGATCGCTATCGGCTTCGCGCCGGGCTGCGCTGCCTTCCGGAGACATCCGAAGTGGAATATGGCGACCGCGACGCGCTCGTGCGCTGGTTCGAATTGCACGCCCACCTCATTTGCCGGAGCAACCTCACCCAGGGGATCGACCAGGGGCAACGCACCCTGATGCGGCGCGCTCTCGATACCTTCGGCGCGGAAGTGATCGTGCCGCTCCATGCGCGGGGTCACATCATCGGGTGGCTCTTTTTCGGCCACCGCGTTACTGGCCAGCGCTTCGATTACCACGACCTCGAAGGGTTGATGCTTCTCGCCGAACATGTCTCCACCGTCCTCGAGAACGCGTTGCTCTATGAAGAAGTCACGCTACAAAAAACGCTGGCCGAAACGTTGCTGAAATCGATTCCGCCCGGCATCGTCGCCACAGACGAGGAGGCGACCATTCGATGGTTCAATCCGACCGCCGAGCAAATCCTGGGCGTTGAGGCGCGAAACGCTCTAAATCAACCGGTCGAAGTAGTGGGTGGCCGCCTGGCTGCGTTCCTGCGCGAAACCCTCGACGCGAGGGAGAATCTTCCCGCTCGCCAATGGATTGATCCCAATACGCGGCGATCGCTTTCCGTGGAAACGCGCCGGTTAGTCGACCAAAAAAATCCGCTCGGCGCCGTTGCGGTGGTCCACGATTTGACTGCCGAAGATAATCTGCGGCAAAAACAGGATCTCGTGGATCGCGCGGCATTCTGGACCGATCTGGCTGCGAGCATGTCCCACGAAATCCGGAATCCGCTCGTCGCCATCAAGACGTTTGCTCAGCTTCTGCCCGAGCGCTTCGACGATCCCGATTTCCGGAAAGACTTTAACGAGATCGTCGTGCAGGAAATCGATCGGCTCGATAAAATCATCACGCAGATCAACAACTTTGCTCATCCCTCGGAACTGGTCATGAAACCGATCGACCTCCGTTTATCGGTGAAGAAGGCCATCGAGCTGGCGCGCGATCGGGTGGCGAAGAACGGCCTCGCCATCGACACGAACCTGCCTAACGACCTTCCGAAAGTCCTGGGAGACGAAAACGCATTAACCGAAGCCTTCGCGCATTTGGTAGCGAATGCCGCCGAAGCGACCTCCGGTCAAAGCAAGCCGCGCATCACTTTAGCGGCCAAGTCGATTCGCGAAGGCGAGCGCACCAGCGGCGTGCTCGTGACGATCCAGGATAATGGCAAAGGCATCTCGCCCGATCTCCAGGAGAAAATCTTTTCGCCCTTTTGCACGACGAAAGCACGCGGAATGGGATTGGGCCTGCCGATCGTGAAGCGGACGGTTTTCGACCATAACGGGCGCGTCGATATTGATTCCAACCCGCATGGCACCTCGGTGAGCATCATGCTCCCGGCCAATCCAAACGGGCACTGAAGAAAGTTCAGGGTTGAAAGTTACGAGTTGAGAGTCAAGGCTCGCTCAACTTCAACTCAAACTCCTCAATGATCGTCACCACCGCTCAACTCTACAAAGTGGCCTACGGAAAATTTGCCGTGGGCGCATATAACGTTAACAACATGGAACAGCTCCTCGGGCTCTTCCGCGGCAACGTCCAAAGCAAAGCGCCTTTCATTATCCAGCTTTCAAAAGGAGCCCGAAAATATGCGGATAAGCGAATGCTGGAAGCTCTGGTGCGCACCGCGGAGGGGATGTTTCCCGAGGCAATTTTCGCCGTGCACCTCGATCATGGCGATGAGGAGACCTGTTACGATTGTATCGAGTCGGGGTTTTACAGCTCGGTCATGATCGACGCGAGCCATGAATCGTTCGAAGAAAACATCGCCATCACCAAGCGAGTCGTGGATCGGGCGCACGCCAAGAGCATCAGCGTGGAGGCTGAGCTCGGCCAACTCGGAGGCGTGGAAGAAGACATAAAGGTGGATGAAGGCCACGCTTCGCTCACTAACCCGACAGAGGCGGTCGAGTTCGTGAAACGGACCGGCTGCGATTCCCTGGCGGCCGCGATCGGCACCAGCCACGGCGCCTACAAGTTCAAAGGCCAGCAAAGTCTCCACTTCGAAGTGATCGAAGAAATTAAAAGGCTAATCCCCGGTATGCCCATCGTGATGCACGGAAGTTCCAGCGTGCCTGTCGAAGAGGTGCGCCGGATCAACGCTGCCGGTGGCAAGCTCGACCCGTCGGCCCGCGGCGTTAATGAAGAAGAATATCTGCCGGCCGCCAAGCTGGGGGTGACAAAGGTAAATATTGATACCGATGGCCGCCTCGTCTGGACTCGAGTGCACCGGGAGTATTTTCGCGATCATCCGGCCGAATTCGATTTCCGGCCGCCCGGCAAAATCTTTGTCGAGGAGTATGCGAACTTCATTGCGCACAAGAACGGCAAGCTCGGTTCAGCCAGCCAACTCGACGCTGTCCGGCAAAGCGTGACCACCGGTTAGCGGCTTCAGCCAAATCGGCTAGCCGACCCAAGGCGCTTAACCGCTTCGGTGTTCTGAACACCCGGAGTCTGCTTTGCTCTAGACCTCGGAAAAGCCCAGTTCGGAGTTGGCAAGGTTAGTGCTTATACTGATTATAGTAATTATAACCGAGACCGCACCATGAAAATGCTTACCCGCGATGCCGCCGAGTTCCTTCTGATCGATGATGATCCAGCGATCACCAAGTTTCTCGTCACCTACTTAAAACAAAAAGGCCACACCTGCGAATTCCTCACCGAAGGTTTCCAGACTGCCGCCTGGCTCGAACATCATCAGTGCGATGTTGTGGTCGTGGATCTCAATATGCCCAAGGTGGACGGCATTTCCCTGATCTCGTTCATCCGAGAGATGAGCCAGAATCTTCCCATCATCGTTTTCACCGGCATCGGATATGACGAAGAGCGGATGCACGCCGCGTTGCGCGCCGGAGCCAATGGCTACGTCAGTAAGAATCTTCCGATCGAACAACTTTATTGCGTTTTGTCGCGCGTGCTCGCTACCTGTCAGCAGCGCGCGCGACGCGAAGCGCTGGCCCGGCCCCATCACGTGTTGGCCGGCGCGGCTTAAGCGCGAAATTCCTGCTACCTCGGCACAGCTTCTTCGAGAGCCCAGCGTAATGCTTCCGCGGAAATGCATTCGGCGCCACAAGCGCTGGCCGTTTCCTGTTCCAGCACGTCGTTCGTCGCGACCAGGAGTTTGAAACGCTTGCCGTACTTACTCGCCAGCCGCTCGATAATGGAATCGGCGCTCTGCCCTTCACGGGAATAAAAGATTTGTATCTCGCCGGGGTCTGAACTCACGCTCACGGCTGAGCCTTTTCCGTCGAAAACGACGGCCACGCGAGTTCCGGTCCAGTCCTGATAATCGCGCAGCTTTTTCGTCAGCGCGTCCCGGGCCAGCGACGTGCGGCGGCGGTGCAACTGGTGCAATTCCGGCCAGGCAAAGATCACGCTATGGCCATCGACAATGAGATACTGGGCGCGCACTTTGCCTCCCTAAAAGTGTCATCGCACAAATCGCGGGTCCGTGCGCGCGGAGATCTCGCGCTTACGCGGGCGCGGCGCTCTGCTTGCGCGGCTTTGCCTTGGTTTTCGGGACCACTTCCCGTCGGGTCGGTGCCGCCTTCGCCGCGGCCTTCTTGCGATCCAAATAATTGGCGCGCCGCCGCCGTTTCACTCTCACCCGATGTTGCTGACCCATATGCCGTTCTATAGGTGGGAAGTAGAACCGGCGCAACGCGAAATACGACGATGGCGGCTGCGAAAAGCCCAGGCGCGCGAATGAGTTTGCAATGACGGCGCCGGATTTCATACGATCCGTCGTCCCCCGATGCCTTCTCTTTTTGTCTTGGCGTGATCACATCCAGAACACTGATCGTTGTTTCCATCACTCTACTCGCGCTCTCGGCGGTTTTTGGGATTCTTAATACTCAGCGGACCCGGAAACTGCGCGCCGAAGTCACGGAGCGCGAAACCGCGCGCCAAAATGCGGATCAGCTTCAAGTCAGGCGCGAAAAAGAGTTGAAGGGGCGCGAAGCAGCAGTCGCCGCCGCCACTGCGAAGTTCGGTGACACGCAGACAAAAGTTGCCAGCACCGAGGCGGAACTCCTCAAAGCGCAAACAGAAAAAAACGATCTCCAGGCGAAACTGCGAGCCAACGAAGCCGAGATCGCCGACCTGCGAAAGCGGATCGACAACGCAAATACGACGCCGGTCGCGGGCGCGCCTCCTTCCACCGCTTCAGCCTCTGACTTACAGGCGCAACTCGACGACGCGAAGAAGCAGCTCGATGCCGCCGAACGCGAGAAGGCGCTTCTGGCAGACAAAATGAAAAGCACCCAGGAACGCTCGACCCAGTTGGAAACCGAGAAGAAACACCGGCCGGCCAGTGCGGGAAATCCCGGGATCAGAGGCATGGTCCTCGCGGTGAATCAGGCCTACAATTTCGTGGTCTTAAGTCTTGGCGGACGGCAGGGAGTAGAGGCAAATACGGAAATGCTCGTGATGCGCGGTGGTACTTACATTGGCAAGATTCGCATTTCCTCAGTTGAACCCAGCACCGCCATCGGCGATATCATCACCAGCAGTCTGGCGCGCGGCGTCCAGGTGCAACCCGGTGATATTGTCGTTTATGCTGGCACTAATTCCTGATCCCGTTGCGAGATTACTCACTCGCAGCGCGTTTCTCATTTGCGCGGCGACGGCCCTGGCTTCCTGCACGAAAGACCAGCCGCCCCTGATTGCCGACCCCGCCGGTACCCGCGAGACCGCCCTTCCCTGGAATCAGCAGCAGAAGTGGGAGCGAGAAGGCGAGGCGGGTGCGTTGATCCAGGGACGCAGGTAACGGCGCTTCCGCCTCAAATCCAGAACCCGGCCGGGATCACGGCGTTCTTCGGCACCACGACGATTCCGTCGCGGATGAAGTAATTCCCGGCATCGAGATCGGGCGGCTTTCCTTCCGGCGTAATGACAACGCCATCCGCGATTCGCGCGTTCTTGTCGATGATCGCGCGATCGATCACGCAGTTGCGCCCGATCCCGATCGGCGGCAAGCCGCGTTCGCTCGTCGGGTCCGTTTCGTAGTAATCGGCGCCCATGACGATGCTGTTTCGAATCGTCGCCCCGGTTTGGATGATGCTGCGCACGCCGATCACGGACCGCTCCAGGTGCGCATCCGAAATAATGCAGCCATCCGCGATGATGGCCTGCCGCAAGGTCGCGCCGTTGATTTTACTGCCCGGCAAGAAACGCGGGTGGGTATAGATCGGCGCCGACGCATCGAAGAAGCTGTATTGCGGCAACAGATCGGTCAGATCGAGATTGGCTTCGTAGAACGCGCGGATGGTCCCGATGTCTTCCCAGTAGCCGTTGAAAATGTAACCGCTCACCAGCCGCTCCTGAATGGCCTGCGGGATAATGTGCTTGCCGAAATC
>JBEEHU010000063.1:0-2808 GCA_041167565.1 Verrucomicrobiota bacterium | reverse complement strand
CATGCGTCGGTCCTGTTTGGTTACGGTTTCGGTTTATCCGGGAAAAAATTCGCGGGCGTGGAGCGCGCCGCGGCCGAGGGCGAAGCGTGCGGCGTTGTCGCGGCGTGTTCATCCGCTGGAGTTTTGGAGGGTTCTTCGAGCGGCAGTTCGCCGACGCGATGGCGCTCGCAGGACAAGAAGAAGACTAGCGAGCCGAGTGCGAGAATGAGACCGGCTCTGCGAAGAAATAATCGCATAAGGTTTGGCACAGTAAGCGGCGAGGCTTGGACGGCGCAAGGAGGAAAGCAGATTGCGAATTGAAAGGGCACATCGTCGGATTACTATGAGCCGCAGTGGCTCGCACTACCAAAAACAACGCCTGGAACGAAGTCTTCGCTCTCATTCTTCTCGGTGTCGGCACCCTGCTTTTCCTGGCGCTGATTTCCTACGCGCCAAAGGATTTGCCGTCGTGGGTCCCCTTCAGCCACGTCTCGCCGCCGAACCGGCCCGCGCAAAATTTCATCGGGCCGTTCGGAGCGATCATCGCCGGATTCTCCTACCTGATGATCGGCGCCGCTTCTTATTTGCTCGCGGTGGTCCTGCTCGGCTTCGGCGGCGCGAAGTTGTTTCACTCCAATTTGCGGACGACGCCGCGGATCCCCTGGATCGTGCTGTTCATCGTCTCCGGCGCCTGTTTACTCCAGTTGCAAACCCAGCATCTCCAAGGCTGGCGGCTCGCCTTCAATATCCAGGGACCGGGCGGTTGGTTCGGCTTCTTCTTCGGAAAAAAAATGCTGCTCACCTGGATGGGCAGCGTTGGGTCGATCATTCTGCTGACTGGCGTTTACGTCAGCAGCCTCATCCTGATGACGGGGCTGCGGCCGATCCACATCGTGAGGCAAACAGTCGTGGGCATCCGCAGCGGCATGGTCGCGTTGAGCGAATGGCAGTTGAAGCGCCGGTTGCGCAAATCGGATTTGAAAGGACGGCTGGAGATCAGCCAGCAGGAGCTCGCGAAACAACAGCGCGTGATCGAGAAGCAGTTGAAAAAGAAGGGCGCGCCCGTGCCCGAGCCATCCGGAGTTTTTGTTTCGCCCGAGGAGTTGGCGAATCGGCCGAAGCCCAAAGTGGTGGACACTACCGCGCTGCCGGAGGAAGCCGCCCGTCGAAAACCGTCTCTGGCAGAATTGCGCGGCCCGGAGAAGAAAGGAAAGCAGCTCGCCGGCCTAACGAGTCAAACCTGGGACGCCGAGAATTACGTGCTGCCGGGTTTCGATTTGCTTGATGCCCACGACACCGAAGGCCGCACCGCAGCCGATCCTGCGGAACTCGAGCAAATCCAGCGGACGCTGATCGAAACCCTGGCGCAGTTCGGCATCGCCGTCGCAGCCGGCGACATCACCAAGGGACCGACCATTACCCGTTACGAAGTTTACCCGGCCAAAGGCGTGCGAGTGGACAAGATCGTCGCGCTCGAACGCGACCTGGCGCGCGCCACCAGCGCCGAGCGGATCAATATTCTCGCGCCGATTCCGGGCAAGGACACGGTGGGAATCGAGCTGGCGAACACACGCAAAGTGAAAGTGACGTTGCGCGAGCTGCTTCAATCGCAGGATTGGGAAGAAGCGAAAACGAAAGCCAAACTCCCCCTCGCCCTCGGCAAGGATGTTTACGGCAAAACGATCATCGCCGATTTGGCGCAAATGCCGCACCTCTTGGTCGCGGGAACAACCGGCAGCGGCAAGAGCGTTTGCATCAACGCGCTCGTCGCGAGCATGATCTTTCGGTTCACGCCGGAGGAACTGCGCTTCATCATGATCGATCCGAAGGTGGTCGAGATGCAGGTTTATAACGCGCTGCCGCATCTGGTCATCCCGGTCGTGACCGATCCGAAGAAGGTGTTGCTCGCGTTGCGCTGGGTGATCGATGAGATGGAGAAGCGCTACAAAATTTTCGCGTCGGCGGGCGTTCGCAACATCACCAGCTTTAACGGCCGGCCCGCGAAGAAGACGCAGAAGGAATTGGATGAAGCTGCTAGTGCGTCCTCCACTGATGGAGGGCGGAGCTCCAGCGACGCCGGGCTCGCGGGAGCTCGCCCCTCCAATGGAATCAAAGTCCCGCGCGATGACGATCTGATCATTCCGGATCGGATGCCCTACATCGTCATCATCATCGATGAGCTGGCGGACCTGATGCAGACGGCGCCGGCCGATGTGGAAAGCGCGATCGCGCGCATCACCCAGATGGCACGCGCGGCCGGCATCCATCTTATCGTTGCCACCCAGACGCCACGCGCCGACGTCATCACCGGCGTCATCAAGGCGAACATCCCGAGCCGGATCGCATTCCAGGTCGCATCGAAAATCGACAGCCGCGTGATTCTCGATGAGAACGGCGCCGACCGTTTGTTAGGCCAGGGCGACATGCTTTATCTGCCGCCGAGCACGTCGCGACTCATTCGCGCTCAGGGCGTTCTCGTGACCGATGAAGAAATTCACCGGCTGGTGGAATTCGTTTCCGCGCAAAGTCCGCCGTCATTCGATCTCTCGGTTCAGGATAAACTCGAACTGTCGACCACATCCGCCGAAGACGTGACCGAAGAAGACGAGGAGCTCGTCGAGAAATGCCTCGAGATTATCCGGCAGGAAAAACGCGCCTCCACTTCGCTTCTCCAACGCCGGTTGCGCCTCGGCTACACTCGCGCGGCGCGGATCGTTGATATTCTGGAGCAGCGCGGCATATTGGGGCCCGGCGAAGGCGCGAAGCCGCGCGAGATTCTCGTCGACCTCGACGCCACGGTGTAACCGGGCGACGCAACGAACGAATTTC
>JBEEHU010000062.1:0-29740 GCA_041167565.1 Verrucomicrobiota bacterium | reverse complement strand
TGCACGATCAATTCGTCCAGGTGCACGACAACGTCGAAAGCTTTCGCCGTCTCCTGAACTTCGCGAAGCCGAACAAGACGCGGGTGATCTACGCTTCTTCGGCAGCGACCTACGGCGCTGCGAGCGAAGCAAGTGTGGAAACCAACGGCGCCGCACCCGCGAATGTTTACGCGTTTTCCAAGGCGATGATGGACAACCTCGGGAATCGCGCGGCCAGCGATTCAAAAGACTGGATCATCGTCGGCCTTCGTTACTTCAACGTCTACGGCCCTCGCGAAGCGCACAAAGGCGTGCCCGCCAGCATGGTTTACCACTTATCGCGTCAGATGAAATCCGGGCAGCGGCCGCGCATCTTCAAACAAGGCGAGCAAAAACGCGATTTCGTTTATGTGAAGGATATTGTCGAAGGCAGTATTCGCGCGCTGGAAGCGACGCAGAGCGGGATTTACAATCTCGGGTCCGGTCAGGCGTGCTCCTTCAACGAACTGGTCGATGTCCTGAACCGCTCGTTAGGCACCGATCTTAAGCCTGATTACATCGAGAACCCGCACGCGCATTACCAGAATTTTACCCAGGCTGATTTAACCAGGGTGCGCAGCGATCTGGGCTACGAACCGCGTTATCAGCTCGAGACCGGCGTCGCCGATTACATGAAATGGCTGTATCCGGCCTGACACAAGTTCGCCAAGCGATGAAAGCCAAACGGCGGGCGAAAAGCCCGGAAGAGATCAACGCCGCGCTCGCGGCAACAAAAGGTCCGGTCTCGAAATTCATCGCGAAGAGTTATCGCCACTTCAACGCGGCCGCGTTGCTCGACGCGGCGAAGGGGTACGAGACACACCTCGCCGCCGGCGGCAAGATGCTGATGACGATCGCGGGCGCCATGTCGACAGCCGAGCTCGGCATTTCGCTGGCGGAAATGATCCGTCGCGACAAGGTGCACCTGATCGTCTGCACCGGCGCGAACCTCGAGGAGGATATTTTCAATCTCGTCGCGCACGATCACTACGAGCGGGTGCCGCACTACCGGCAGCTCACGCCACGAGACGAGGAGCAACTGCTCTCCCGGCACATGAATCGCGTGACCGACACTTGCATCCCGGAGATGGAGGCGATGAGACGGATCGAGAAGGCGGTGCTCGAAGAGTGGGTGGCGGCCGACCGCGCCGGAGAGCGTTATTTCCCGCATGAGTTCATGTACAAGATTCTTCGCAGCGGGAAGCTGAAGAAGAGCTATCAGATCGACCCGAAGCATTCCTGGATGGTGGCAGCCTGCGAAAAAAATCTGCCGATCGTGGTACCCGGTTGGGAGGATGCGACGTTGGGCAACATGTATGCGGCGGCGGTGATACGCGGCGACGTCAGGAATGTGCACACCGTGCGCACGGGCATCGAATACATGACCTGGCTCGCGGACTACTACACGAAGAACGCGAAGAGGCTGCGCAACCGGGAGGGCTCAATCGGTTTTTTTCAGATCGGCGGCGGGATCGCCGGCGACTTCCCGATTTGTGTCGTGCCGATGCTGCACCAGGACCTCCAGCGCACCGCCGTGCCGCTGTGGGGCTATTTCTGCCAGATCAGCGATTCGACGACGAGCTACGGCAGCTACTCCGGCGCCGTGCCGAACGAGAAAATCACCTGGGGCAAGCTCGCGGCCTCAACTCCGAAGTTCGTGGTCGAAAGCGATGCAACGATTTGCGTGCCGTTGATCTTCGCCTGGGTGCTCGGACAGTAAGAAATACGACACGCTATCCTTCCCAGAAGAATTTCGTGGGGCGTTCGATCTCGACCGGCAGACTCTTGTGCACGGGACAATTGAGCGCGGCATTCTCGAGCAAGGCGCGCTGGGGCGTATTCGCCGGCAACGGAATGTGCACTTCCGACGGTAACGCGATAATCCGTCGCGGCGCGTCCTTTGACATCTCCTTGCTTACGTTCACGGTCATCCCTTTCACATCGAGACCATGCTCTTCCGCGGCCATCGCCAGGATCGTGCTCATGCAAGTTCCTAGCGCGGTCGCGACAAGATCCGTGGGCGAAAACGATTCCCCTTTTCCTTTGTTATCCGTCGGAGCGTCCGTCGCGATTTTCGCATGAGATGGACCGTGGACTGCGGCGCAGTGGAGATCGCCGGTGTATTCGATGGAGACATTGACCATGCTTCAATATGAGCGCGGAAGGAGTTGAAGCAATGAACGCGTGTCATCCCGAGCCGCGCAGACGGCGAGGGACCTCACAGTTGCAAATTGCGGCTACCGGGAATCACAACACCCACCTTGACGGAGAACGCACGAAGTCTCGCGAAAGCGGTTGAGCGCTTGCGAGGTCCCTCGGCGCGCTTCGCCAGCCTCGGGATGACATCCGTTTCGTTACGGGGCGCTGATAATCGGCGCCGCTTGCAGCTTGTCCGCATGTTTCGCGAGCCGTTCTCGAAACACCATCGTCAGGCCAGCGTCATGTAGGATATTCATATCGGTGTTGTGCGTGCGGACATCGTCGTTCTCCCACGTTTCGTTCCACCAGCAAAACCCGATCACCGCCGGCCAGCGCCCGGAAAATAAATCGTCCAGCGCGCTCCTGGCCCACTCGCTCGCATTAACTTTTCGATGATGAATATCGCAACCGAATTCCGCGATCACGATCGGCTTTCCGGGCGCGACCTTCATCAGCCGCGGATAAGCCGTCCGCATTTTGAACCGGAAACTTTCCGTGCCATCCACCGCGCGCGGAGTGAGCGGTCCATACGCGCTTAACGCGACCCAATCGCAGTAATTTTCTCCCGGATAATAATTCTCAAACCGGTTCCATTTCGCTTCCGGTTCGTCGAGCCAGTTCACGTGCCAGATCCATTGCAGATTGTCGCCGCCTTCGCCGCGCATCGTATCGACGATGTGCCGATAAGCGGCGACATATCGGCGCGGACCTTCCGTGGCGCCTCCATTCCATTTTCCATTCCACGAAAACCAATTCCCGTTCGGCTCCGTTCCCCATTCGATCAGGAGCGGCGAGCCGAATGCCTTCGCGTCACGCGCCCACGTCTTGAGGTCGTCATCAAATTTCCCCGCCAAAATATTCGAGAGACTGAAAGTTTCCTCGGCGTGATTTTGCTCGAGATCGGAGCGCAGCATGAGACGGATATAGGGGACCTTGCCCAGCCCGCGAATCCATTCGCATGTCGCGCCCGGAAATTTTCTCGCTTCGGACCAATTGTTCGAAAAGAAAATCCAGGCCGTCTTCGTGCCCAGAGTTTGTTCGAAACGGGCCACGTCCGTCGGGGTGATGTCGTGCTCCGTCGGGTCGCGCTCCGCGGCCGGTTCATCGAGATAAAGGCCCTGGTAAAGTTTTCCCGGTGGTGGCGGAGCGA
This sequence comes from Verrucomicrobiota bacterium, assembly GCA_041167565.1. Taxonomy (GTDB): domain Bacteria; phylum Verrucomicrobiota; class Verrucomicrobiia; order Chthoniobacterales; family UBA10450; genus AV80. The sequence goes on along the minus strand of JBEEHU010000062.1, from coordinate 26,373 downwards.
TCAATCCCGCTCCGCGCGCCAATGATGCCGCGAATACAGCCAGCGCGATTGCACGAACCCGAAACATCGCGCGAACCTAGCACATCAAGGAGCGGCGATTTCAAATCGCCGCTCCTTGTTAAAGGCAGACGCCGCTACAGCGTCTAGTTATTTTTCGCCGCGTCGCGCAATTCGCGGATCCGATCGTGCGCTCGCTTCACGTCGGCATATTGCCGGGAAATCGTTTCGCGGATTGGCGAGGAAAGTTCCTCTTCTTCCATGGCCTTTTTGTATTCAGCCACTGCGGAATCCTCCCCGCGCTCGCACTCGGCCAGAATCGCGTGGTCGTCCTGGCTCGTGATCGCCGACTTCAAATTGATCCAGGCCCGATGCATCGCTCCCGTGGTGCTGCTGGTATTTTCCGGGTTGTGCTCGCCCAGGCTGATGGCTTCGTTCTGCAATTCGCCCGCGAATTTCGAGCGCTGGAGCGAATACTCATTGAAGAGCGTTTTCAGCTGCGAATCCTTCACCGCTTCCGACGCCTCGCGAAAACCTTGCTGGCCATCTTTGAGCGTTTCGATCAACCCATTGATCGTTGAGATAATTTCCTTTTGTTGACTCATATACCGTCAATACGGATTTCGCGGGAAATCGGGTGTCTTTTTCCGAGAAAGTTTGCGGCAACGCGGTTCGGCCTTAGTTTTCTCTATGAACAATAAAGTGCAGGGCAAAGATCTGACGAAGGAAGCGCCGCGCAGTCCGCGGCTGCGCATTGGCGGTTACGCAATCTTGGCGCGGACTTATGATAAATGTTGCGCGCTCATCGCCGGGAACATCGGCGAATATCATTTCGATTGTCCGCTGGATAACATGCTTTTTGGTTTCAAGGGAGTGAAGGGCGACGACTTCAAGGCGGAGGTCGAGAAGGGCGCGACGGACGAAGAAATGGCGAAATGGCTCGATACGCACGGCGAAAAGAAAACGCCGGAAGAGGTGAAGGCATGGGGCGATGGCGTGGAAGCGGCGAATCCTTACAACGATCCGGAGAAGCGCGAGTGGTTCGAGGAACAGGTCAAGCCGCATGGCCTTGATCCCGCGAAAACGACGCTCTTCGATTGGCTCGAAACGGACGATAAGGCAAGCTACCAGAAAGCGGCGTAGGTAGGGTGGATCGAGCGCTCCGTCGCTCGATGTGAGGAACCAGGTAAGCGGCTTTGGCAGCAATCGCGCGACGGAGCGCGCGATCCACCTTGAAACCTCGGAGCCAAGGCCGTTCCGCTAGCGAAATTCGTTTCAGAGATGGCATGGGCATTTCTCTGAAACCACAGCATCTCAATCGCTACCGCCAGATTGCGTGGCTCTTCGTTAAGTATGGCCGGTCCGATCTGGTGAAAGATACTGGCCTCGAGGAAACGCTCGAGGCCGAACAGCGCGTTACGCCGAAGGAAGCCGCGAAGGCCAGCGAGCTCGCGGATGATCTGGAAAAGCTCGGACCGACTTTTGTAAAACTGGGCCAGCTTCTTTCCACTCGCGTCGAACTCATGCCGCGGGCTTATCTCGAGGCGCTCGCGCGCTTGCAGGACAAGGTCGAGCCGTTCGCGTTCGACGAGGTTGAAAAGATCGTCGCGTCGGAACTCGGCGTGCGGATGTCGAAAGCGTTCTCGGATTTCGATGTCACCCCGATGGCGGCCGCGTCGCTCGGCCAGGTGCATCGCGCGCGCTTGCGAGATGGTCGGCAGGTCGCGGTGAAAGTTCAGCGTCCGGGAATTCGGGAAGCGATGCTGGAAGATCTCGATGCGCTCGATGAGATCGCGGAATTTCTCGATAACCACACCGCCGCCGGCAAGCGCTACGAGTTTTGTCAGATGCTCGATCAATTCCGGAAAAGCCTTTTGCGCGAACTCGATTACCGGCAGGAGGCCGCGAATCTCACCATGATCGGCGCGCACCTGAAGGAGTTCGAACACATCGTCGTTCCCGAGCCGATCACCGATTACAGCACCTCGCGTGTGTTGACCATGCAGTACGTGCACGGGATAAAAATCACGGACCTGAGCCCGCTCGCCCGAATGGAATTCGATGGCAGCGCGCTCGCCGAAGAACTTTTCCGCGCTTACCTGCAGCAGATTTTGGTGGATGGTTTTTTCCATGCCGACCCGCATCCGGGCAACGTTTTTCTTACCGACGATTATCAGATCGCGCTGATCGATCTGGGGATGGTCGGCCGGATCATGCCGGGATTGCAGGAACAGCTTCTGCAACTTCTGCTTTCCATCGCCGAAGGACGCGGGGACGACGCGGCGGACATCGCCATTAGGATTGGCGATCGGAAGGAAGATTTCGCGGAGAAGGAATTCAAGCACGCCATCGCGGAGATCGTCGCCAAACAACAGGGCGCCACGGTCGAGCAGATGCAGGTGGGACGGCTCGTGCTCGAAGTCACGCAGGCCTCCGGCGAAAACGGCGTGCGGGTACCGGCCGAGTTAACCATGCTCGGCAAAACGCTTCTCAACCTCGATCAGGTCGGACGCGCGATCGAGCCCAGCTTCGATCCGAACGCTTCCATTCGCCGCAATGCCGCCCAGATCATGCAGCAACGCCTCATGAAAAGTTTCTCGCCGGGAAATTTGTTCAGCGGCGTGCTGGAACTGAAGGATCTCGTGCAGCGTCTTCCGGCCCGCCTCAACAAGATCATCGACGCGATCGCGAACAACGAGATGAAAATTTCCGTGGATGCGATTGATGAGAAGACCCTCGTGCTCGGCTTCCAAAAAGTGGCGAACCGGATCACGGTCGGATTGATCATCGCCGCGCTGATCGTGGGCGCCGCGATGATGATGCGGGTCGAGACCTCCTTCCGGATTTGGGGTTATCCCGGCCTGGCGATTCTTCTTTTCCTCGCCGCGGCCGGCGGCGGCGTGGTCCTGCTCATCAACATTCTTTTCTACGACAAGGGGGAGAAGTAGGTGGATCGAGCGCTCCGTCGCTCGATGATAGGAATGCCGAAGCCGGGAAATAAAAACATCGCGCGACGGAGCGCACGATCCACCTTACATGACGATTGATCCCGGCGTTCGCATCGGTCACGTCCACCTGAAAGTTTCCGACATCGAACGGGCGCTCGCGTTTTACTGTGGCGTTCTCGGCTTCGAAGTGACCCAACGCTATGGCGAGCAAGCCGCGTTCATTTCCGCCGGCGGGTATCATCATCACATCGGACTCAACACCTGGGAAAGCTTTGGCGGCTCGCCTCCTCCGCCGAACTGCACCGGCTTGTTTCATCTTGCAATTGTTTATCCGACGCGCGCGAGTCTCGCCGATGCGTTACGAAGATTGACCGCCGCAAAGATCGCTTTGGACGGCGCTACCGATCACGGCGTAAGCGAAGCGCTCTATCTTCGCGATCCGGATGACAATGGAGTGGAACTCTATTGGGACCGGCCGAAAGAACTCTGGCCACGCGGTCCAAATGGCGAGCTGGCCATGTTCTCTCGCCCGCTCGATCTCGACGATTTGCTTCGTGAGTAAGACTACGAAGCTTCGAGCTACGGCTTCACGATCGGGGGGACGATATCTTCCGTCTCGCCCTCGTCGATTCCGTGCCGCAAACGGCTGTGGCGGACGCTGTAGAGAAAATAAATTACCAGGCCGACGATCAACCAGCCGATAAAGCGGATCCACGTTTCAATCGGCAAGCTCAGCATGAGCGCCGCGCACAAGACAACGCCGATAATCGGAAAGATCGGAACGAACGGAACGCGAAATGGACGAGGACGGCTGGGATCTGTTTTGCGCAAAACGATCACGCCTAGACAAACGAGGACGAAGGCAAAGAGCGTTCCGATGTTCGTCAGATCGGAAAGCGAACCGATGTCCGCAATCATGGCCACGCCGCCGACCAATATGCCGGTGAGAATTGTCGTGACATGAGGCGTGCGAAATCGCGGATGAATCCGTCCGAAGAAGTGCGGCAGTAATCCGTCGCGTGACATCGCCATCAGGATCCGAGGTTGACCAAGCTGAAAGACAAGGAGCACTGATGTTAATCCGGCCAGGGCACCGGCACTAACGAGTGCTTGTGCCCACGGCTTGCTGGCAAACGCGGTCGCCACGGCCGCGGAGTCGCCGAGATAAACCGTGTATTTCTTGATACCGGTGAGCACGCCGGACATGAGCACGTAAAGAATTGTGCAAATCGCCAGGCTCGCGATCATTCCGATCGGCAAATCGCGTTGTGGATTGCGCGTTTCTTCCGCAGTGGTGGAAATGGCGTCGAACCCGATGAAGGCGAAAAACACAATGGCCGCGCCACTCATCACGCCACCAAAGCCCGAGGGCATGAACGGATGCCAGTTCGTCGGATTCACCATGAACGAACCGAAGGCAATGAAGAAGACAACGACCGCCACCTTGATGATGACGATGGTTGAGTTGGTCGTCGCGCTTTCGCGGATTCCGTAAATGAGAAGGACGGTAACCGCCGCCACGATTAGGAGCGCGGGCAAATTCACCGCGAAGGCGTGGCCGAAAAGGACCGGCAAAGTCGTCGAAGAATAGGCCTGCAACGCGTCGCCGCCGTTCGCGACGATTGTTTGCGCGGTTTGCCAATCAGTCACGGCCCAAAGTGGAAAGCGCAGATGCAGCAAACTTCCGCACAAGCTCACAAAGTATCCGGACCAGCCGACCGCTACGGCCATGTTGCCGACCGCGTATTCCAGGATGAGATCCCACCCGATGATCCACGCGATGATCTCGCCGAGGGTCGCGTAGGAATAAGTGTAGGCGGACCCAGAAACGGGAATCATCGCCGCCAGCTCCGAATAGCACAGCGCGGCGAATCCGCAGGCCACCGCCGCGATCACGAATGAAAACACCACCGCCGGTCCCGCCGCTGGTCGTCCCATCACCAGCTCGGTGTGAGCGAGAAGCGATTGGATGTAATTGAGCACCGGCGTTTTCATAAACGATGCCGAGGCGACTTGTTCGCCCGCCGCCGCCGTGCCGGCGAGCGCGAAAATTCCCGCGCCAATAATTGCGCCAATCCCGAGACAGGTGACATCAAAGGCGCCGAGGGAGCGTTTCATTTGCCGTTCCGGCGCCGCCGCCTCTCTCATTAAGCGATCGGGACTTTTGGTTCTGAAAAGATGCGAAGCCATTTCGTTCCTCGGTTGACGTTGTCCGAAGAAGAATCGTGGCAGCGCAACGGAGCGAGGGTCAATCCTCAACTTTCCTGGAGGGACGAGCGCTGCCCGTCCCCAAAATAGAGGAAGCCCCGCGGGCATCCCTCCATTGGCGCGGAATTAGCTCGCAAAATGCCATGCCTGTTTTCAGCGGCGCCAATCTCATCGGCGGATTACTCTTCGGGTCGATCGGTTTCGTCGCGTTCGTTTACGGAAAACGAATGCACGTTTGGAAGCCGATGTTTCTCGGCATCGCGCTGATGGCCTACCCGTATTTTGTGAGCAACGACGTGGTGCTCTTCGTCATCGGCGCGGTGGGAACAGCAGCGCTGTTTCTGTTTCGCGACTGAAGCTTATTCTGTAGCGGCGGTCTATGACCGCCGAAAACGTCGGAGTGGAAAGCGATTTGGCGGTCATAGACCGCCGCTACAAAAACGTGCCGGCTTGCTGAGCGACGTATCAACTGCTACACCCGCCATATGGGTCGCCAATGGCTGCACGCTAAAAGAGAAGTCGCCGGATTGAAGAAAGGCCAGCTCGTTGGCAAGCTGGTCAAAGAAATCATGGTCGCGGCGAAGTTGGGCGGCGCGGAGCTCGGCGGTAATCCACGCCTGGCAGCGGTCGTGGACAAGGCGCGTAAAGCCAGCGTGACGCGAGACGTGATCGAACGCGCCATCAAAAAGGGCGCCGGCATCGGCGACGATAAGCTGATCATGGAGCAGGTCGTCTTCGAAGGATACGCGCCGAACAAGGTGGCGTTGATCGTGGAAGTGCTGACCGATAACAACAACCGCACCGCGCCGGAAATTCGCGTCCTCTTCAAAAAAGGCGGACAGCTCGGCGCGCCCGGAAGTAATAAATTTCTCTTCGACCACGTCGGGCTCGTGGAAGCGCATCACGCCGACCCGGCGTCGGATATTGAAGCGGCCGCGATCGAAGCCGGCGCGCAGAACGTCGAGCCGCTTTCGCATGCGGAGAACGACGATATCCCGGAAGGAACTGCCGGTGCGCGTTTCATCACCGAGCGCGGTGACTTGCACGCGGTCTCACAATGGCTGGCGGCCAATGGATGGACAATCGTGACCAGCGAGCTCGGTTATCTCGCCAAAAATTTTCCGGAATTGAACGATGACGAGCGGGCTCACACCGGCGAGTTTCTCCAGACGCTCGAGGACCACGACGACGTGCATCGCGTCTGGGCCGCGATAAAATAACGCTGATTCCATGGGCGACGAACTCGATCAAATTATCCTGGCGGACGCCGCTTCGAGCGTAGCCGAGGAGCCGCCGAGACGCCGCGGAATCTTTGGCTTTCGTCGTCGGTCGAAACTGCCCGCGCAGCCGCTGACCCATTGCGAGAATTGCGGCGCGCCGTTAAGCGGCGAGTTCTGCAGCCAGTGCGGCCAGCATGCGATCGATTACCGCCGCTCGATCCTTCGGGTCGTGTTGGACGCCGCGGATTCCTTCCTGAACTGGGATACGAAATTTCTCCAAACGTTGAAGCTGCTTTTGCTGCGCCCGTGGCAGCTGACGAACGACTTCAATACCGGTCGCCGCGCCCGCTACGTTCATCCGCTTCGGCTCTATCTCATTGCCAGCCTCATCTTTTTTCTCATGGCGCGCGCAATCAACTGGGATTCGTCGGGCCCGATTGAATTGACAACGCAGGACCGCGTGGAGCTCGTGGCCAGCCTTGGAAAGTTGACCGCGCCCGACTCACCACTCACGCCGGAACAACGCGAAAAGGTGGAGGCGACCCGCACGAAGCTATTAGAAGGCCAGGGAGTTCTCACCGAACAGGAACGCGCCGAGCTCAAGACAGTCTTTCGAGAGTTTCTCAAATCCACTCTGCGAAAGAAACTCGACCCAGGAGAGCGCGCGAAGATGTCCACCGCGATCGCCAGCATTCCAGAGCCGCCGGATCCTGTCATCGAAACCAAACCCGGAGATCCACCAGTCAGCGCTACGCCAAAGCCGAGGAAGAAGGACCCACTCCATTTCACCATGGGAAAGGAAGGCGAGAAGAAAACGCCTTTTGCGTTGTGGTTGGAGCGCCAGGTGAAGGAAAAGATCGGCGAGGATGGCACGAAGCTCAGGCCGTTCCTGGACACCCTGAGAAATAACATCCCGGTGATGATGCTTTGCTGCATCCCGCTTTTTGCCTTCGTCCTGAAGATTCTCTACATCCGCAAACAGCGCTACTACGTCGAGCATCTGGTCCACGCGCTTCACATCCACACTTTTCTTTATGTGGCGGTAGTCATCACTTCGCTGGCCGCGATGGGCGCCACCCGAACGGCGCCGGCTTTGCACGGATTGGTTGTCGGTCTTATGTCGTGCACGATTCTTATCCAAATCTTTCGCTCGATTCGCCATGTCTATAAACAGGGCTGGTTCTTCACTACCGTGAAATTTCTCTTCGGCGGATTCGTTTATTTTCTGATCCTGTTCCTCGCGGTCATAGCCACCACCCTGGTGACCTTGTTGTTGCCGTCATGATGGCGGGCGCTTGCCTTCTGTAGCCGCTTCGCTGGGCGAAGCGCGGGGCTGGTATCGCTGCCCGCGTCGGTCTCGCGCTGCCCACAGGGCAGCGGCTACAGAAGAAGCTGTCGCGCGCGAGCGAGCGCTTCGTCGATCTTTGTCGCGTCTTTTCCCGCGCCCTGCGCATTGTCCGGCCGCCCGCCCCCTTTGCCGCCGACGATTGGCGCAATTTCCTGGATCATCTTGTTCGCCTGAAACTGCGAGATGAATTCCTTGGGCACCGATGCAATCAACGCCACGCGCCCGTCGTTTTCCCCCACGAGAAAAATCGGACCGCGGAACTTCGGCTTGAGCGCATCCACGATTGCTTGCAGCAATTTGCCGTCAGCATTTGGCAATTTCGCCACGACGGATTTCTCCGCGGCGATTGTCGCGGCCAGCTCCTTCGCGATTTCCTCCGCGCGACTTCGCAACTCAGCGTCCGAAGCCTTGGCCTGTTGCTTGTCCCACTCGTGAACTTTCGCCTCGAGTTTTTCCAGATGCGCAGAACGGCCGTCGATCTGCTCCAGCATTGCGCTTGTCTCCGCGCTCTCTGCAAACCCAGTCAGCGCTGCGATCCCAGTTTTCTTGCGCGCCAGCGCCTCAAACTTTTCCTGCTGCCGCGCCGCTTCCTGCTTCGCCCAATCTCTCGCCGCATCGCCCGCCACCGCCTCGATTCGCCGGATACCCGCCGCGATCGCTTCCTCCCTCACGATCCGAAAAGATCCAATGTCGCCCGTCGCACGCACATGCGTTCCGCCGCACAGCTCCATCGAATAGCCATTGAGCCGCTCCGGCTCGCCCCCGATCTGCACCACGCGGACGAGGTCGCCGTACTTGTCGCCGAAGAACTGCTGGATATCCGAACGCTTCTTCGCATCCGCGTACGGAATTTCCTTCCAGGAAACCGGTGCATTCTCCCCGATCTTCTCGTTCACCAATTTGCCAACGTCGCGCTTTTGCTCCGGCGTCAGCGCCGCACTCGAGAAATCAAACGTCAATTTATCCGGCCCGACATAGCTCCCCTTCTGCGCCGAATCACGTGAGACGACTTCGTGCAGCGCCCAATGCAAGAGATGCGTAACGGTGTGATGCCGCTCGATCGCGCGGCGGCGCGGCGCATCAAACGCTACGGTCACATGTTCGCCGTCCCGCGGCGCGTCGTTTCCGTCGATCAAGTGGATCCAGGCGCCGCCCGCTTTTCTGGTGTCGGAGATTTTCCAGCTACGGTCCTCGGTTTGCATTTCACCGGTGTCGCCAACCTGTCCACCCATCTCCGCGTAGCAGACGGAATTGTTCAGGACGACAGCGATCTTCCCATTCGCCGGCGTCGCTGCGATGACATCGGCCCCGGTATGATCGTGATCGTAGCCGAGGAAATGCGTGATCGCCTTGCCTTCCGGCGCCGATAGCTCGATCGCGGTTTTCTTTTGCGCCGCGCGTGCTCGAGATCGCTGCTCATTCATCAGACTCTCAAAGCCAGCTTGATCGACGGCCAAGCCGCGCTCGCGCGCCATTAGTTCGGTAAGATCGAAAGGAAATCCTTGTTCGTCGTACAAACGAAAAGCGAACGCGCCAGAGATGGCGCTCCCGGAGAGCCCCGAGACCTCGCTTTCAAACAACGCGATTCCTTTATCCAGTGTCTTGTTAAAACCTTCTTCCTCTCGCCGCAGCGTGTCCTTGATCATGCTGTGTTTTGCGCGCAATTCCGAAAAGGCGCCGCCCATCGCGCGCGCGAGAACGCCAACCAGCTCGTAAAAAAACGGTTCGTGGAAGCCGAGCGTCCGGCCATAACGCACGGCGCGCCGCAAGATCCGACGCAGGACGTAGCCGCGACCTTCGTTGCTCGGCTGAATTCCATCCGCGATGGCGAAACTCAACGTGCGAATGTGATCGGCGATGACGCGGAACGCGATGTCTATCTTTTCTTGCTCGGGATCGTTTGTAGGGCGGCCGCTCCGGCTGCCTGGCTCTTCGCTCGGCAAGCGGAGCGCTTGCCCTACAATGGGAAGGGTTGAGCGGTATTTCTTCCCGCTCAGCTTCTCCAGCTCATCGAAGATCGGGCGGAAGACGTCGGTCTCGTAGTTCGAGATGATGCCGGTGAAATCGGTGAAATTTTTCGTGCCCTGGATCATCGCGGTAATCCGCTCCAAGCCCATACCGGTATCGACGTGGCGTTGGGGCAAGGGATCGAAGCGATAAACCGGTTCATGCCGGCCCGTATACCCCGAGGCGTCTTTCGTTACCTCCTTTTCCTTTAAGCCAGCGAGGGTTGCGTTGAACTGAATGAAGACAAGGTTCCAAATCTCGATGCAACGCGCGTCGCCGGCGTTTACGAGCGAGCCATTCGTGTCACCAGCCGGCGTGAGGTCGACGTGCAATTCCGAGCAAGGACCACAGGGACCCGTTTCGCCCATCATCCAGAAATTGTCTTTCTTGTTCCCGTTAACGACGTGAACAGCGGGATCGAGTCCGGCCTTTTCGAAGAGCCGCGCCCAATAATCGTGCGCTTCCTGGTCGAAATCGCTCGGCTCGCCCGGGCCCGGTTTGTAAACGGTCGCGTAGAGGCGCGAGGGCGGAAGTTTCCAGCGTTCCACAACCAGTTCCCACGCCCACTCGATCGCTTCCTCTTTGAAATAATCGCCGAAGCTCCAGTTGCCGAGCATCTCGAAAAAGGTGTGGTGATACGTGTCGAGTCCGACATCATCGAGATCGTTATGCTTTCCGCCAGCGCGGATGCATTTCTGGGTGTCGGCCACGCGGGGCGGAGCCCATGACGGCTTTTGTTGTCCGAGAAAAATGGGGACGAACTGATTCATCCCCGCGTTCGTGAAAAGGAGGTTCGGCGAATCCGGCAAGAGCGAAGCGGACGGCACGATGGTGTGCTGTTTCTCGCGAAAGAAATCGAGAAAGGATTGCCGGATCTGCGCCGAGGTCATGACTGAATGATGTTAGCGCGCCCTGTAGCGGCGGTCTATGACCGCCGAATCGGCCAGCTATTGCCAGACATCGGCGGTCATGGACCGCCGCTACAGGACACCAGCTACTTCTTTTCTTCGTCGAGCTTCGCTTTGACAGCGGTCTCGATCTCATCATAGAGCGCCTGGTCGTTCTTCAGCGCTTCCTTGCCGGCATCGCGGCCCTGCGCGAGTTGCGTCCCCTTGTAGCTGAGCCACGAGCCGCGTTTCTCGATGATTTGCTTTTCGAGCGCGAGATCGAGGAGCGCGCCGGTCGACGAGATCCCTTCATTATACATGATGTCGAACTCGGCTTCCGTGAACGGCGGCGCGACTTTGTTCTTCACGATTTTCACGCGGGTCCGGTTGCCGGTAACCACGCCATCCGTTTGTTTGATCGCGCCAATGCGTCGGATATCGATGCGGACGCTGGAGTAGAATTTCAGCGCCTTACCACCAGGCGTCGTCTCCGGATTGCCAAACATGACGCCGATTTTCTCGCGGATCTGATTGGTGAAAACGCAGCAGGTCCGCGCCTTGGAAATCAGCGCGGTCAGCTTGCGCAACGCCGCGCTCATCAAACGCGCCTGCGCGCCGACCGTAACGTCGCCAATCTCTCCTTCGAGCTCCGCCTTCGTCACGAGGGCTGCGACGGAATCGAGCACAATCACATCCAATGCGTTCGAGCGGACGAGCGTCTCGCAGATACGGAGAGCTTCTTCGCCCGAGCTGGGCTGCGAGACAAGCAGATCGTCCAGGTTCACACCCAAACGCCGGGCATATTGCGGATCGAGCGCATGCTCGACATCGATGAACGCCGCGAGCCCGCCGCGCTTTTGCGCCTGCGCAATGACGGTGAGCGTGAGCGTCGTTTTCCCGGAAGATTCGGGGCCGAAAACTTCGACGACGCGGCCGCGCGGAAAACCGCCGACTCCCAGGGCGCGATCGATCAGAATGTTACCGGTGGGAATGACATCGATATCGACAATGGAATCGTCGCCGAGCCGCATGATTGCGCCGTCCCCATAATCTTTCGCGATCTGTTGGATCGCGAGATCGAGGTTCTTATTGCGAGCGGCAGAGACCTTGTCTTCGCCGGTTTTTTCTTCTGTTTTCGTGGCCATAGGGAACTGCCTAAGTACGGCCAGTGTCGCGCTTCGCCAAGTAGAAAAGCTCCGCGGAAGTGTAGGAAAAACACGACAGGCCGCAAACCTCAGCGGCTTGCGGCCTGCAGTTCTAACCAAAACGACCGTTAAGCGACGGCGATCTTCCGCGGCTTGACCTGCTCGGCTTTCGGCAGCGTCAAGGTAACCACGCCCTGATCGATCTTCGCGCTGATTTTTGCCGCATTGATCGACGGATCGATCTCAAACGATCGGCGGAAATTTTCGGCGCGTGATTCCCGATGAATCAGCGTGCCTTCCACCGACGGCATCGTGCGCCGTCCCAGAATCGTGAGTTCATTGTTCTCGACCCACATCTCGAGACCTTCCTTGCTCACGCCCGGCATTTCGACTTCGAGCGTGTAGCCGTCGGCATTTTCCAGGACGGTGGCGGCCGGGGTAACACACTGCTCGGTTTGGCGCTCACCGTTGGCACTGCGATTTTCGCGAACTAAAGTATTCATTGGTTTCCTTTCTTAAGAATTAGTTAGCTGAGATTGATTTGGATTTGTTTCGGCTTCGCTTCTTCGGCCTTCGGCAGCGTCACCGTCAGAATGCCGTCTTTGTAAGTGGCATTGACCTTGTTCGCGTCGACCCGTGTCGGAAGCGTGACGCTCCGACGGAACTTGCCAGTGAAGCGCTCTGAACGGGCGGTACCATCCTTGCCGGTTTCTTCTTTGCGCTCGCCGCCGATGGTCAGTGTCCCATCCTGAAGCGAGATTTCGATATCTTCCTTGCGCATGCCGGGGAGCTCGACGACTGCGACGATGTTGTCGTTGTTTTGATAGAGATCGAGCGGAGGAGTCCAACCGGAGAACAACTGCGATTGACGATCCAAGCCGGACCAAAAGGGCAACTCCAGCAGAGTATCGAGGTCGTTGCGGAGATTTGCCCAGCGATCAAGCGATGGCAGCATCATGGAATTTGGTGTTTGGTAACGTATTAAGCTCATATGATTTCCTTTGGTTGATATTGAGGTGCGATTCAAAAACTGATCATCTTCTAAGCGAAACAAATGCCAGCAACGGAGCCGGCTCGCGGACTATGGATAAGTAATTGAAAAAGATATGCTTATTGTAAAACCGAACATCGGTTGGTCCCGAGGTTGAGGCACAGACTGGCGCACTTCAGCTTGGATCCGCGAACCCGCAGATGAGACACAATTTCACTCACGAGCCCTTCATGCGGAAAGCGCTGTCGGAAGCGCGAAAGGGCGTGGGCCAAACAACTCCTAACCCGGCGGTAGGCGCTGTTCTCGTGATCGACGGCAAGATCGCGGCGAAAGGATACCACGAACGCGCGGGCGCGGCGCACGCAGAAGTCGAGTGCCTTCGGCGGTTCAACAAGCCAATACCAAAAGACGCGGTCCTCTACGTAACGTTGGAACCATGTTCCACCCTCGGTCGAACGGGCCCGTGCACCGACGCGCTAATCAAAGCCGGCGTCCGGCACGTCGTTATCGGGACGACGGATCCCAATCCGCGACACGCCGGACGCGGCATTGAGATTTTGAAAAACGCCGGCCTCGATGTCCGCAGCGATGTTCTCGCCGACGACTGTTCGGCGCTCAACGAAAGCTACAACAAATGGATCACAACAAGGCGTCCCTTTGTCATTGCCAAATGCGGCATGAGCCTCGATGGGAGATTGTCGCCGGCGCCGGGCGAGAAACGCTGGATCACGAGCGCCGCATCGCGACGGCATGCACGCCAGCTGCGAGGCCAGGTGGACGCGATCTTGATCGGCGCGGAAACACTGCGCGCGGACAACCCGCGGCTCACGGTCCGCGGCGTGCGTGGAGCAAAACAACCCTGGCGCATCGTTGTTTCGCGGTCCGGCTCTTTGCCGCGAGAGGCGCATCTTTTTACGGACCGTTTTGCCGACCGCACGATGGTTTGCAACGCGGGAAGTCTGGACGGTGTTTTGCGCGACGCGGGCGAGAAAGAAATTACGAGCGTGCTCATCGAAGGAGGCGGCGAAATTCTCGGGCAGGCGCTGGATCAACGCCTCGTGGACAAGGTTCAGCTCTATCTGGGCCCCGTCTTAATCGGAGGGCCAACCGTTGCTTTTGCCGGACTTGGAACTGGCCGCAGCGGCGAAGCGCCACGCCTCCATCGCGTTCGCTACGAGCGGATCGGACAGGAAGTTTGCGTCACCGGCTATCCGGCCTACGGTAAAATTACAGCCGAATAATTCTTCGGAAGTTCACGTCTTAATTACTGTTCAATAGTCATCAACTTGAGAGAGGGATTCAAAAAATGAACTGGAAAAAGCTTCTTCTGATTGGACTGGCCGTCGGCGCCTTCGCGTTCGCGGCTGCTCCGCGCGCCGACGCTCGGGTTTCAGTAGGGATCGGAATCGGGCTTCCGATCGGCATTGGCTATGGGTACGGCTACCCCTATGGCTACGGTTACGGCTACGGGTATCCTTATTACGCTTCGTATCCGTACGATTATTACGGCTACCGGACGCGGAGGATCGTCTATGTCGGGCCCCGCTATAATCGGCACCACATCCGGCGCCATTATCGTCACTACCGCTAAACCGAAAACGGTTTGCTAATTATTGAGCTGGCCGGGCATTGTCCACGCCAGCTCAATTTTTTTGCGGCGGGAGCCCCGACCTATAACAGGACGGCGTCGTCCCAGGAAGTGCTGTCGTCGGACGCAAACAGATCATCGAGATCCGTCATCACTTCACTGTCCTGCGCGTCCATGAGGGCAAGCTGGTCGGCCGCTGAATCGAGATGATTCCGGTCGGGCATTTGCACCCGCAGGAACAAGGCGGCGATAACCATTACCGCGACTGCCGTTGCCGGCGCCAGCCATTTTAGCCATCCCGTCACCCGCGACCTACCGCGAGATTCGCGGATCTCACGCAAAACGTTGCGCGCGAAGAAGGGCGAGATTTTCGGCTCGGCGGCGTGGCCGAGCAAATCCCACAGTTTTTCATCATCTTCCCGCTTCATGGTGGCCTATTGAACTCCGCTCGCCTCTCAAAGTTGTGCGAGGAAATCGGCTCTCAGGTCTCGGCGGCTTCGAGGAAGCCTTCCAACTGCCGGATCCGCGTCGGATGCCGCATTTTCCGGAGCGCCTTGGCTTCGATTTGGCGAATGCGTTCGCGCGTCACCCGAAATTGCCGGCCGACTTCCTCGAGCGTCCGGCTGTATCCATCCACCAGCCCGAAACGTTGCTCGAGCACCTGCCGCTCGCGCTCCGTTAAAGTTTCGAGCACGTCCTTGATCTTCTCTTTCAGGAGAACGATCGCCGTCATGTCGCTCGGATTTTCCGCGCCTTTGTCCTCGATGAAGTCGCCAAAATTCGTCTCTTCGCTCTCGCCGACAGGCGACTGGAGCGAGATCGGCTGCTGCGCCATTTTCAAAACCGCCCGGACGCGATCGACCGGGAGGAGAATCTCCTCGGCCACTTCTTCCGGGGTCGGTTCGCGGCCGTATTCCTGGACGAGCTGCTTCTGCACCCGCATCAATTTATTGATCGTTTCGATCATGTGCACAGGGATGCGGATGGTACGCGCCTGGTCTGCAATCGAGCGGGTAATCGCCTGCCGAATCCACCAGGTGGCGTAAGTGGAAAACTTATAGCCGCGCCGGTACTCAAACTTCTCGACTGCTTTCATCAGCCCCATGTTTCCTTCCTGGATCAGATCGAGGAAAGAGAGACCGCGATTGGTGTATTTCTTCGCGATTGAAATCACGAGCCGCAGGTTGGCTTCAACCATTTCGGTCTTGGCCCGGAGCGCTTTGTGCAGCCAGCTCTTCAGAGCGCGGTACTGTTCGGTGTATTCGTCCAGCGAAAGCCAGAGCGAGTTTTCCAAATCGCGCGATCTAATTCCGAGCGGCGAACGCGCGCCGTTATCCCGCGGGTGTTTGCTGATCTCAACCTGCAAAACGGTGAGGGCCTGAAACTGCTCGTCCGCGAGATTAACGAATTCTTCCGTCACCTTTTGTTTGAAATAAAATTTGGGATAGAGCTTCTGCAGCGAGGTCACCGATTTTTGAAACGCTTTTAACTTCTTCGCATCGCGCCGCGCCGAACCGTGAAGGATGTGTGAATACTGCTGCCGGATCGAGACGCCGAGTTTCTCCACCTGCCGGCAAAGGCGCGGCAGCAACTTCATGTAGCGCTCGCGGCTTTCGATCTTTTTGTCGAGAATGACGCGATCGAAGCGTTCGCCGCCTTCGGTCAGTTTTTGCGCGAGATCGAGGTGCGCCTGGGCGATGAACCCGAAGCGATTGATGAGCCGTTGCACCATGATCTCGGCTTCTTCGATTCGCTTGGAAATCTCCACCTCCTGCTCGCGGGTCAGCAACGGCACCTGGCCCATTTGCTTGAGGTACATCCGCACCGGGTCGTCCAGAATATCGAGCTTCGGTTCCGGTTTCTCTTCCTCCTCTTCCTCGTTGTCTTTCTTGACGTCCTTGTAGCGGTCGACCTCGGAGGCTTCGATAATATCGATCTCCATCCGGCGCAGCCGCGTCAGAATCGCATCGAGTTCATCGGCATCGCTGATATCCGCCGGCAACGCTTCGTTGAGATCATCGAAAGTGAGATAGCCCTGTTCCTTCGCGAGCTTGATCAGTTCCCGGATTCGGCTCTGAACATCGCCGCCCGCCGTTACGGGCAAAATTTCTTCTGCGCCCGGGTAGTCCGCGCCATTCGACTGTGACGGCTTCGATGAACTCCGAGTTTTCTTCGTCGCGGTCGGTTTCTTTCGCGCGGGCGCTTTAGTCTTGGCCGGCTTCCGGTGAACGTTATGCGGCTTCGCCTTCGCGGGGTGACGTTTGGCAGGTCTGGCTTTCGCCGGCTTCTTTGACGATGGCCGGGCTCCGCGTCGCGCGTGTTTTCTCGAATGAGTTGCCAAAACTGTGTGCTCTTGAGGTATTGCTGTTTTCAGTCAACTCTCGCTCGACTCACTGCCCCCTCAGCGACAGTCAGGTGTCGAGCACGTGGGCAGACGAAAACTGCGAAAGTTCGCGGAGTTGCTCCGTGAGGTCAAGAATTTGTTTCTGCAAATTGACCGCTTCGCCGGTGGTCAAACGCGGGAGTTTCATGCGCCCTTCCGCAATCTGGAGCTGCCGGCGCAAAGTGGCCTGGCGGAGGCCATTCCACCAGCCTTTTGCTACATCGAGGCCGTTCGGCGGCATCTTTTGCAACAACCACGACGAAACCAGCGCCTCGTCTCCGGGCGGAAGACCGGCCATAAACGCGTTCAGCGACGCTGGATCATCCGGACGAAAGTCGCTTTCCAGAATGCGGCCGAGAATCTCAGCGTCCGGCGTTTGCGCCAGTAGCTCCCGCCAATTTTCCGCCCGAAGAAACTCACGCGCTTCCGCGTGCCGCAGCGCAAGGAGACAAAGGATCGCGACCTCATGACGCGGCGCGGCTGTCCGTTCGGGAACGGGCGAATCGTCCGTGGAAAAGCGCTCGCGACCTGGCTTGGTGAGGAGCCGCTCGAAATCGGAGCGAGGCACCCCAAGACGCGCCGTCACCTTGTTGGCGACTTCGCCGCGCATCAGCGGGTCGTGCACGCGCGCGACGGTCTCGGCCAGTTTTCGCGCGAGCTGCATTTTCGCGCCTAGCGAA
Organism: Verrucomicrobiota bacterium; assembly: GCA_041167565.1. Lineage (GTDB taxonomy): Bacteria > Verrucomicrobiota > Verrucomicrobiia > Chthoniobacterales > UBA10450 > AV80. The sequence goes on along the minus strand of JBEEHU010000062.1, from coordinate 8,971 downwards.
TCCAAATCGGTTGAGGCGGTTTCCCGCTCGATCCAGGAATCGAAAAAATCGCGCGCCGCTGAAACGCGTTTTTCGAACTCCGCTTTCCCCTCACGCCGGATGAGCGAATCGGGATCCTCGCCCGCCGGCATTTCAGCGACGCGCACAATCAGATCGTTCTGGAGAAGGGCGTCGAGCGAACGTTCCGCCGCTTTTTCGCCCGCGGTGTCCGAGTCGAAACAAAGAACGACTTCGCTCACGAAACGTTTCAGAATCCGCGCCTGGTTCTCGGTAAAGGCGGTCCCCTGTGGCGCGACGACGTTCGTGATTCCGGCTTCGAAGAGCGTGATGAGATCGAGCTGGCCTTCGCAAACAATGGCGCAATTGGCTTCGATCAATCCGCGCTTGGTTTTGTGCAGGCCGAAGAGGACGCGGCCTTTGCGGAAGAGCGGCGTCTCGGGCGAATTGAGATATTTCGCGCCCTCGGCTTCTTTTTCCAGGACCCGACCGCTGAACGCGATCACCTCGCCCACGTCGTTGTGAATCGGAAACATGATCCGGCCGCGAAAGCGATCGTACGCTTCTCCGTCCGGCCGGTTTTCGTCGCGCGGTTTGATCAGGCCGCTTTGCAGGATCTGTGGGCGCCGGTAACCGCGCTCGAGCGCCCAGTTCAAAAATGCGTCCCAGCTCTCTGGCGCAAAGCCGAGCTGCCAGTCATCGGCGATGCGGCGGTCGATCCCGCGCTTTTTCAAATACTCGCGCGCTGGCGCTCCGATCTTCGCCTTCACCAGGTTCTCGTGAAACCATTCGGCCGCCTCCGCATGAAGTTGGAGCAACATGCGCCGGGTTTCGTGCTGACGATCGTCGTCGCCGCCGCCCGCACCTCGTTCTTCCACGACCGGAATCCCCGCGCGCGCGGCGAGCTTCTTCACAGCCGCCGGAAACTCGAGATGCTCGTAATCCATCACAAAACGAAAAACACTCCCGCCCGCCCCGCAGCCGAAGCAATGAAACGTCTGCCGTTGCGGGCTGACCGTGAAGGAGGGCGTCTTTTCCTGATGAAAGGGACAGAGCGCTTTGAACGTCGAGCCGGCGCGCTTCAACGGAAAATACGAGCCGATCACTTCCACGATGTCGTTCGCGGCGGCGATCTGCTCGATATTCTGTGAAGGGATTGTTCCCATGGGTGTTTACTTTTCGCTCGTTTGCGGCGCGGAGCGATGTCAAATTAGGCGAGACGGAACGCTTCCACCAATTGTCATCTCGCAGGCTTTTCCTGATGAGACTTTTTTTACGCTATCTTCTTTTGCTTTTGATCCTCGCGACGGCGCCGCAGGTCAGAGCAGCGCGCGACGTTATCAAGAAGGGCGATACGGTGGTCGTTCCTCTGAGCGGGGAAATCTCGCAGCCGTTGCTTCTGTTTCTGCGCCGCGCCGTGAAGGTGGCGGAGAGCGCCGGCGCGGGCGCAATCGTTTTCGAAATGAATACCTACGGCGGCCGGCTCGATGCCGCCGCGGACATCACCAGCGTCCTGAATCACGCCACGATTCCGACCTACACCTTCATCAACTCCAACGCGGGCTCGGCTGGCTCGCTCATCGCGCTCGCCACGCAGCACATCTACATGTCGCCGGTGAGCGCGATCGGCGCGGCAGCGCCTGTTCTTTCGACTGGTGAGGATTTGCCGTCGACGGAACGCGATAAGACGATCTCGTATTGGTCCGCGCTCACCCGCAGCTCCGCGACGCGCAACGGTCATAATCCCGATATCGGCGAAGCGTTCATGAGCAAGGAGAAGGAGGTGAGGATCGGCGATCGCGTCGTTCATGCGAAGGGATCGCTTCTCACCCTGACTGCGCAGGAGGCGACGGAGAAGATCAACGGCAAACCGTTGCTGGCCGACGACGTGGCGGATTCCGTCGCGGACCTCATGCGCAAAGCCGGATTGAAAGGGCAGGCGGTCGCGCTCGATCCGAGCGGGTTCGAACGGCTCGCATTCTGGATCACCGCGCTCGCGCCGTTGTTGCTTCTGCTCGGAATTATCTGCGCGTATCTCGAGTTCAAAATTCCGGGGGCGAGCTTGCCTGGAATTCTGGCGGCAGTTTGTTTCGCGCTCTTTTTTCTCGGCCATTATCTCGCCGGGCTCGCGGGCTGGGAAGTAGTGGCGCTCTTCGTTCTCGGCGTCTTTCTAGTCCTGATCGAGATCCTGTTTTTTGCGCACTCGACCATTGTCATCGGAGTGGTGGGCGTGTTTCTCATGCTCGCCTCGTTGCTCTGGGCGATGATCGATCGCTATCCAGGCGAGACATTTTTCCCGACCGGCCAGATGATCGCGGTTCCAATGCGTAACCTCTTTCTCGCTGTGGTCGGCGCGGCGATTGCGATCGTGCTGCTCGCGCGATATTTGCCGCGCACCAGTATTTATCGCCGGTTCGCTCTCATGACGACGAATCCCCCCGGGCCTTCCCTCACCGGTGCGCCACGGGAATTCGCGACCGCGCTCACCCTCGCGCCCGGAATGGAGGGCGCCGCACTTACCACCCTGCGCCCCAGCGGCAAGGCGCGCTTCGCCGAGCATGTGGTCGATGTCGTCACCGAAGGAGAATTCATCCCGGTAGATACGCCGGTTACTGTGATCCAAACCGACGGCATGCGGGTGGTGGTGAAGCAGGCCCGCTAAAGCGCCGGCATCGCCAACCATGTTTGGAATTCACGGCTTCGCCCTTTTTCTCACAACCGGCATTCTCCTCAATCTCACGCCCGGCCCCGATACCGTTTACATCCTCGGTCGAAGCATTGCGCAGGGCCGTTGTGCCGGCGTCGCCTCCGCGTTCGGTATTTGTGTCGGCAGCATCTTTCACACATGCGCGGCAGCGTTGGGATTATCGGCGTTTCTCGCTACCTCGGCGTGGGCCTTCACCGCGGTGAAACTGGCCGGCGCGGCTTATCTTGTTTTTCTTGGCGTGCGCGCGTTGTGGCAGCGCGATCATGACCTGACCGTGCCGGCGCATTTCAAAAGGAACGATCGTGCCGCTGCTTTTCGCCAGGGCGTTCTGACGAATATCCTCAACCCGAAGGTCGCTCTTTTTTTTCTGGCGTTTCTGCCGCAGTTCATCGATGCCGAGACGCCCTCGAAAACAATCGCGTTCCTCATTCTCGGCTTCACCTTCGTTACGACCGGAACGATCTGGTGCCTGCTGTTGGCGTGGTTCGCCGCAACTTTCAGCGCGCGATTGCGAGGGAACGTGACGATCGCTGCGCTTCTCAATCGCGCGGTCGGATCGCTCTTTATCTTTCTCGGCCTGCGGCTGGCGGTTGCCGCCCGACGTTGAGACGTCGATCACCCGCCGGCGACGACGCGGATAAATTCGATTCGGTCGCCTTCGGCCAAAGCGTGCTGCGGCCATTCGCGCTGATGAAGCGCGGTGGCGTTGTGCTCGATCAGAATTGAATTCGGGAGCAGACCGAGGCGGTCCGCCAATTCCGCCACATTCGCCGCGCCATTCGTCTCGGCGGGTTCCCCATTGATCCACACTTTCATGGAACCAGCAGCGACGCGTCCCAGTCCTTCCAGACCGGTTCAAATCCGCGGCGGCGCAACGCCGTCGCAACCTCGGCCGCCGAGCGCTCGTCGCTGATTTCAAACTGGCCCGTGGCGAGCCTGTCTTCACCGTTTTCAAATTCGGGCGCCACAACTCGGCCGCGAACCGTGCGATGCAGTTCACCGGCGCCTTGTCCGGTGTATCCGCCCGGTTGGGTGTGGCTGCCGGCGCTCATCATCGTCACGCCAAGCGGCGCCAGCGCGTCCCGCAAAACCGCTCGCTCCCGGGTGCTGAGAACAATCCCGACCTCGGGGAAAGTGTTGCGAAAGGCGCAAATCAATTGAGCTAGCTCGCGATCGCTCATGGAAAATGCCGGTTGAAATTCGCCCGCCGCGGGCCGCAAACGCGGCAGGCTGACGGTGATCTGCGCCTGCCAGCAATGCTTCAGCAAATATTCAACGTGAGCAGCCAGCCTCAGCGCTTCTTCCTGCCAGGAGGACAAACCGAAAAGCGCGCCGATGCCGAGCCGGCGAAATCCCGCCTCGTATCCGCGCTGCGCGCAATTGAGCCGCCAATTAAAATTGCGCTTCGGACCCGAGGTATGCAGCTCGGCGTAAATCTTCCGGTCGTAGGTTTCCTGGTAAACGATGAGGCCCTCGGCGCCGGCCTCGACGATTGGAACGTAGTCCGCCGTTTCCATTGGACCGACCTCGATCGAGATTGATGAAAAATCCGGCGCGAGAGCGCGAGCGCAATCAGCGAGATAATCCTGGCTGACAAACTTCGGATGTTCCCCCGCGACGAGCAGGATCTGACGGAATCCCTCGCACGCCAGATACCGCCCCTCGGCGACGACCTGCTCCAGGCTAAGCGTGACGCGCAGGATCGGATTGTCGCGCGAGAAACCGCAATAGCGGCAGTTGTTGATGCACTCGTTTGAAAGATAAAGCGGCGCGAAGAGGCGCATGGTGTGTCCGAAATTTTGCGCGGTGAGCGCGCGCGAAGTCTGCGCGAGCGCCTCGAATTCCGCGTCCGATTTAGGCGTCAGCAGATCCTCGAAACGACGAAGCAGCCGCGATTTTTGCAGCGGCAAGTTGTCCAGGACCTGGGCAAACGACATGCAATAATTTCGCTCGCGAGAGCCGTTTCGCAATCCACTGCCGCTCAAAAAAAAGGCCGGGAACACATACAGTGTTCCCGGCGCTTTATTTGAATTATACGGCGTTGTTTAGAACGCGAAGTTGATGCCGGTGCGGGCCATGCCGAAATTGTTTTTCGCGCCCGAGACGATGTTCCAACTGAAATCGTTCGTCCAGCCGACGTGCGGAGTGAAGCGAACTTCAAACCCACCGCCAAGTTGGCCCATCACTTTGCTCTCGCTCCGGTCGAATTCTCTCCGGATAAATCCCCGAGGAACGGTTGGATCCAGGGCGAAGTCGTGGTCCCGGCCACCACCCCAGATTCCGCCGCCACCGCCCCAGAAATAAGGAGCAAAACGCGAGCAGCCAATCGGGAACCGGAAGGTCACGGTGCCAAGGATACCGCCAACCGCGTGCGAATTTTCTGCGCCCCGGACCAGAGTCAGCCCGCCGTTATCGATCGAATCAAATGTGTTCGCGCGGGAAATCCAGCCTTGCACGCCGAAACCAAAGTAACGGTGCACAAAGTATTTCGCGTCGAGCGCGCCACCCCAGGCATGATCCACGGCGAGATATCTGTCATCGCGCCATGCGGTGCCTGTAATGAGGTAGCTGCCGCTCAGGGTCAGGTTAAATTCGTTGTCTGCATACCACTGCGGGCATGGCGGCGGCGCGACGCTCTTCGATTCCTTCGAATAGGTCTCCGTGCCAGCGAAAGCGGCAGAGGCCATCGCGACTGCCACGCACAAGCTTAGTGTTAGTTTTTTCATATTGTTTTCTCCCGTTTGGTTAAGTCTGCCACCGCAATTAGGCCGCGGCACATCTTCAAGAACGTATTTGGGGGTTTCCCTGGATGTCCGCGATTGTGCCATCTGCCAATTCGATTTGCAAGCAAGCAATCAAGTTTTTCTCCCGCCTGTCAAGGTTTAAGTTCTGCCCCGGTAGTGGCGTCGGTAATCATGAACTTTTCATGGTGGTAGGCCGGGTCCCCCCGGAAAAGCAACCGCCCGGCATAGCGGCGTTCCAATTCGATGAGAAATTCCTCGTCTTCCTCCTTCAAGCGCTTGAGGACATCCGGGTTTAAAATGATCCGCAGCTCGTGGACCGTGTCCTGGTATTTGCGCATGACGGTGTTGAGGGTGCGATGCAGCTCCACGCTGGTGGTCATCGAGGTCTTCACCACCCCGCGGCCCTGGCAGTACGGGCAATTTTCGTAGATCGAATCGCTCAGGCTCTCCTGCGCGCGCTGCCGGGTCATCTCCATCAAACCCAGGGCCGAGAGCGGCACGACATGCGTCTTGGCTTTGTCGCGCTTCAACCTTTCCTTCATCAGGGTGTAAACCATTTGCTGGTCCTTGCGGCTCTTCATGTCGATGAAATCGCCGATGATCAGCCCCCCGATGTTGCGCAGACGGAGCTGTCGTGCGATTTCGTCGGCCGCTTCCAGGTTGGTCTGGAGGATTGTTTTCTCGACGTCGCGCCCGCCTTTGTTTCGGCCGGTGTTTACGTCAACGGCCACGAGCGCCTCGGTTTCGTCGATCACGATATAGCCGCCGCATTTCAGCCAGACCTGGCGATGGAACGCGTCGTCGATTTGTTTCTGAATGCCGAACGTCTCGAAAATAGGCGCGGCCCCGTCGTAAAACTGAATGCGGTTTCGGGCGCGGCGAGAAATCTGGCCGACCATCGCGTTCATGCGATCGATCGCGGCCCGGTCGTCACAGACGACCTCGTCGATTTCGTCCGTGAGAAAATCGCGCACCGTGCGTTCGACCAAATCCGGTTCTTCAAAGACGCGGCAGGGCGCCGGCTCATCTTTGATCAACTGCTCGACTCGGGACCATTGCTCGAGGAGGAAGCTCAAGTCGCGCACGAAATAACGCGCCCGCTGTCCTTCACCGACGGTCCGAATGATCACGCCGACGCCTTCGGGAATCTCAAGGCCGCGCAGGATTTTGCGCAAACGCTCGCGCTCCTTCGGATCCTCGATCTTGCGCGAAATGCCGCTGCGGTCGCTGTAAGGCATGAACACGAGATAGCGCCCCGCGAAACTGAGGTTGGTCGAGACGCGCGGGCCCTTTGTGCCGATCGGACCTTTCGTTACCTGGACGATGACCTCCGACCCGACCGGGTAGATTGTCGGGATGTCCTTGGCCGTGATGCGTTTCTTGGGCCGGCGATCTTTCGGCCGGTCGATCTCCTCGACCCCGCTGTCGAGCGCGGCCGGGATCGCATCCCAGAAATGGAGGAACGCATTTTTTTCGAAGCCGATGTCGACGAACATCGCCTTCAAACCCATCTCTATGTTCTTAACTTTGCCTTTGTAAACGCTGCCGACAATGTTGCGGGAGGTGTTGCGCTCGACGTTATATTCTTCCAGCCGGCCGTTTTCGAGCAGCGCCACGCGGCGCTCGAGCTTCTCGACACTGATGATCAGTTTGTTGCCGGTCTTGGGTGTGCCGAGACCTAAAATACGTTTTACCTTGTCTATCATAATTGGGGAGAGTGGTTGAGATCATGGCTAAGCGCGGCGTTATGCTATCGCGCTGAGTTTCGATCAAGAGGTTCATCATCTGCGCACCGGTTTACGCGGGGGCGGTGGCGCGGGTTGCGGCGCCGGCTTGGGGCGGACGCCGAAAAGTCGTTCGAAAAAGTTGAGTTTCCGGGGGGGCGGCGTTGCGACGACCACAGGGCGCATCACCTTCTTGCCAGCCACCTTGCCCGCAGCGTCGGGGTCGGGTTCGACGAGAGGATCGGCGCTGGTGTTGGCCATTTGCGTGTTGGTGGAGCCATCGAGATTTTCTTCGTCGGTGGCCTCGAGCTTCGGACTGGAATCTTTGAAGTCGACGGCTGCAATCATCGCGAATGGATTCGGTTTCCGCGCGGGTGCGAGCCAGACCAACGGCGGATTGAACGTTCCCTGGTCCATCGCGAGGGAGCGCTCGAGGATGCGGGTCGCAATCGGCGCGGCGACCGAGCCGCCGTGCTCGCCGCCCTGCACCATCACGGCGATGGTGTACTTCGGATTGTCGTAGGGCGCGAAACAGGCAAACCACGCGATTGTGTCTTTTTTGCCTTCCGTCATCGCCTGCGCCGTGCCGGTTTTGCCCGCGACTTGCACACCGTTTAGCCGCGCCCGGCCGCCGGTGCCGCCACCTTCGTTCACAACTTTCCAGAGACCGCGGCGCGCCAGCTCGATCTGTTGTGCCGGGAAATCAAATCGCAGATCGTGCCGCACCTTCGGCGCCCCAGAAACAACCGGTTCCCCTTTTTCATTCAGGATCGGTTTCCCATCCACCATGCTCGTCACGCTTTGGACGAGTTTGGGATAATACGAGACGCCGCCGTTCGCGACGGTCGCGTAAACCATCGCCAGTTGAAGCGGCGTGACCAGATCGTAACCCTGACCGATGGAAACGTTCGCGGTGTAAGCCTGCGACCAGCGTTCGCGCGGATAATGGATCCGCATCCAATCGGGCCCGGGCAGGACACCCGGAGACTCGCTGGTGATCTCGATGCCGGAAGTTTGTCCCAGGCCTACTTCCGTCCCGGTTTCATCGATCGCCTCGATCCCGGCGGCGTTGCCGAATTGATAGAAGAAAGAATTGCACGAGACCTTGATCGCGTCCGAGACCCCGAGCGTGCCGTGGCTTCCGCCTTTCTCACCAATCCAGCAATGGAAAAAGTGGTCGCCATAACTTACGCCACCGCCGCAGTTGAATGTTTTCGTCGCCAGACCTTTCCGCAAGCCGGCCAGGGTCGTGACCAGCTTGAAAGTGGATCCCGGAGGGAAGGCGCTGACCGCGCGATTGACCATTGGGTTCGACTCGTCCTTTCGCAACGCGTCCCAATCCTTCACCTTGATGCTCGGAATGAATGTGTTCGGATCGAACGAAGGCACTGAAGCCATCGCCAGGATGTTTCCGGTGTTCGGATCAACCACTACCGCGGCCCCGCGCCCGACCGCGCGCAACGCTTCCTCGGCGATCGTCTGGATCCGCGCATCGATCGTGAGATTCACGTTGGCCCCGGCCGTGGGTGGGACTTCGCGCAGCACCCCGTCGATTTGCCCCTTGGCGTTGCGGCGCATGTAACGCACGCCCGGCTTGCCCTTCAAATATTCATCCATCGCTTTCTCGACGTTGGATTTTCCCTCCACGTCGGATTGATAGAACGTGAACTTCTTCGCTTCCTCCTTGTTCGTGTCGTCGGGCGGACCGACGTAGCCGAGCAGGTGGGACGCGAGCGCGCCGAAGACATACGAGCGCACCGGTTTGATCGTGATATCGACGCCGGGCAGACCGACATCGT
>JBEEHU010000061.1:0-26247 GCA_041167565.1 Verrucomicrobiota bacterium | reverse complement strand
AGGCGAAAACCCTGACGGTCTGTTGCAGCCGCACCGCGCATTCGCGCCTCCCGAATCATCACTTCCTTCTAGGTGCAGGCTTGGTAAGCGACAAGACTGATTACCGGCAAGCGGCCCATTTGGCGGCGGTGGAACGAGCGATGCTTAACAAGTGGCATGCGTCTTCTCCCCCAGAGAGGTCCCGCACCGCGGCTGCTTAACTCCGTGGTAGCTGAGCCGCGTGCCGGCAAGCCCGATGATGCCGCATCGGACGTGCGGTCGCGGCTTCAGGGTGCTTCGCTCTTCTCGGGTAATGGCCGGGCGATATTTTTGGGCATCTTGTTCGGGGCGGCCGCGCTGTCGGCCATCGGATTTCTTTATTCTCGTCACCGGGCATCGATTCAGTACGAAGAAGCCAGGCTTAAGCTCCTGAATGTTTCTACCGAGAGTCTCTCCGCCTCACGGCACGCTCAGGTTACGCCGGCGCCGATCCTGGTTCAGCTCCGGGCCGACCTGCTGCACGTCACCGCGATCTCGCTCGGCCATCCGCGGATGGCGATCATTAACGGACAGCAGGTTGCGGAAGGCGAGATGGTCACGGTGCACACGCCGACCGCTTTTGTCGCCCTTACCTTGAAGGTGTTGACGATTGGCGATGGACGCATCGACCTGACTGATGGCACTCAGGTGATCACGGCGCGGCTGGAGTTGCCGGGTCCTGCGCCGTCGCGGCCCTAAATCTTTTTTGCGGCGCACCGCAACTTCGAGAAATCCTGGGGGTTTCTCTCTTCAACAAGGTAGCCGGTCTTCGAGCTGCCTAACGATTAGAAGAAAGAAACAACAATGAAACTACGACAGATCACTCTCACGGCCACGTGCCTGGCCATGTTAAGCACGCTCTCAGTCGCTTACGCCCAGGAGCCACAGAGACAGGATTGGAAAAACCGTCGCCATCGCGACGGCGGCAATATCCTCGAACACATGACGAAAAACCTGGCCCTTACGCCGGAGCAGCAGGCGAAGATCCAGCCGATTCTCGATCAGGCGAAGCCGCAGATCGTCGCTGCCCGCCAGGAAGCGATGGGAAAGATGAAGGCGATCCGCGACGCCACCCGTGCGCAGATTCGTGCGGTGCTGACGCCGGAGCAGCAGCAGAAATTCGATGCGCTCCAAAAGGCGCGCGAAGACATGCGCAAAGCCAGGCAGGAAATGCGCGACGCCAGGAAGCAGTAACAATTTAGGTTGACGGAAACGCGGCGGGTATTCCGATTCGGAGATAGGAATCCCGCCGCGATCCCATTTCTGAGCCGACTAAACGGCGATCGTTTCGCCGATCGCGGGCAGCAATAATTCTTTTCCGGCCTTTTGCGCTGCTGCTCGGGCCGCCTCGTGATCGAGCTTGATCGGCGGGAAGGTGTCGTAATGAACGCCGACGAATTTCGACACGCCGGCAAAATCGGCCGCTTGTAATGCATCGGCGATTCCCATGGTAAAGAAGTCGCCGATCGGGAAAACGGCGAAGCTCAGCTTGAAGGTTTCGCCGATGATCTTCATGTCGTAAGTCAGAGCCGTGTCGCCGGAGTAATAGAAGTTCCCGTCGCTGGTTTCGATAACGAAGCCGCAAGGGTTACCGCCATACGAGCCGTCCGGCATCGAACTGCTGTGAATGGCGCTCGTGAGTTTCACGCGGCCGAAATCGGTCTTGGCAGAGCCACCGTGATTCATCGATTGCACGTTCTTCACGCCCTTCCCTTCGAACCAGGTGCCGACCTCATACGGAGCGATCACTGTGGCCCCCGTTCGATTGGCGATGTCGATGACATCAGCGACATGATCGCCGTGGCCGTGTGAAACGAGGATGAAATCCGCCGCGACTTTCTTTACATCAATCTCTTTCGCCAGCGGATTCGGCGAGATGAACGGGTCGAAGAGCAGCGTCTTGCCGCCGGCTTGGACCGAGAAACAGGCGTGGCCGTAGTAAGTGAACTTCATGAAGATAGATCGCGGTTGTGGATATGTTTTTCAAGGAGCGGCGATTTCCAAATCGCCGTCTTTTCTTTCAACCACGGCGGTTTGGAAACCGCCGCTCCTTGGGGCAACATTGTGGTTGTGGAGTCCGAGAAAAACACGCGCGCCATTATTCATCTCGACATGGATTGCTTTTACGCGGCGATTGAAGTTCGCGATCAGCCGGCTTTGAAGGGAAAGCCGGTGGGCGTCGGCGGCGCGCGCGATCGGCGCGGCGTGCTGACCACTTGCAACTATGAGGCGCGCAAATTCGGGGTTCGCTCGGCTATGCCTACATTCATGGCGCTGCAACGCTGTCCCAATCTCATTATTCTGCCGACGCGGTTCGACGTTTACCGCAAAGAGTCGGCCGTCATCCGCGAGATCCTGCATCGCTTCACTCCGCTCGTGGAGCCGCTCTCGCTCGATGAAGCCTACCTCGACGTCACTGCCCATCCCGGCGCGCCGGGTCCGCTCGCCGAGATAATCCGGCAACTGATTTTTCGGAAGACGAAGTTGACCGCGTCGGCCGGCATCGGTCCGAACAAGCTGGTGGCGAAGATCGCGAGCGATCTGAAAAAACCGAACGGGCAATTCGAAGTAAAAGTGAACGAGGTCGCGGGGTTCATGGAAGAAATGCCCGTGCGAAAACTCTGGGGAATCGGCGACGTAACCGGCCAGAAGCTCGAGAAAATGGGAATCGTGACCTGCGGCGATATGCAACGGCTTTCGCGCGCCGCGCTCCAGGAACATTTCGGGAAATTCGGAATCGAGCTTTACGATCTCTGCCGCGGCATCGATGACCGCCCGGTCGAGCCGGACCGCGAACGCAAATCGCTGAGCAACGAGGAGACGTTCTCGACCGATCTGGAAACGTTGGCGGAGTGCGAAGAAAAGCTCCCGGAGTTGTTCGAGGAATTAATGGCCGACCTGGCGCAAAAGGAATCGGCCCGCACGGTAACGAAAATTTTCGTGAAATTGAAATTCGCCGATTTCACCCGCACGACTGTTGAGCGCGCGGGACTGACGCCTGCGCTCGAGCAGTTTCGGTTGCTCTTGCGCGAGGCGTTTGCGCGGACGGGAAAAAACGTGCGGCTAATCGGCCTCGGTGTTCGCTTCGCGAGTACGGAACAGGATGAGACGCAGCTCCCGCTGCTGTAGCCTGCGCGGCTCGACACTGACGCCGATTTGGGAAATGGTGCGGGAGTGTCCCAACTTGAAAGCAGGCCAAGATGACTAAGCCGGAGTGTCTGGGAACCGTTGCAGCTTGTATGAGTTGCGCCGCGGGCATAGCGGCTGGCTTGTTCTCCGTCCGACGCGTCAAAGCCGAAACCGATGCTCACCGCATTTTTGCCTTTTGGCCGGTATTTTGGCTAACTGGCTTTGTAACATTCATAATCTGCCTTTGGGCCGGATTTTTGATCTTTGGGTTCAAATTAGGACACTAAGGGCGGTGCCTCGGCGCGTTGACTTGATTCGGTTTGATTTTACTTTGCGATGCCGGCAACGCGCCGGCTCGAAATCGTGAAAAGCGTCCTCTTTGTTTGTACCGGAAATATTTGCCGCAGCCCGATGGCGGAAGGGCTTTTCCGGCGCTTGCTCGGCAATCGCAGGGACATCGAGGTCGCATCCGCGGGCGTCCACGCGGTGCGCGGCCAGCCTCCGAGTTTGCACGCCATTAACGTCTGCGAGCAGGAGGGAGTCGACATCCGGAACCTCCGCAGCCAGCCGCTGACGGCCACGCTGGTCGAGCGCGCGACCCACATTTTCGCCATGACTGGCGCGCATGTCGAAACCATCCACATGCTCTTCCCGCATGGCGCGGAGAAGACGTTTCTCCTTCGTGAATTCGAGGAGCCCGGCATGACCGTCTGGCGCGACGTGCCCGATCCGATCGGATGCACCCGCGATGTTTACAGCGTCTGCGCGACCACGATTAAAAACGCTTTACCGACCGTGCTCGCATTCGTAGAACAAAGCGAACTCGCGGTGCCCGCAAAATCGCGCGGCGGCGGAACTTCATCCTTTTCCATGGCAGATCAGCCTAACGACACCACGACCGCCCCGGGCTCTGCCGCGTCCATGGGAGCGATGGGTGGCGGACTGCGCAAGGTGGACCCGGAAATCTTCGAAGCGATCGCAGCGGAAGAGAAGCGGCAGCGCGAGAACATCGAACTGATAGCGTCGGAGAATTTCACGAGCCGCGCGGTCATGGAAGCACAGGGGAGCGTCCTCACGAACAAATACGCCGAGGGCTATCCGAAAAAACGCTGGTACGGCGGCTGTGAAAATGTGGATACCGCGGAGCAACTCGCGATCGACCGCGCGAAGCAGCTCTTCAGCTGCGAGCACGTGAACGTGCAGCCGCACAGCGGCGCGCAGGCGAACATGGCCGTCTATTTCGCGATGCTGAAACCGGGCGACAAAATTCTGGCGATGAATCTCGCCCACGGCGGTCATCTTACCCATGGCCATCCCGCAAATTTCTCCGGCAAATTCTACGAGGTCTCGCAGTACGGCGTGAGCGCGGAGACCGAGCAGATCGATTACGATGCGTTGCAAAAACAAGCCGAGGAAGTCCGCCCGGCCATGATCACCGCGGGCGCGTCCGCGTATCCGCGCATCATCGACTTTCCGCGGATGCGGCAAATCGCCGATTCCGTCGGCGCACTTTTGTTCATCGACATGGCGCACATTTCCGGGCTGGTCGCTGGCGGCCAGCATCCGACCCCGATCCCGCATGCGCAGTTTGTCACGACCACGACGCACAAAAGTCTGCGCGGCCCGCGCGGCGGCATCGTGATGTGTCAGGAGCAATTTGCCAAACAGATCGACTCCACGGTGTTCCCCGGCGTGCAGGGCGGGCCGCTCATGCACGTCATCGCCGCGAAGGCAGTCTGCTTTCACGAAGCGCTCCAGCCGCAGTTCCGCGATTACCAGCGGCAGGTCGTGGTGAACGCGAAAGCGCTCGCCGCCGGATTAGCGAAGCACGGTTATCGCATCACCTCCGGCGGCACCGACACCCACCTCATGCTTGTCGATCTTCGCCCCAAGGACATCAACGGAAAGATCGCGCAGGAAGTTCTCGACCGCGCCGGCATCACCGTGAACAAAAACGGCATTCCCTTCGACACCTACCCCATCTTCAAACCCGGGGGCATTCGCGTTGGCACCCCCGCCGTGACCACGCGCGGCATGAAAGAAGAAGAAATGCTCGACATCGCGGACCTGATTAATGATGCCCTCAATCGCCGCGACGACGCCGCGGCCGCCGAAGAAATCCGCGGCAAAGTGCGGCAGCTCACAAGGCGGTTTCCTCTGCCGAGCTAAACGTTTGAAGGGCAATGAAGACCAAAACCGTAGGCAGGCGCACGCCACCGAAAACGCCGGAAGAATTCCACGCGCTCGGCGCGAAGCTCGATCTCGAGGCAAAAGCGTTGGACCCACATCGCCCGCGCGGCTTCGTCGTAAAATTTCGCACTTGGGATGATTTGGAGCGCTGGGAAACGAATCGTTCAATCGAACAAGCGCGCCGAATGCGCGTCGGATGAACGAACAAGCGCCGTTGCTGCGTGTCTGCCCTACGTCGACCTGCCCACATTGATTAGGAGTAAGAGCACACACCGCGAGCAGGACAAAGTCGACATCGAACGCCTCCGTTCGATTCAACGAAGCAGTGACTCCTAACGCCGCTCGACCGCGCCATCACGCGAGCGAAAACGACGATTCCTCAACCGCCCGATGACCCTGCCGCAGAACCGCGAGGAGCGACGGTTCGCGACGGCCGGCCATACCAAAACGGCGGTTTGTAAACCGCCGCTCCTTGCGGTCGAAAATTGCGCTTACCTAATCGGCGCGATTCTGCGTAAATCCTGTTTCGCGCCATGAGCAAGAGTTCCGAAATTCCCAAAACCAATCCGCTCCGCGAGGGTCTCGCCACGCGCACCGTACCGCAGGCGTGCAGCGTCGTGATTTTCGGCGCGACGGGCGACCTCACGATGCGGAAATTGGTTCCCGCGCTTTACAATCTTGCGGCCGATGGAGAATTGCCGCCGGCGCTGACGGTGATCGGTTTCGCCCGCCGGCCGAAGACGGACGACGAGTTTCGTAAGGAGCAAGGCGAAGCGACCCGCAAGTTTTCTCGTCAAACGGTGAAAGACGAAGTGTGGAATGGATTTGCCCAGGCCGTCTTCTATCACCAGAGCGAGTTCCATGATGCGGCCGGCTACAAAAGCCTGGCCGAACGTCTCGAGAAGATCGATCGCGAACGCGGCACGGGTGGGAACCGGCTTTTTTATCTCGCGGTCGCCCCGGACCAATTCGAACCGATCGTCAAGAATCTCAAGGAGGCGGGGCTCAACAAAGCGCGTGAGGGAAGCTGGGCGCGCGTAATCGTGGAGAAGCCGTTTGGGACCGATCTCGCGTCGGCGCGCGAGTTGAACGCCGTCGTGCGCACCGCGTTTTCCGAGAGCCAGACCTACCGGATCGATCATTTCCTCGGAAAAGAAACCGCCCAAAATATTTTGGTTCTGCGCTTCGCGAACGCGATCTTCGAGCCGCTCTGGAATTCGCATTACATCGACCACGTCCAGATCACCGCCGCGGAAACACTTGGAGTGGAAGGCCGCGCCGGATATTACGAAGGTGCAGGCGCGTTACGCGATATGGTGCAAAACCATTTGCTCCAGCTCCTCTGTCTCGTGGGAATGGAAGCGCCGACCGATCTCAGTGCCGACAGCATTCGTGATGAAAAGGTAAAGGTGGTGCGATCGCTTCGCCGCCTCACGCCGGAGCAAGTCTCAGTTGAGGTCGTCCGCGGCCAGTATGCGGAAGGCGCGATCAATGGCAAAGCCGTTCCCGCTTATCGCGCCGAAAAAAATGTGAAGCCGGATTCGCAGACCGACACCTTCGTCGCCCTTCGGTTGCTGGTGGATAGCTGGCGCTGGGCCGATGTGCCGTTTTACGTCCGTGTCGGCAAGCGCCTGCCGAAATCCGGGACCGAAATTTCCGTGCACTTCAAGAAAGCGCCACAGGTCCTGTTCAACAAGGAATCGACGACGATCGAGCAAAACGTGCTCGTGATCCGCATCCAGCCGGATGAAGGCATTTCTTTGCGGATGCAGGCGAAAAAGCCCGGCACCAGTTTTCGCATCGAATCGGTAAAGATGGATTTTCATTATGGGACCTCGTTCGGAAAAGCGAGCCCGGAGGCCTACGAGCGGCTCCTGCTCGATGCGATGAGTGGGGACGCCACGCTTTTTGCGCGGCGCGACGAGGTCGAGGAAGCGTGGGCCTTTATCGACGTGATCGAGAACGCGTGGGCAGCAAAAGAAAACGCGCCGGAACTTTTCACGTACCCCGCCGGTTCGTGGGGGCCGGAACAGGCGGACGAACTCCTGGCGCGTGAAGGCCGCACCTGGCGGCGCTTGTGAAGCCAGGCGATACAATGGTCGCGTCCGCTGAAACTTTTTCCCTCGGGATGCCGGTCGATATCGGGCGGATCGATCGCGAGCTGAAAAAACTTTGGATCGAAAGCGGCGGAGTAAAGACGCGCGCCTCTCTGGTTAATCTCGCCGTCTACAGCGAAACCCCGGATTCGCTGCCCGCCAACACGCAGATCGTTTCCAAGATCACGGAAAATCACGCCTGTCGCGCGATCGTCATCGGCGCGAATCGGCAAGCGAAAGAGAACCGGGTCGAGGCATGGGTGACGGCGCATTGCCACGTCAGCCGCGCCGGAAACAAACAAGTCTGTTGCGAGCAGCTTTCCTTTCTCCTGGAAGGGCCTTGCACGCGATTACTCCCGAACATCGTTTTTTCTCATCTCGATTCCGATCTGCCTTTTTATCTTTGGTGGCAGGGCGAGTTTCACGAGGCGATGGATCCGCAACTTTGGGCCTGGGTCGATCGGGTAATTTATGACAGCCAGCAATGGAGCGATTTTCGCGCGCAAATGCAGCGCGTGGAAACGGCGCAAAAGGAAGCTAAGCAGCGCGTCCTGCTCTGCGATTTGAATTGGACGCGCCTCGTCCAACTGCGGCTCGCGATCGCCCAGTTCTTCGACGATCCGGCATCCCGCGCGCGTTTCGAGGAAATTGAATCCGTGGCGATTGACTTCGCTCCTGGTTATCGCTCGACCGCGCTACTTCTGATTGGCTGGCTCGCGGCGCAATTGGGGTGGTCGATCGAGACGAAAACGAAGAACGACACGCTCGCGTTTCGCCACGAATCCGGGAACGCCATTCAGATCACTTTACAGGAAAATGGGACCGTCCCAATCAGCCGCTGTATTCTGGATTGCGGGTCGATTGAGTTTCGCGTCACGACTTCGGCCGATTCCGAATTGCTCCACGTGATGGCCGGAGCGCGAGACGAAATGCCGCCGCCTCAACTGATGCCGGCAGGCAGTAACGATCCGGTAGAGTTGATGGGCGAAGAACTAATGGGCGTCGGCCGGCATCGCGTTTATTTGCGCGCGATGAATTGCGTCCGGGATTTATTGTAGAGCGGCTGGGTCAGCCGTCGCGGCCTCGAGTCGATTGAAGACCTGCGGTTGCTTCAGCAACTCAGGGTCATTGAGCCGGCCATCGTAAACTTCCGACCACGTCTGCTGGTTCATCGAGCACATCGGCACGGCGACCCATTCGCCATTGCGTTTTACCGCGCCTTTGAAAACGCATGAATCAAGGCGGGCATGGATAACCGGATCGGTATCGGCTGCCGCGACCTGCTTGGCATCCATGAAATTGTGCATGCCAACGCCCAGGGTGTGCACTCGCCCGCGCAAAAGGGAACGAAGAATTTCCGGCGGCGCTTTGCGCGAGGTAACGTAGCGCAAAAGTTTGGCGACAAGTCTGGCCGCGAGCATCGGATGCTGAAACAGAACGCCGGCGAGCCGATAAGGTGGCGTGCCCGCATCGTCGTTGACCAGCGAAAGTCCGCCGATTTTTCGCAGCACTTCTCCGAGCAACGAATCGAATTTCTTGTCGTCCGGCAGCAATGGAAAAAATTTTCCGGAAGGCCGCGCGATCAGGAGCGACGCCCAACTGTTGCAATCGGGATGACCGAAGATGGAAACGTCTCGGCGCAGCGGCAAGCCGACGCCTTCACGAATTTTCTCCCAGACATCGGCGGAAGTGATCGGGCGCTGCGAAAAAATCGTGCGGCCGGTATCGGCTTCGGGTTGGAAGCTGAGCATGCGCCAGATGTAGCTCCGCTTCGGGTCGGCCAGGTACCAGCGGATCACCTCCGGCACGTCGTCGATGTTGCGGCGCGTTACAGTGAAACTGAGCGCGTACTCGAGAAGGAGTCCGGTCTTTTCGCGGATGCGAAGCGCGAGATCGGTGAACGCCTGACGGACCGGATGCAGGTCCGCTTCGCATTTGATGCGACCGATCGGATAACCGTGCCGGCCCGCTTGCGTCATATCGACGTGGACGGAAATCTGGCGCAGGCCGCCCTCCACCATGAGGCGCTCGAGGAATTGCGGTTGCTCGATGAGGGTCTGGCCGTGCGTCATGAGCATCGGGATGGAGCCGACGGAGATCGCGTAGCGGACAATCTCGATCAGCTCATCGCCGCGTCCGGATTTCCAATAAGCGTCGGCGACATCGCCGCCGGTGATCTGGAGTCCGCCGCCAGGACCCTGGAGGCGGCGGTTCGCATCGATCTGTTCCTTCACCTGCGCGAGCGAAGGAATCGGAATCTCATTCGCATTTTTCGGCAGGTAACAATGCGTGCAGTGGAACGAGCAGTAGCTCGCGCCGAGCGTAAAACCGCAATGGGTCAGGTGCCGGCCGGAGATCTGGTTGTTCGTGCGCAGTTCCGGCGGCAGCGATTCCCAGCGCTCTTTCAGCACCCGCGTTTTCTCTTCGGCGATGGGATGCCGAAATGCTTTCCAGCGCGCCCGCCAGCGTGAAGGCGGAGGCTGCAGGTCGGGATTGTCCGCGAGGGAAACCATTCGGTTTATTTCGCTTCGTTCAGGCCCCAATCGTAATCCTGATAGTTGATCTTCGCGTCGGCAGCGATCGGCGTGGAGCGGCGTTTGTTAATGAAAGCAATCGGGCCGCCCTCCCCTTTAAAATCGTCTTTGTACCAATCGAAAATCTTGGAAAGCTCGGCTGTCTTCGTCTCGGGCGAATACTTCACTCCGTGGTCGGAATTGACGTAACCCTTCGCCAGTTTTTCGAATTGACCGTCGAGCTTGTCGGCGCTGAACGGTTCCCGATTCAACGGCGGACAACTCCGGCTGGCACAGTTGAGGGCGAAATGGACCCGCGGTTCGCCGAGTTTTCTGATCACATTATCTTCTAGCGCTTTGAAGCTGGTCTGCTGTCCGGCCACGGTGATCCGTTTGCTCGTGAAGAAAGTGAAGAGGACGTCCTTCACGCTTTTAGTCGGATACTTGCCGAGCGCTTCATGCAGGATCCAGGCGTTGTAAGCGTTGAGGTAAAAAGCGATCTGCTGCTTCCCGGCCCCGGCGTTTTCCTTCGCGATCGCGTCGACCACGCCTTGCAGCGCCTGCATGTCGACGGCGTTGCCTTTCCACTCGGCATATTTCACTCCACCGGAAGTCACATATTTGGCGAGAAGACGATTGTAACTTTCTGTCCAATTTTCGGCTCGAGAAGTCGCGGCGGCCACGATGCAGAAAACAACCAGAAGAACACGCAAGGACAGTCTCATATCACCATTTCGCACTCTGGGAATTGTTCAGGCAAGAGCAAAGTACGGAACGGGCACGATCCAGAACCAAGGAGCGGCGGTTTTCAACCGCCGACCAATAAGACGGCGGCTTCAAACCGCTGCTCCTTGAATATCTTCAAAAAGCCGCCGCAACTGCTGCCCGCTGGTCTCGATCGAGAATTTTTCGCGCGCGATCTGCCGGCCACGGTCGCCCAGTCTGCGCGCGCGCTCGGGATCGGAAATGAGACGTTCCATCGCGGCACAGATCGCCGCCGGATCGTGCTCCGGCACCAATTCGCCGTTGACCTCCTGCTCGACCATTTCGGGAATGCCCGCTAACGGCGTCGAGATCACAGGCAATCCCGCCGCCATCGCTTCCATGATAACGGTCGGAAGATTGTCCATTCCCCCGCCCTCTTCGCGGGTGCACGGCAAAGCAAAGATCGTGGCGTGCGCGAGGCGCAACGCGATTTGCGATTGCGTCTGCGGTCCGGCTAATTTCACGCAGCTTTCCAGACCAGCCTCGGCGATCTGCGCCCGCAACGCCCCCTCCAGCGGACCTTCACCGATAATTTCGCAAACGAACCCGCGGCCCCGCGATGTGAGAAGTCCGCAGGCCTTGATGAGATCGGCGAACCCTTTTTTCTCGATTAACCGGCCAACAGAAACGATCGCCGGAATCCCGCTGCCCGGATCGCTCGGATGGAACTGGGAAAGATTCACTCCGTTGTAGACTCGATGGATTCTTGCGGCGCTCTCGGCAAATCGCTCTCGGAGAAGATGAGCCGCGTAATCACTGACGGTCACGATCGCCGCGGCGCTCTCCATCAATTTCGAGAGTGAGACGACAAAATCCCGGGGCGCGAAGATGTCATTTGCGTGCGCGGTAAAGCTGAACGGAATGCCAAAGAATTTGTTGATCCAGAAAGCGGTGCGCGCGGCCATGCCGGCAAAGTGCGCGTGAACATGGCGGAGATCGTTCTCCTGCATCCGCAGGCCGATGTGGATGGCCTGATAGAGCCGAAGAAAGTCAGATTGCCGTCCCCATTTTTCGACGGCTTCCCGGACCGCGTCCGGGACCTTGCCGCGCCGGAGCACTGCATCTACTTCGCGGACCAGGGCCGGCTCCTCGGGCAGGTAATGGACGCGCCGGACGATCTCCTCGTCCCAATCCTGTTCCGGCTCATCGACCGGGCGCCGGATCGAGTAGACCCGGATCGATGCGTCCTGCCGCTCCAGCTCCGTCACCTCGCGGTAACAAAAGGTTTGGCCAAACGAGGGGAATCGCTCGAAAAGGTAAGCGATCTCGGGCATGGGCGAAGATTGACCGGCTCCGGGGCGCATTGCAAATGCCCAGGAGCTAGGGGCGCTGCATGACTCCTGCTATAGACTACCCATGCCAGACAGGGATTTCTTTGGCTTTTGCACGTCGCTCAAGCTCCTCGAGCTGAAAGCGATCGGCGAGCTTTCGCGCGTCCGGCATCTGGCGGAAGGCGAAACCCTCTATTCGACCGGCGATCCGGGCGACACGATCTTCATCATCAATCGCGGGGCCGTCGAAGTCATTCAGCCTTCCGCAAAAAAATCGACAGCGGCGACTTATCTGTCGCGTGGAGACATTCTGGGCGACGTCGAGACGTTGACGAACCTTCCGCGCAAACACATCGTGCGCACCTGCGAGCCGGTCAGTCTGCAATGTTTCGAGCGAAAAGATTTCGCGGAGCTGATCAGGCGGGTCCCGTCGTTTTTCGAATACCTCAGCGAACAACTCGCCTTCCGCCTCCTGAAAGCGAACGATCTCGCGCTGGCCCAGAGCCATTGCCTCGAGCTCAGCGGCAGCCTGTCGAACTTCGATCTCGTCACGATCTACCAGACCATCGCCAATTCCTCCCAGACCGGCGAGCTCCGGATCTCGAACGACGAATCGGAACTGATCTCGGCGTTTTTCTTCGAGAAAGGGCAGCCGCGTTGCGGCCAGTTCGAACATCTCACGGGCGAAGAAGCTTTCTGGCAACTCTTCGTCGACGAAAAACTCACCGGTAAATTCTCCTTTTCCGCTGGAGAACTGCCGGCAAAAGATTGGATTCAATCCGAACGGATCGTGCGAAACGCCGGCGAGATGCTGATCAATGCGTTGCAAGGACGAGATGAGTTCGATCAGTTGAAGCAACGAATGCCGGAGAGCGCCACTACGTTGCAGCGCAGCAAGGCCCACCTCTCGTGGCCGGTCGCCGCGCCGCCGGAATTGCAACCGGTGGCGGAACACATCTGGGAGCTCACCGCCAAATCGCCTTTGACGATTTCGGCTCTGTTCCGGCAATGTTCCGTCTGCGAGCTGAAGGTTTACCAGGTAGTGGACGAGCTGATTCAATCCCGCCATTTCGCCTGGTCGGAAGCGGCCGCGGATGAAAAGGTTGCCTGATGAAATCGCTTTGCCTGGTTCTTGTTCTCGCGCTGGGCATTCCCGGCTGCTCAATGTTCAGCAAAAGCAGCCGCCAGGATCGCGCGTATAAGAATTACGTGCGGAAAATGCAAAACTCTCGTCAGAAGCAACGTTCGAAGATAATCCATCAACGCGCCGATTTGCCTACGCTCCGTCCCTCGCCCGGGCCGGAGACAATTCAGACTTCCGAGGGCCAGTGATCGGATCGGAAACGATCAGTCCCGCTGCACGGGGATCGGTTTCCCGTCGCCGCCGATCGCGACGTAGGTGAAAACACCGTGCGTTACGCGGACTTCTTCGCCCGACATGTAGCGTTGCACCCACACTTCCACGGGGATGACCATCGAGGTGCGGCCGATCTTTTCCACCCGGGCATAACACGCCACCCGGTCCCCTACCTGCACCGGCCGGAGAAACGACATGCCTTCGATCGCCACGGTAACCACGCGCGATCTCGCGGTCTTCGCCGCCAGGATCCCGCTGCCCAAATCCATTTGCGACATGATCCAGCCGCCGAAGATGTCGCCACTAGGATTGGTGTCCCTCGGCATCGCGATCGTACGGATGACCAGCTCGCCCATCGGTTTATCATTCATTCGACGGGAGGCTAGCACAGCGGATTCCCGGTAGCCACGGCTACAAGATCAGCATGCAGTCGCCGTAACTATAGAAGCGGTAACGCTCGCGGATCGCTTCCTGGTAAGCCGCGAGGAGAAATTCCCGGCCGGCGAACGCGCTGACGAGCATGAGCAGAGTGGAACGCGGGAGATGAAAGTTCGTCAGCAAGGAATCGACGTGCCGGATCTCCGTGGGCGGATGAATGAAAATGTCGGTCGCGCCATCCTGCGCATAGAGCCGACCATCGCGACGAGCGGCCGACTCGAGGACGCGAACCGTCGTGGTTCCGACGGCGACGATTCGCGTAGCGGAATTGATCGCAGCTGCGGCCGGCTCGGAAATAGAGAATTCCTCTTTGTGCATCCGATGCTCGGCGATTGCTTCAGTTTTGACCGGCTGAAACGTCCCGGCGCCGACATGCAGCGTGATAAATGTGTGCGGCAGATTCGCCAGGATTTCCGCGGTGAAATGCAAACCGGCGGTTGGCGCGGCTACAGCGCCGGGGCGCTGCGCGAAAACCGTCTGATATCTTTCGATGTCATCGAGGTCGCCCTGCCGGCGAAGATAAGGCGGCAGCGGAACCATTCCGCCTTCCCAAAGATTGATCTCGCCGTCGAGCGAGATAATCCGCTCGCCGTCGGGACAAATCTCTTCCACGCGCACAATCGCGCCGTTGATTGCCGTGGAAGCTTCGACGCGCATTTTTCTGCCGGGCCGGACAAGACATTTCCACAGTGTGGGCGCCAGCCGTTCCAGGAAAAGAAACTCGATCTTGCCGTCATCAGAAAACCGGCGCGCGTTCAAGACGCGAGTGTTGTTTAAGACGAGCAGATCGCCGGTAGCGAGGAAAGCAGCGAGTTCCGTGAATTTTCGATGTTCGATTTTTTGAACCTGCCGATGCAGGACCATCAGGCGCGATTCATCGCGGCGCGGGAGCGGGCGGCGCGCGATGAGATCTTCCGGCAAGGGATAATCGTAGTCGGAAAGCCGCGAACTCATCTGGCAGCATCAAAGGAATTGCCGTCGCGCGCAAAACCTCAGATTGTGTCGGCAGTGGCAATCGAATTTTCTCCGGCGCTCGATCTCGTCCTGACTTCCCTCGAACAGATTCGGGAGCGCGGAGAAAAACTGCCGCGGGCGTCACGAATTTCGCTCAGTCAACTGCGCCGCCCCCTGGCCGGGGAATCCGGGATCGCGGCAAAAGCGTCGGTTCCGGCCAACGCCGACAAGGAAGCGCTGCTGGCGCCGGTCCGCGCTCGCGTCGCGGTCTGCATCAAATGTCCGCACCTCGCCCGCACGCGGACACAGACCGTCTTCGGCGTCGGAAATCCGGACGCCGAACTGATGTTCATCGGCGAAGCGCCCGGCGCGGACGAAGACGCGCGGGGCGAGCCGTTCGTTGGTCGGGCCGGACAATTGCTGACGAAAATCATCGAGACGATGGGATTCCGTCGCGGTGAAGTTTACATCGCGAACGTCTTGAAGTGCCGGCCGGACATGCCGCCCGGCAGCTCTGGCAATCGTCCGCCGACACCCGTCGAAATGCAGACCTGCCTGCCTTATCTCGCGGAACAAATCGGCATCATTCAGCCGAAAGTCTTGATCGCGCTCGGAGCGACAGCGGTCGAGGGATTGCTCGGGACGCGCGGAACGATGCGCGATCTACGAGGAAAATGGCATTCGCATCAGGAGACGCCGTTGATGATCACTTATCATCCTTCGTATCTTCTGCGGAACCAGGCTCCATCCGAAAAACGGAAAGTCTGGGAAGACATGCTTCAGGTTCTGGAGCGGATCGGCCGGCCCATTACCGAAAAGCAGCGCAACTATTTCCGGTAGGATCCCTGAAGCTTTTGAAAGGTCGCACGTAAACTACGCGGCGAGGCGAGTGCAGTGGAGGCCATAATCCGCCGGACTTCCGCGCGCGTAACTTTGACCTTCCGCGCGAAAACTTCCGTGCCCGCCTCAGGCAAGAGCGCGAGCGTGCGCGCGCCGATCAATGCCGGTAACGCCGTGGCAAATCGAATACGCCGGTTTCGAATCGCGCAGGCGTAATCAATTCCCGCCTCCACGCCCCGTTCAGCTTCCTCCCGCCATCGTCGCATGAGCGGTTCGACGCGCGTGGCGCTCTGCAGAATTTCTTCCGGCGCGACGCCTAACGAGTGAAGCTCCTCCGCCGGCAGATAGGAGCGGCCCTGGCGCAAATCTGCTCCGAGGTCGCGCAGGATATTAATGAGCTGGAGCCCTTTCCCGTACCTTACTCCCAGTTCAAGCATCTCCGCTTCCGGCCGGGCGCTGAAATTCGCGACATGCCCAAAACAGATCCGCGTCCAAAATTCTCCGACGCAGCCGGCCACGAGATAAGTGTATTGGTCGAGATCAGCTGCCGTTTCCAGCGCCCGCACTCCCGCGCCGGCGCCGAATCGCTCCAGATCGAGCATTTGTCCCTCCGTGATTTTCTCGAGGACGTTTCGCACTTCGCGGCGATCTCCATTCTCCGTCGACTCCAACCACTCCAGAGCCACCGGCAACGCCTCAATCAACACGCGCTCGGCTTCGTTTGTCTGGAGCGCGGCGAACGATTGACGCAAAGGCGCGACAACTTCGCCGGGGATCGTCCCCGCGATCGCACCCGCCAGATTTCGCAACGCCTCCGCGCGCAGTTTCGCGGGCGCCTCGGAGGTATCGGCGATCGTATCGGTCGCGCGCGCCAGAAGATAAGCGAGCGAAAGTGGATCGCGCAGCGCGGTCGGCAGAAGCCGAAGGGAAAGATAGAAGGACCGGGAGACCGATCGAAGGATGGGCCCGCGCAGGTTATCGAACTGGCGGGAGGCCTTCACCGGTCGACGTTCCGAAGTTCGATCAGGTCCGCGTTGCCGAGACCGATCTGCGCGGCGACCTGCACGTGAATCGCGAGCGGCGCGATCGAGGGGAGGCGCGCTTTCACCCGCCATTCCTCGATCTGCCTCACCGCCATCGCATCGATCGCAACCGGATCTTTGCTCGCGAGGATGGTGGCATGATGGACCGCGTAATTGGGTTGGGACTGCGGACCCCCGGCGTATTCCGCGATGAGTCCATCCATGATATTGAGGACAACCTTTTGGCCGATCACGGGGTTGCGATACAAATCAGCGATGGCCGCTCCGCCATAACGACCTTGAGCAAAGCGACGCCAGTTGTCGATGTTCGGAAGGGTAACGTTATACAGGCAGCCCGCAATGCCGTTCGTCGCGCTGTCGCTCCACACCGGCACATTGATTATTTTCGTGACCTCGCTCGAAATGATCCGGGCGAAATGGCTCTGGTCGCTGGTTTGTTCCTGGTCGGATTGGAGCGGGACCATGCCGCGGTCGGAGCGATAATCCAGATCGCCCCAGATCAATTTGCCGGTGATCGGCGCCGTGAAGATGGCCTTGGGATCGTAGCCGTCGCGCGGCGCAATCGATTTGAGCTGGTATCCCTCCGCGTTTTGTCGGTAACCGGCCTCTTTGATTCCGCCCAGGCTGCGATCCCAAACGATAATGCTGTTGCGCGCATGGCCGGCCGCGACCAATCCATCGACGATGGCGTTGACGATGTCGCGATGGGTGGTGAAAAGTTCGCCGCCCGCCGCGCAGATTTTGATTCCGATCTTGTCGTTAGGCGAAACCAGCGACCCCCAGGCATGGGCCAGATCCGGCTGGCCGGTCACGGCCAGGACAAGGCGGTTCA
Organism: Verrucomicrobiota bacterium; assembly: GCA_041167565.1. Classification (GTDB taxonomy): domain Bacteria; phylum Verrucomicrobiota; class Verrucomicrobiia; order Chthoniobacterales; family UBA10450; genus AV80. The sequence goes on along the minus strand of JBEEHU010000061.1, from coordinate 8,801 downwards.
CCATGGCGCGGATGACGGTCGAATCGGTTTGGTAATCTTTGATTGCTGCGGGATTGTGGGCGGAGTAAACGATCGAAGCGCGAGGTCGTGGCGGGGGTGGTGCCGACGTCTGGGCGAGGGCAGGCGTCACGACGCAGAAGAAAACGAGAGCTAAGATTGGAATCCGCAAGATATTGAAATTGTGACGGAGCTTATGAGCGATAGGGAAAACCTCCAACCCCGAACAACGTCCAACATTCAACGTCCAACGACCGAGAATGTTTCGCACCTTTACGTGCATATTCCGTTTTGCGCGCGGATCTGCCCGTATTGCGCCTTCTATAAAGAGCGCGCCGATCCCAGCCAGACGCAGCGGTTCTGCGAAGCGATCTTGCGGGAAGCGGATGACCTGCGCGTTCGCTTTGTCATCCAGCCGACGACCATCTTCTTCGGCGGCGGAACGCCGACGGCGCTTAGCACCGGGCAACTGGAATTTCTTCTCGGCGGTTTTCACGAGCGTTTGGATTTGGCAGCGTTGCGCGAGTGGACGCTGGAAGCGAACCCCGGCAGCGTTTCACCACGAAAGGCGACCGCGCTGCGGCGGCTCGGCGTGAATCGAATTAGTCTTGGAGTGCAGTCGTGGGACGACGAGTTGCTAAAGCTGTTGGGCCGCGAACATACCGCCGCGCAGGCGGAAGCGTCGTTTCATGTCTTGCGCGAGGCCGGTTTCACAAACTTAAGCATCGACCTCATGTTCGGCCTTCCCGGGCAAACGCTGGCGCAATGGGAAACCGCGCTGGCCAAAACGATCGCCCTCGGGCCGGAACATATTTCCACCTACTGTCTGACCTACGAAGAGGACACCGAGTTTTTTGCGCGACAAACGCGAGGTGAATTTCGCGAAGACCCCGACTCCGACGCGCGCTTTCTGGAGAGCGCGATGCGAATGCTCGAAGCCGCCGAGTACGAGCATTACGAAATCTCGAACTACGCGCGCAACGGATACGCGTCCACGCACAACCGCGGCTATTGGGCAGGTGAGGATTACCTGGGCCTCGGCCCCAGCGCATTTTCCACGATCGGGCTGCAGCGCTGGCAGAACGTGTCCGATTACCGGCAGTATTCCGACCGAGTTCTCGCCGGCGTGTCTGCCATCGGTTCGACAGAAATACTCACCGCTCGAATAAAGCGCGCCGAAAGAATTGCGCTCTCTCTCAGAACAAACGTCGGGATTTCAGCAGCCGAGCTGGAGCATTCGGAAAAGGAGCGCCGCGAATTCATCGAGCTCGGATTGTTACGCGAACTGAACGGCCACTTCGTCCTGACGCCACGCGGCAAACTCATGGCCGATTCGGTGGCCGAGGCGTTCGTTTAGCTGCTTTAGACCGCGCCGTATCTGCGGTTGCGCTGTCCGAAATCTTCCACGGCATCGAAGAGATCCTTCTTGGTGAAATCGGGCCAGAGCTTCGGGGTGACGTACATCTCGGTGTAGGAAAGTTGCCAGAGGAGGAAATTTGAGAGACGCATTTCGCCGGAGGTGCGAATGAGCAGGTCGGGGTCGGGATAGTAGCGCGTGTAGAGATGCTTGCTGAACATGTCGACGTCGATCATGGCACGATCGATGTGGCCGGAATCGATCTGGCGGAGCAGGCTCTTGATCCCGTCGATAATCTCGAGACGGCCGCCGTAACTAAGCGCCAGGATCAGGGTCAGTCCGTTATTTCCGGAGGTGCGCTCGATCGAGTCGTGCAGTTGCTTCTGGCAACTGGCGGGCAAATCGGTCAGCCGTCCGATCGCCTGGAGCCGGACATTTTTCTCGAGCAACTCCGGAGTCTTTTCTTTTAGGAATTTCTCGAGCAAGCGCATCAAAGCAAAGACCTCGGTCTTCGGCCGCTGCCAATTCTCGGCGGAAAATGCGTAGAGCGTGAGAAACTCGATCTTCAAGTCGCCGCAGGCTTCGACACAGGCCTTCACCGAGTCTGCGCCTTTCTCGTGGCCCTTGATCCGCGGCAATCCGCGGCTTTTGGCCCAACGGCCATTTCCGTCCATGATAATGGCGATGTGGCGCGGAATTAATCTGGGTGCGGTCGCCATGTTGGTTCAGAGGACAATCGTTTCGTTCCGAGTAGGTCCGACGCTTACAATTCTCAGCGGAGCGCCGGTCAACTCAGCGATGGCGGCAACGTAACTTCTTGCGGCAGAAGGAAGATTCGAGAGTTTTTTTGCGGATTGCGTTGGCTTTTTCCATCCCGGAAAATCTCGGTAAATCGGCTCGCAGTTCTCCAGTTGCGCCGCGTCGCAGGGCGGAACCTCGAGCCGCTTCCCGTTCAAGCGATAAGCGACGCATACCCGAATCGGATCGACGCCGTCGAGCCCATCCAGGTTGGTGACGGCGAGCTCATCGATGCCGTTGATCATAGTCGCATAGCGGGTGGCCACGGCATCAAACCATCCGCAGCGTCGCGCCCGACCGGTGGTCGCGCCGAATTCTCGCCCCATTTCGTGAAGCATCTTGGCCAGGCCCGCGTCCTCCGTCGGCAACGCCCCCTCGCCCACCCGCGTCGTGTAGGCCTTCATCACCCCGAGAACCAAATCCATGCGATGCGGCGGAACTCCGGAGCCGGTGCAGGCGCCGCCCGCAGTCGTGTTTGACGACGTGACGTAGGGATAAGTGCCGTGATCGATATCGAGAAAGGTTCCCTGTGCGCCTTCGAAGAGAATTTCCTTCCCGCGCTGCAACGCGCGATGCAGATAAACGACCGTATTAGTGACGAAAGGCCGCAGCTTTCGGCCAGCCGCGAGGTAGCTCTCGTTCACTTCGCGATAATTGATCGGCTCGGCCCCGAGCGCCTGGAGGATGCTGTTGTTCTCGCGCACCTTGGCCTGCAATTTTTTCGAGAACAAAAGCGGCTGGATCAAATCCGACATCCGCAGGCCAGTTCGCGCCGCCTTGTCACCGTAAGCCGGCCCGATTCCGCGCTTCGTCGTGCCGATTTTTGCCTGACCCTTGCGGAGCTCCCGCTGTTCGTCGAGCGAACGGTGATACGGCAGGACGAGGTGCGCGCAATCGCTGATCAGGAGATTGTTTCCGATCGGCACGCCGAGTTTGCGCAATCCCTCGATCTCGCCGACCAGCGCCACCGGATCGATCACGACGCCATTACCGATGACGCATCGTTTCCCGCGCCGCAAAATCCCTGATGGGATGAGGTGCAAAATGTATTTCGTGTCGCGATGGATCACGGTGTGGCCGGCATTGTTCCCGCCCTGGCTGCGGACCACGATGTCGGCTTTGGCCGTGAGGACATCGATGATCTTGCCCTTTCCCTCGTCGCCCCATTGCGCGCCGATCAGAATTGTGTTCGCCATGAGTTGAAGAAATTGACAACAAATCGTCCCGACGCATCCGAGCCGGACACATTCGGGACTGCGCAAAATGATAGGATGTGCGTGTGCCGCTGCAAGGGAATTTGCGGGGCGTTAGCCGCCGCCCTCCTGCTCTTGATCTTGATCTTCCTCCTGATCTCGGTCTGCTGTCGCGCCTGTCAAAAGATCAAGAGCATGAACAAGATCAGGAGCGGGAGGACGAAAATAAGGATTGTCATCGGCTGGGACCGGCCCCTAGTCTCGGCCTATGCGCAATATACTCCTGATTATCCTGATCCTTCTGTTGATCGGTGCTTTTCCAGGTTGGGGTTACAGTTCGGGATGGGGCTACTACCCGTTTGGTGGAATCGGGCTCGTGCTCTTGATCGTGCTCATTCTCGCCCTGACCGGGAAGCTGTGAGCTGAACAGTTTTTTTGGACGCCGTGCCGTTGAGCCGCAGCCCGGCGGAATGCAATCAGCCTAACGAGTAGTGCTGGTGAGGGCGCGCTTCAGCGCCGCGGAGGACTGCGACGTACTCCGCTTACGCGCGGAAAAATCCCTCGCCTTGTCGAAGCGATACATCCAATCGTAGGTAAAAGTATTCATCGCCACCCGATAATTTGATCCACCGCCGGAAAGACGCCGATGCGAAGCAACGAACTGGCTCGGATCGTAATAATTGCTGAAATTCTTCTCAAATTTCGAGCGGCTCATTCCGATCTCGAGGTTTTTCCGAATCTCGAAATGCAAATGCGCGTCGTATTGGCCGTGGGCCGTCCCCATCGTCGCGATCTGCTGGCCGCGTGAGACTTTCTGCCCTCGGCTGACCAGCATTGCGTGCAGGTGTCCATAGAGGGCATCGACATATTTCACAGTGCCGTTTTCCCGATAGGCATGGCGCACGATCACGACATTCCCCCATCCGAGGTGCACATCTCGCGCGAAAACCACGATGCCATCGCCAATGCTGTAGATCGGATCCTTCAGATCGGTGTCACCGCCACCAATGCCATCCCAGTCCTCACCGACATGCCCGCCAGTGCGGAAACCGCGTGCCTTGTAATAACCTTCGGCTTCGGGTTTGCCGACTGGAAAATCAAAACCGTCGGCGATTTTGGTGAAAGCGCTCTGCATCGATGAGCTGACAACGGGAAGGGTCACCGACGGTTCTTTCAACGGCGGCGCTGAGATCGGCTCCGGCCTTATCAGCGGCGTCTTCGCGATCGCGGGAGGCGCTGGCTCCTCCTTCTGGGGTGCCCTGGTTTTCGCCGCTGTGACTTCGGGTTTCGATGGTTTCGACGGCGGCGGCTCGGCTTTCACGCTCTGCGTTTTGGCAACGGTGATGGTTGGTAATTCTTCCTTTGCAGGCTTCTCTGATTTGGCGGTCGCAGTTTTTGTCGTTGGAACAGATACCGAATCATCCTTTACGGCTGTTTTTTCCGATTTCGCTGGGGCAGATTCAGTCTTGAGGGTTGGCTTCTTGGCGGTGGCGACACTGGCGGCCGGGTCCTTTGGAGGAGGCGCTTTCTCGGTCTTCGCTGTGACCGCCTCGACTTTGACTTCGTCCTTCGGTGCGGGCGGCTTCTGCGCTTTCTCTTTCGCTGCCACCGATTTTTCTGCTTTCGCTTTCTCCGGTTCTACTTTCGCCGTTTGTGTCTTCGTCGCGTCGGCTGGCTTTTCTTTTACCGGGGCCTTCTCCGCTTTAGCTGTCGAGGATTCAGTCTTGGGTGTTGGCGTTTTTGTCGTGGCCACACTCGAAGGAAGCTCTTTCACCGGACGCTCTTTGACGACCGATGGAGTGGCCGGTTCCGCCCGCTTCACTGCCGGCTCCGGCACCTCTTTCTTGACGGCCACCGCCTTTAGTTCGCGCGGAACGAAGACATCCTGGCTGTACGACCGGCCGATTAAAACGAGCCAGCAAAGCAGGGCGATGGTGAGCTTTCTCGACATGAAAGCGCCCTTTGTAGACTTCTTCGCCGCGCCTGGCAAGCCTCGTGTTGTGAGTTTTGTCGAAACTTACTGCGGGTGGCAAGCCGATCCGGACATGCGGCCAAGCTAGAGAGCGCCTCGCGCGATGAGCACCAACAACACGATTCCCAGAACGATCCGGTAAATGGCAAAGGGGGCGAAGCCGCGGGCGCGCACCCAGCGCATGAACCAGGCGACAACCCCCAGCGCGACCACGAACGAAACAACGAATCCGATCGCGACCACGATCCATCCGTGAGCATTCATGGCGAGCGGGGCGATCCCGGCTTCGGCGGCATCCCCATGATGCGGCCTGATCGTCTTCAGCAGATCGTAACCGGTCGCGACCACCATGGTCGGCATCGAGAGAAAGAACGAGAACTCGAGCGCCGCGGGGCGTGACAATCCCGCGGTCTGTCCCGCCGCGATCGTGCACATCGAGCGCGACGTGCCGGGGAACACCGCGGATAAAATTTGCACGGCGCCGATCCAGGCCGCCTGCGCGAGACTCATTTCTTCCATGCGATTCGTCCGGGGCCTCGTGCAGATTGCATCCACGATCCACATGATCACGCCGCCCAGAAGGATGGCCCACGCCATTACGCTGAGATTCTCGAGGTTGTGACCGATCTGTTTTTTCAACAACCACGCCGGAATCGCCGTGATGACGAAAGCGATCATGGTGAGACTCAACGGATGGGTCAATAGCGTGCGGTCGCCGCGTTCTCCCCGTGGAAAGGACGAGAGAAATTTGATGATCCGGTCGCGGAAGTAGACCGGCAACGCCAGGATGGCTCCGAGCTGGATCACGATCGTGTACATCTTCCAGAAGCTGTCCTGAAGGTTGAGGCCGAAGAGCGCTTCGACGATCCGCAGATGCGCGGTGGAACTGATCGGAAGGAACTCCGTTAAGCCCTCGACGATGCCCAGCAGAAACGAAATCAGAAAATCATTCATGTTAATTGGCGCTAGTTTCCTTTCGAATCGAGCGCGGCCAATTCTGCTTCCACCATCTCGCGCACCAAATCGGCGAACGATCCTCTCGGCTTCCAGCCAAGCACCGTGCTTACTTTTTCAGACGAACCGACCAAACGGGAGGGATCGATCGGCCGATCGAACGCCGGGTCGTGCCGCACATGTTTTTCCCATGGCAGATCCACCACCGCGAAGGCCGCTTCGACGAAATCGCGAACCGAATGCGTCTGCCCGCTGGCGACCACGTAATCGTCCGGCTTCTCGTGTTGCAACATCAGCCACATCGCGACGACGTAATCCTGCGCCCGGCCCCAGTCGCGCCGGCTTTCCAGACTGCCGAGAGCGAGCTCGTGCTCCAATCCGCGCGCGATCCGAGCCACCGCCCGAGTGATTTTGCGCGTGACAAAATTTTCGCCGCGCCTGGGCGATTCGTGATTGTAGAGAATCCCGTTGCAAACAAAGAGGCCGTACGATTGGCGGTAAACGCGGGCCAGTTGCGTGGCGAAGGCCTTGGCGCAGCCATAGGGGCTGGCCGGGAGGAACGCGGTCGTTTCGGTCTGCGGTGATTCCGTCGTGTTCCCGAAAATTTCGGAACTGGAGGCGTGATAAAATTTCACCTGGCCCGGCCGGTCCCGCGCGATCTCGAGCAAGCGCAGGGTGGCCATGCCGACTTCTTCGCAGGTCGATTCCGGAATCTCGAAGCTCAGACCGACGTGGCTTTGCCCGGCCAGATGATAAATCTCCGCTGGCCGCACTTCGGAAAAAATGCGCCGCAGGGTGGTGCTGTCGGAAAGATCTCCGTAATGGAGAAAAAGCGATTTGCCATAGACATTCTCGTCGCGGCGCAGGTGCTCGATGCGGGAACGCAGGAGGTTGCTCGTCCGCCTAACGACTCCATGGACAGCGTAACCTTTCTCCAGGAGCAACTCGGCGAGGTAAGACCCGTCCTGGCCCGTTATGCCGGTGATCAGCGCGGTTTTCCTGTTTTGATCCATGATTATCGAATGCCGGAAACACCATTCAGCGAAGCGGGCGCGTCGCACAAGGAAGAACCCGCCCCTTGTAGCGGCAGTCTACCGACGAATAGGTCTGACACGGATCCGGCGGTCATAGACCGCCGCTACAAAATTGCATTTCACCCGGCTTACACTACATCGAAATCTTTGAAGATGATGGCGCGCGCTCTTTCGTTCCTGATTGTACTAATAGGCGCAAACGTCACCGCGTCCGGTCAGCCGACCGCGCCACCGTTCTACAAAGGCGTGACGGTTTCGTGCCAAACCTGGGGGATCGAATGGCAAACGCCGGAGATGGAAAAGACACTCGATGAATTGAAGTCGTTAGGCGTAAACAGCATCGCGATCCATCCCTACGCGCAAATCCGCGAAGACGGCCACGTCGTTACGGGCCGCCGGTCGGGCACGAGCACCACCCACATCACGACGCCGTTGCGCTGGGCGCACGAGCGCGGGATGTCCGCGATGCTGATCCCGCACATTGCCTACTGGGGGACAAAATTCAGCTGGCGCGGCGAGATCAATTTCGTCACGCCGGAAGAATGGGACCGGTTTTTTGCCGATTACGAAACCTGGATCGTGCAGATGGCGGCGGTGGCCGAGTCCGAGCACGCGGAGATTCTTTGCGTCGGCCTCGAGTTCACTCACGCCCAGAAATTTGAGGGGCGCTGGCGCAAGATCATCTCAGCCGTGCGGCAGGTGTATCACGGCAAAGTTACCTACGGCGCAAACTGGAATGAATATGCGGAGGTCAAGTTTTGGGACGCGCTCGATTTCCTCGGCGTGCTCGCCTATTTCCCGCTGACCAAAACGGTCGATCCGAGCGCAGCTGAAATCGCCGCGGCGTGGGAAAAGAGATGTGCCGAGCTGGGGTTGTTCTCCAAACAAAACGGCGACAAACAATTTCTGTTCGTCGAGATCGGCTACAACGAAAGTTCGCGCGCGGCGGCGGAACCGTGGGCCTTCAAGACGGGCGGTGAACATGCCGCGGAAATCCAGGCGCGCTGCGTGGATGCGGCGCTGAGTATGTCCGGCCGGCATCCGTTTCTCGCGGGAATGTATTGGTGGAAATGGTTTCCTGAGCTGGCGCATCACCACGAGGAAAACTACCGGTTACAGACCGAGCCCATCAAAGCCCTGATCGCGAAACACTGGCGGAAATTGTAGCGGCGGTCTGTGACCGCCGAGAAACGCTACACTTTTCTTCCGAACTTCTTTTCCAGCTCGGTGTGCGAGATCTGGATCATCGTTGGCCGGCCGTGCGGACAGCAATAGGGCAAATCGCACTCGAGCAGGTCGGTGATTAATTTTTCGACCTCGAGATAACGCAACGGGTCGTTCGCCTTGACGGCGTGACGGCAAACGGTCTTCGCGATCATGTCTTCGCCCAGCCGTAGCGGCGAACTTCCATTACTCGCGCTCTTGAGGCCGTCGATCACCTTGCGCATGAAGTCGACCGGATCGGAGACATCGAGAAAAGTCGGGAGGCTGTCGAT
>JBEEHU010000060.1:0-6021 GCA_041167565.1 Verrucomicrobiota bacterium | reverse complement strand
CGTTCGCGGCGCAGGATGGCGCCAGGCGAAGTTACCGGGATCCCGAAGTGCCGGGTAATCATCTCGGCTTGAGTTCCTTTTCCGGAACCCGGCGCGCCGAGAAGCACCAATCGTCCTTTCACTTAGTGCCCGTAGAGAAAAATCGCCACGCCGCCGATGACCAGGATCGCGATACCAACATACAGCCACATGAGAGTATTACCCCGGGCGGCCTCGCCTCGCGCATAGCTGGCGCGATCAAACCGGCCACTGCGGATCCGGCCCTTCCGCAGGAAGCCGTCGTAATGCCGCTGAATGAGATGGGTCTCGACCTGCCGCATCGTGTCCAGAATTACGCCCACGATAATCAGCAAACTCGTGCCTCCAAAAAATTGCGCGGTGATCTGCGGCACGTGCAACCATTGGCTCATCAGACTCGGCAAGACGGCGATCGCCGTCAGGAAAATCGCACCCGCAAAGGTGAGCCGCGTCATCGTGTAATCCAAAAACTCAGCCGTCGGTTTGCCCGGGCGCACCCCGGGGATGTAGCCGCCGTACTTCTTCAGGTCGTCCGCGATTTGCGAGGGCTGGAATTGCGTCGCGACCCAGAAATAGCTGAAAAAGAAAATCATCGCGGCCAAAACCACGTAATGGAGCCAGCCCGTCGAAAGCATGTCTGAAATCATTTTCGCCGTCCGGCTATTTTGAAAAGCAACACTGACAATCGTGGTCGGGAACAGCAAAAGCGCCCACGCGAAAATGATCGGCATAACGCCGGCGTAGTTCACCTTCAAGGGCATGTACTGGGTCTGGCCGCCGTACATTTTGCGGCCGACCACGCGCTTGGCGTATTGCACCGTGATCTTGCGCACCCCTTGTGTCACCGCGATTACGGCCGCGATCACGAGAAAGAGAAACGCGATCATCAATACGAGAATGGCTGGATTGGCCGGGCTCGCGCCGCTCTGCGCCGAGGGCACAAAGGTCCTCCAGGCCTGGACCAAGGCGGCCGGAAGGCGCGCCACGATGCCGATGGTAATGATTAGCGAAATGCCGTTACCGATGCCGCGCTCGGTGATCTGATCGCCCAGCCACATTAAGAATAGCGTGCCCGTTGTCAGAGAGAGCACGGTTATGATTCGGAACATCATGCCCGTGTCGTCCACGAGCGGAATCCCAAGCCGGGCCGTGGTCTCCGTGATTCCCGGCAGCATCGTCTGATACGATTCCGGATGCTGAAAAGAGACCGCGAGCAGGTACGCTTGAACCAGACAAAGCACCACGGTGGCGTACCGAGTGTATTGCATGATTTTCTGGCGGCCGCCGTCTTCTTTCGCCAGCCGGCCCAGTTGCGGAATCACCGCGGTGAGCAACTGCAACATGATAGACGCGCTGATGTAAGGCATGATGCCGAGCGAAAAAATCGCGCAGTTCTCGAGCGCGCCGCCACTGAACAAATTGAAAAGCGCCGCGACATTGCCGCCCTGTTTTTCGGTGAGCGAAGTGCGGAACCACTCCTGGATCACGGCCTGATTAACGCCCGGCGTCGTGATGGCCGCGCCGAGCCGCACGATCACGATGACCGCAAGGGTAAACAGAATGCGCCGCCGCAGTTCCGGTATCTTGACCGTGTTTAGGAACGCCGAAACCATCGAGCTAGAATTCTGTGATCAACCGGAGAACGTTAGCTCTTTCGGGGTGACTTCTTCTTCGGCGCGGCTTTCGCTGGCGCCTTCTTTTTCGCAGGCGGCTTTTTCGCGGCCTTAGCTTTCGGCTTGGCGCTCGGCTCGGTTGCCTCCGCTTCTCTTGCCGGTGGTGCGTCCGCTCGAGGACCCTGGACCGGTTTTTGCCGCAACATGATGCTGCCGCCAGCCTTCTCGACTTTTTCTCGCGCCGATGCGCTGATCTTGTCGGCCTCGATCGTGAGAGCGTGTTTCAATTCGCCGCCGCCAAGAATTTTCACGCCCGCGCCGTTGCCTCGGATCAGGTTCGAATCGCGCAGGAGTTTTTCGTTCACCACCGTGCCGGCGTCGAATCCGCTCAGGTCGCTCAGATTCAGGATGGCGTAATTTTTGTGGAAAGCCGCGTTATTGAAACCGCGCTTCGGCAACCGCCGGATGAGCGGCATCTGGCCGCCCTCGAATCCGAGACGCAGGCTGCCGCCTGAACGCGCCTTCTGGCCTTTGTGGCCCTTGCCGCTGGTCTTGCCATGCCCGGAGCTTTCGCCACAACCCAGCCGTTTCACCCGGTGTTTTGAACCGGGCCGCGTCCGCATGTTATGCAACCGGATCATGACGCCTGCTCCACTTCCTTCCGCTCGTTTACGCGAATTCCGCGGGTCTTCAAAATTTCATCGCGCCGGCGCAAACCGCGCAGCGCTTCGATGGTCGCTTTCACCACGTTCGAGTGATTGCTAGAGCCGAGCGACTTCGCCAGGACGTCACGAATGCCGACCGCTTCGACTACCGCGCGCACACCGCCGCCCGCGATCACGCCTGTACCCGGTGAGGCCGGCCGCAACAAAACGCGCCCACCACCGAATTCGCCAATCGTCTCATGCGGAATCGTGTTCTCGTGCAGCGACATCTTTTCCATCCCTTTGCGCGCCGCTTCCGAAGCTTTGCGGATCGCTTCCGCCACTTCGTTCGCCTTGCCGAAGCCGACACCGACTTTGCCATCATGATCGCCCGCGACAATCAACGCGCTAAAGCTAAAACGCCGGCCGCCTTTGACGACCTTGGCGCAACGGTTGATGAACACCACCTTCTCGGTCGTGTCCCCTCTTGCCGCTGAGCTCTTGTCAGTGTGGCGTTCCTGTCGTCGTCCGCCGCCGTGTTGTTGTGCCATGATGTTCTAAAATTTGAGTCCGCCTTCACGGGCCGCGTCCGCGAGAGCTTTCACTTTTCCGTGATAAAGAAAACCGCCGCGATCAAAGATGACTTTGTCGACTTTCTTGGAAAGCAGACGTTCGGCAATTGCCTTGCCGACTTTTTCGGCGGAAGCGCGATTCGCGCCCGCCTTGGATTTTCCGATGACTTTCTCCTCTGTCGTCGCCGCGGAGACTAATGTCCTGCCGGCATCGTCGTCGATAACCTGCGCGTAAACGTGCTTGCCCGAAAAATGGACCGCCAGACGAGGCCGCTCGGCCGTGCCGCTGACGCGTTTCCTGATCCGCGTGTGAATGCGGTGCCGGATTTCTTTACGATCGCGAAGTGCCATGGCTATTGAACCGTCTTGCCTTCCTTGCGCCGCACGATTTCGCCGGCGTAACGCACACCCTTGCCCTTGTAAGGCTCGGGCGGGTAATACCTGCGAATATCTGCCGCGACTTGGCCGACCAATTTCTTGTCGATGCCCGCGATCGCGATCTTGGTATTATCGGTCACAATGATTTTGATTTCCTTGGGAATGGGAAACAGGATCGGATGAGATTTTCCGAGCGCGAGATTCAGGTTTGATCCTTGGACCGCCGCTTTGAAACCGACGCCTTCGATTTCGAGGCTCTTCGAAAAGCCTTCGCTCACTCCTTGAACCATATTGTGAACCAGACTGCGCGAAAGACCGTGCAGCGCTTTCACGCTCCATGTCTCCGCATCGCGCACGAGCGAGACCTTGTTGTCCTGCACCGTCGCTTTGATTTCGCGCGGCAACGTCCAGCTCAGCTTTCCTTTCGGGCCTTCCACAGCCACCGCGCCATCGTCTCCGATGTTCACCTTCACCTTATCGGGAATCTCGACCGCTTTGTTTCCAATCCGTGACATAAAAAATCGGCTACCAAACGTAGGCCAGCAGCTCGCCTCCGACGTTTTGTTTTTTCGCTTCGCGTCCCGAGAGAATTCCGCGCGGTGTGGAAAGAATCGAGACGCCCATTCCGCCGAGGACGCGCGGAATTTCCTGCGCGCCGACGTAACGCCGCAAGCCCGGACGGCTCACGCGCTTCAACCCGGTGATGGCACTGGTGCGGTTCGCGATCTTATTCGTGATCTTGATCCGCGGATGCGCGCCCTCCGTATCGACGGAGTAATCCGTGATGTAGCCTTCGTCCTTCAAAATGCGGACGATCTCCGCCTTGATCTTCGAGTACGGCACAAACATCTCAGTCTTCTGCGCGTTCGCGGCATTGCGTACGCGGGCGAGAAGGTCGGCAATAGGATCGGTAACTGTGCTCATTTCGATTCGGTGGCTTCGGCTGCGGCAGCGGGGGCGGCTGCGACAGGCTTCTTAGCCCGGTCGCTGAAGGGCATTCCCATCTCGCTCAAGAGCGATTTGGCCTCTTCGTTCGTCCGCGCGGTGGTGACGATGGTAACATCAAATCCGATGTTGCGCTTGATTTTATCCAGCTCGACCTCGGGGAAGATCGCCTGGTCGGAAACGCCGAGCGTGTAGTTGCCGTGGCCGTCAAAACCTTTCGGCGAGACCCCGCGAAAATCGCGGATGCGCGGCAGCGACGCCTTGATCAGGCGCTCGAGGAATTCATACATGTGCTCGCCGCGCAGCGTCACCTTGGCGCCGATCGCCTGGTCCTGGCGCAGCTTGAAATTCGCAATGCTCTTCTTCGCCCGCGTCTCGGACGGTTTCTGGCCGCTAATCAAAGCCAGCTCGGCCTTCGCATCTTCGAGCGCCTGCTTGACGTCCGACTGCGAGCCGACCGAAGTGTTGATCACGACCTTCTCCACTTTCGGGACCTGATGCGGGTTCGTGTAGCCATGCGTCTTTTGCAGCGCCGGCATTACGCGGTCTTTGTAATCCTGATAAAATTCGTTCTTCACGGCCTATTCTTCCTTCGCTTCTTTATCTTTCGAACCCTTGGCTTTCGGCGCCTTTTCTTTCGTCACCTTCTTCTTGCCGCCTTTGCCTTTCGCCGCGCGTTCACCGCGCTCCAGCACCTTCACATTCGAGATGTGAATCGGGCCTTCCCGCTCCTGGATTTTCCCCTGCGGATTGTCCTGCGACTTCTTCAGGTGCTTTTTGATCATCCGCACGCCCTCGATCAGGACACGCTCCTTGCGCGCGATCACTTCGAGCACCTTGCCGGAGGAACCCTTGAAGTTCCCCGAGATGACCTCGACGTTGTCGCCTTTTCGAACGTGCAGCTTGATGCGGTTCATAAAACTTCCGGCGCGAGCGAAACGATCTTCATGAAGTTCCGCTCCCGCAGCTCCCGCGCGACCGGCCCGAATATCCGGGTGCCGCGCGGATTCAAATCTTTGTCGATCACGACGATTGCGTTGTTGTCGAAGCGCAGAACCGATCCGTCGCTGCGTTTAATTGGCTGACGGGTCCGCACGATCACCGCGCGAATCACTTCGCCTTTTTTTACGGTGCCGGTGGCGCTGGCTTCCTTCACGTTCGCCACGATCACATCGCCGATGCCGGCGCATTGCGCGGTTCCCTTGCCGATCACGCCGATCATCGTCGCCATGCGCGCGCCGCTGTTGTCCGCCACGTCGAGTCTGGATCGTAGGTAAACCATAAAAATCTTTCTCTCTCGCTTCCTCTTACTTCTGCACGACTTCCACCAGCCGCCAGCGCTTGAGCTTGCTTAGCGGTCGCGTCTCCATGATCCGCACTGTGTCGCCGGCCTTGGCCTTGTTCTCCTCATCGTGCGCGTAAAATTTCCTCATCTGCTTTACGATTTTGCCAAACTTCGCGTGCGGCACTCGCGTCACCGTCCGCACCACGATCGTCTTGTTCATCCCGCTCGAAATCACTTCGCCCGTTCTGGTCTTACGCGCTCCGCGCGTCTCGTTCTTCGTGTCCGTGCTCGCCTGCTGATTTTCTTCGGCCATAAAAATTATTTCTTCTCCGCCTTCACAGCTTCGGTCTTCGCAGCCCGCTGTGAGAGCACGGTCTCAACCTTTGCCACATCGCGGCGCAGCAGCCGCAACCGGCTCGGCTGTTCCAGCTGGCCGCTCTGTTGTTGCAGCCGCAGGTGCAGACTCTCCTGGCGCATATCGCGCTTCTTCGTCTGCAGCTCCTCACTGCTCATTTCTGCCAGCTCTTTGAATTTCATATTCGTTAGGCCACAGCCACGTGGTGGCG
>JBEEHU010000059.1:0-7247 GCA_041167565.1 Verrucomicrobiota bacterium | reverse complement strand
GGCATTCCTCGCGCGTGAGCGAACGTCGCAGCGAGCTGATTGAACTCTTCGGCCGTGCTGATAGCGCCGCCGGCTCGTTCGGCGCCTAACGCGCCAACCATGTATTCCACCTCGAGCGCTTCGTTCGGCAGCGGTCCTCGCGTGCCTTTCCCAGTCGTATCCTCGATGTCCCAACCGGCCGCGATAAGACCGTAGAAACCGAGAACAAACCCGAGCTCAGTTTCGACCGCGTAATGTGTCAGATCGTGCAGCGGAAAAAACGCAGCGCGATCGCCCCGCTGTTTCTGCCAGGTTTTTGAGCCGTCGGCGCGCACACAACGCAGCAAAGCACCGCCGTCCATCTGCTTGGTGAATTGGAGAAGCACTCCAGGTCCGCTCACGGCTGAGGCAGCTGATAAAGCTTGATGGCATTCTCTCTCATCACCATGCGAGCCAAAACGCTGGCGCGTTCTCTGGTGATCTCGCCGTCAGCCATCATTCCAGAGAGAGCGAGCGCGAGCGCCTGGCGGCTGGTGTTCGTCGCAAGGAATGCCGTTTCTTCCCAGTTTACCTCCGGCATCAAAGGCATCGCGTCGGTTCCGAACAGGATTTTCTCCGGCACGAGTTCCAACCAGCTCCGCAAGGTCTCGCTCAGAGGACGCGGATACAGCAGAAGATTCTGGACCGAGAAATCCGCGTAAACATTTGGCTTCACCATGAGATGCGCGGCTTCCTTGATGAATGGCCAGCCGCCGTGGATGAGGACGAAGTTGGTTTTGCGCAGGCTGGGATCGTTAAGGAGCGGCTCGAGCAGAAGTGGATTCGCGGTCCGCAGACTGTAATAACTTCCCGCGCCCGCCGTGCAGTGAATGTGAACGGCCAGCCCGAGGCGTCCCGCTTCGCGCGCGATGAAGCGGAAGAGAAAATCCTGCACCGTCTTGTATTCGTCCGCAGGTGGTTCGCCTCCTTTGGCGTAACGTTCGTAGATCCGGGTGGCGTCGGTTTCGGGCGCATCGGCAAAATCGAGCGAACGGAGATACGCCGCCTCGAATTTGATTGCGATCGCGCCCGATGACTTCTGGCGTTCGAGTGTGGGGGTAACGACCTTGCTCAGGTATTCCTTCAACGTTGCTGGGACCGCCTTCAGTTTCGAATCCGCGAGATAACGATTCAGGAGCCGGGTTTCGCCGAGGTAGAAAGAGCGATAGTCGGGGTTGCTCCGGCGCGCGCCCTCGTTATTGAGCGGAAAAATGAGCGCATCGTCGAAAGCGACCCAGCGGAAACGCGGCGGGTTCAGGCCGCGGCCCATCGCCACTCGATTGGCGAACATCGTATCGATGCCGAGCTGGTCCAGAATCCACGCGGGATAACTCTCGCCGCGTTCATGCATCACTTTGTTCTTCGCCGTGACGAGATCGCGTAAATGCTCTTCCGTGGCATCGTTGTGGGCGTAGCCAAAAAGCGCGCGCCAGGCAGCGATGTGTTCCGGATTGTCGGGACGAAAACGGGCTGGCAACGGAGATGGTTCCATCTCCTCGAACGTGAGCGCGTCGTACTCGCTGTCCTCCGGCTCGCCGGCGTCCGTGAAACGCAACGGGTGGGCGTGATGATCGATCGCTTTGATCTTCCCGATTTCGGCGGCGAGTTCGGGATCGATTCCGATTTGGGCGTACTGCGATGTGGGCAGTGCCAGGAGGAAGAGGAGCGGGACAACGATCAGCTGAACTTTTCGCTTCATGGTTAAGGGTGAGGAAGCTAGCGAGGCCGCGGCGCGGGAACAAGAGAGGAACGTTCCCGCACTTGTGCGCGCGGTTCGAATTCGGCAAAGTCTCCAACGCATGACCCCCCACGACGTCCTCGAAAAATATTTCGGCTTCCGGGAATTTCTGGACGCGCAGGAAGAGGTGATCACCGCGATCACCGGCGGCGCCGATGCGCTCGTGGTGATGCCGACGGGCGGCGGAAAGTCGCTCTGTTATCAACTGCCGGCACTGCTCATGGAGGGAACGACGGTCGTGGTATCGCCGCTCATCGCGCTGATGAAAGATCAGGTCGATGCGCTCCAGCGCCGCGGCATTTCCGCGACTCTGATCAACAGCTCCCTCGGTCCGGAAGAGCAGCGGGAACGCATCCGCGCGCTCGCTCGCGGCGAATTCAAGCTGGTTTACATCGCCCCCGAGCGCTTCCGGAGCCGGTCGTTTCTCGAAGCATTGGGACAAAGCACGATCGCGCTTTTCGCGGTGGATGAAGCGCACTGCCTTTCAATGTGGGGCCATGATTTTCGCCCCGATTATTTCCGGCTCGATCAAGTCCTGGAAACGCTCGGCCGCCCGCAAGTAGCGGCGTTCACCGCAACCGCCACCCCGGAAGTGCGCCGTGATATCCTTACGCATCTTGGTTTGCGCGAACCGCGCGAATTCGTCGCCGGATTCGCTCGGCCCAATTTGAAATTGCTCATCTCGCCGGTCGCGAACGAGCCGCAGAAATACGAACGCCTCCACGCGTTGATCCGCGAGCACAAGACCGGCATCGTCTATTGCTCGACGCGGAAGCGAGTCGAAGCGGTCGCCGAAACGCTGAAGCTGGCGAAGATCTCGAGCATTCTTTACCACGGGGGAATGAGCGACGACGAGCGCGAGAAGGCGCAGAACGAGTTCATGGAGGGCCGACGCGACATCGTCGTGGCGACGAACGCCTTCGGGATGGGGATCGATCGCGCGGACATTCGTTTTGTCGCGCACTTCGACGTGCCGGGCAGCGTCGAGGCGTATTACCAGGAGGCAGGCCGGGCCGGGCGCGATGGCGAAGCCGCGACCTGCGATCTATTTTTCAATCACGCCGACACGCGCGTGCAGGAATTTTTTATCGAAGGGAGCAATCCGCCGCTCGAAGTGATCGTGCAGACTTACGAAATGCTGCGGCGCGAAATGGACGCGAAGCACGAGCTGCAAATCTCGATCAAGGAGATGGCGACGCGGCTCAACTTCGAAGGAAACGACATGATGCTCAGCTCGTCGCTGCATGTGCTCGACCGCGAGGGCTACATCGATCGCTTCGATATTCCGGGGAAACGCGTCCGCGGAACGCGGCTGCTCAAGCCGGAGGTGCGCGGTCATCAACTGAAGCTCGACGCCGCGAAGCTCCGCGAAAAGGAACGGCGCGATCGCGCGAAATTGAAGCTGATGGTCGATTTCGCCTACGCCAGAAAATGCCGGCAGCAGGCGATCCTCCGCTATTTCGGAGAGAGCGATCCGGCGCCGTGCGGCAATTGCGATGTCTGCCTGGAGACGGCGGGCCCGTGTCGCGCGCCGACGGCCGACGAAACGTTGATCGTGCGCAAAGCGTTGAGCGGCGTCGCGCGAATGTCGATGCGCGTGAATGGAGAATGGGAACCGCGCTTCGGCCGGGGACGAATCGTCCAAACGCTGGTTGGCAGCCGGTCGCGCGAAATCATCCAGGCGCAGCTCGACCAGCTTTCGACTTATGGGTTGTTAAAAAGCGAAGGCGTCGCCTATCTGAACCAGCTCATGCGCGAATTGCAGGACGCGGGGATGCTCGTCTCGAGCGGTGGGCAATACCCGATGGTGACGCTGACAGGTCTGGGCGACGAAGTGATGAAAGGCCGCACCGATTACGAGCTGCATTGGCCGCAGCGCATGACGACTTCCGCTGTTTCGTCACGCAAATCGAAAACGCGAGCCGGCGTGTTCGAAGAGTTGATCCCGATCGATGCGAATGTCTTCGAGCGCCTGAAAAAAGTCCGGCTCGATCTCGCGCGCGAACACGGAAACGTCCCGGCCTACGTCATTTTTCCCGACGAGACCCTGCGCGCCTTTGCGCGGTTAAAACCGACGTCCGTGGAAGCGGGCCGAAAGATTCGCGGGGTGGGCGAAATAAAGGCGCAGCGTTATTTACCCGCGTTTATCGAAGCGATCGCGGCGGCAAAGGAATAAACGATCACCGCTGCGGCGTGGGTGGATGAGCGTCGAGATGTACGTCGTAGTTCCACGCTTGTTCTCTCGCTATGGCTGCCTCCTGAGTACGGCCGATCTTCGCGAGCAGTTCGCTGAGCAATTGCCACGATTCGGCCCGATACCATTGGGTTCTCAGAACGGAGCGCAATTCATTGATCGCATTCGGCGTCGCGCCGCTCTGGTCGAGGACTTCGATGTAGCGTCGCTCGATTCGCCAATTCGCAGGGCCGGTCCGCGAGGCAATCCGAAACCGCATCAAGTCCACGCGGTCGTGTTCCTTGAACTCCAGGAGCGCCAATAGTTCGTGGGCCTGCGCGTCCACCAACGGCAGTTCTTTTGCGCGGTCGAGGAGCTTATGCGCGATCACAAACGAGTCCTGCCGAATCGCGACGACCGCGAGATCGATGATCGCGAGCGGCTGGTTTGGTTCCTTGAGCAACGCCAATTCGAGATGCTTTTTTGCGGCATTCAACTGGGCGTCGTGCAATTCCTGGCTGGCGAGATTGATCAGCATCCGCGACGAATCGCCGCCGGCCGCGATGGTCCGGGCGAGGAAGGTGCGCTGATCTTTCCAATCGAAGGTTCGAACGCAGGTGCGCGCGCCGAGAAATATCAACCAGGCGGAGACGACGGCCGCGAGAGCGATCGTCGGAATGCGCAATCGCGATAGGGCGAGCCCGGCCGCGAGAAAAAGAAATGCGCTCGGCAAATAAAGCCAATGCTCGGCGATGGTGGCGTTGAGGGGGACAGCGCCACTGACGGGCAAATAGGTGATCACGGCGAAGACGAGACAGGCAAAGATCGCCGGATCCTGTTTTCGGCTTCGCCAGATCCAATAAACCGCGGCGGCGATCAATAATATTCCGAGGATCGTTTGCAGCTCGCGCGACGATGTTTGGCGAATGCTCGGCTCGGTCATTCCCTCGGGGTGCGATTCCACGTCGCGGTCCATATGGAGGTTGAGAGGGAAAAGGATCAGTCCGGTATATTCCGCGAAGGCGCGGGCGACGACGATCGGCCTAACGATCAGTGGCGCGGGCTCGCGGAACGTCGGTACCGGGACATGTTCAGCCGGAAGGCGGAGACTCAAATAGATTACCGCGACAAACACGATGACCGCGGTCGCCGGCCGGAATTCCTTCCAGTTCTTTTTCAGGACAAGCGTCGCGCACCAAAGGAGGAGGAAAATCAGGCCAGTTTCCTTGCTCAACGCGCTCAAAAGGAAGAGCGTGCCGGCTGCGAACAGGAGGAGGTAGCGCCCCAAGGCCTCGGCGCGCCACGCCCGAATCGCGCAATACAATCCAAGGAAGCCGAACGCCGCGGCGAGGGGATCGGCCCGGCCGGAAATGTAGGCGACGGCCGCCGTCTGCATCGGATGAATCGCCCAGGCAAGGGCCGCAAGGAACGCGATGCGCCGCCGTTTCCGTTCCTCCACCCCGAATAAGTCCAGCAGTTCCCCGCCTAACAAGAGCAAGGCGAGCGTCGCGCCGATATGCCAGAGAATGCTGCTGACGTGATACCCCGTCGGCTGGAAAATGTAGGCGGCATAATCCACCAGATACGTCAGCCGTTGCACCGGGCGGTAGAAATCGGAAGGCGTCGCGTCGGTAAAAAGGAAATGTTGAAACGCTTCCGGAACAAGCTGCCAGCTTCGGATGAGCGGGTCGCGCAGAATCAAGGCGGTATCGTCCCAGACAAAATCGTTCCGAAGCGACGGCGCGTAGAGACCGAAGATCAGGACGGCGAGAAGGAGAGCGGGAAGGATTTTTTTCACGAACACAATTCGGTTGGACAGAAGCAATAAGATGCGCGTTTAGGTTTGGGAAATGTTTATAAATTTACACGGCCTGAAATTTGGCGCGCTTCTCCTGCTCGCCTCAAGCGCATTGGGCGCCGGTGTGCCCGACGATTGCACGCAGTTGATCGTCGGCACAGCGCCGAACTGGAATTCGATGCGCGGGCAAATGCAATTGTTCGAGAGCGCGCCGGGCGCCAAATGGCAACCAGTCGCGCCAGCTTACCCGGTACTCTTCGGAAAGCACGGGTTGGCGTGGGGCAGCGGTCTGGAAGGACAAAGCGAAAACGGTTTGCGCAAGGCCGAGCGCGACGGGCGCGCGCCCGCCGGCGTTTTTCGGATCGGCAAGATCTACACCTACGACGCGCAACTGCCGGCGGGCGCCGATTTCCCTTTTCACCAGGTCACAACCGCCGACGCCTGGGTCGATGACGTGAAAAGCCCGGACTACAATCGCTTCGTCACGATCCCGGATCCGGCGAAGCCTCCCGCGTGGTTCGCGAAGCAAAAGATGCGGCATAACGATTTCGCTTATCGCTGGCTGGTTGAGGTTAGGCACAATTCCGATCCGCCAATGCCCGGCGCGGGCAGCGCGATTTTTTTTCATATTCGGCGCGGAGTCGATCGGCCCAGCGCCGGTTGCACGACGATGGCGGAAGCGGATTTGGTGAAACTCATTACCTGGATGCGAGCGGGCCGGCATCCGTGCTATGTCCTTTTGCCCGTGGCGGAATACGACAAGAGATGGCAATCGTGGCATTTGCCGGAACCGGCATCGTGGAAGGTCGAGCATTGAAAACGCATCGGGCGTTTGCAGTTGCGCGCGGTCAATCTAGAGTGATGCCTTAGGCATAGGACCCATGAAGAAAAGAGCAAACCCTGACTCGGAAGAAAACATCCGCCGCATCGATACGAAAGCTCGCGCCAAGAAACAGACGCATGGCTTCCAGGTGCATTTCCTCCGCGGAGGCGACACCATTACTCGATTGTTCAGCGACAATGGGTACGGCGGAAAGGAAGGCGCGCGGCGGGCGGCGCGGAAGTTCAAGAAGTCGGCCATGGGAAATTTGCCGGCCCGGGTTTTTCGCGGACCGATTAGTGCAAAGAAGGCTCGCGCCAAGATTGCGCGCGGCAATAAGCAGGCGAAGGGAAAGAAAGCGCGGCGTCGATAAGACGCCGATTTCAGAGTTTAAAGGCTTTCAAGCACTCAAGGAAGCCCGGAGCGAAATCATCCGGCCGCGCTTTTACCCAATCGGAAACGACCTCGATCGGGAAAAATTCTCCGTGTTCGATCTCAGCGGCAGGCAGCAGGAACGGACCTTCGTGCCGGCCTTGGTAAAGCCAGATGAATTCCTGGCCCGTCTGCTCCGTCGCGCTGAGCTTGGCAACCCGGCGCAAATCTGCGCTGATGCCGAGTTCTTCCTGAAGCTCCCGGTTCGCCGCCGTATCGTATTCTTCGCCCGCCTCGACGTGACCGGCAGCGCTCGAGTCCCAGAGCC
>JBEEHU010000058.1:0-6607 GCA_041167565.1 Verrucomicrobiota bacterium | reverse complement strand
TCGTCATGTAAGTCATGACGTCCTGCGCGCTGCGACCCGCGAGGCGGGCGAGGAAAGCGCCGGCGCTCTGGATACCGTCCTGGGAATTTCCCGCGAGGCGGATGACGGCGTCGTTGATATTTTCCGGGCGGAGATCAGCGCGCTCTGACGCCGGCGCTGTCGACGCAGCGGCGGTCGATCCGCGAGGCGCGGTGGGATCTTCCTTGCTGTTCGGAGCGTCGGTTTCGGGTGTGGTGGTCGTGTCGTTCACGGGAGAATTACCTTAACGAAACTATCGCGGCATGCCAGCGGCGAATGACGACTGCAGAATGACTAATGACGAAAGAATGACGATGACGCTGTAGCCGCGGTGCTGTGTCGCCGCGTCTTGTTCTTCAGCGACGGCACGGCGACGCAGCGCCGGGGCTACAAAGTGAGAGGCGTCGACTGAGCGCCGCGGGTTACCGCGCCATTCGGCTCACGGATCTTAGTACGGAATCTTGTCCGCTTTGGCGGTCCATTCGCCGAACAAATCCGCGGCGGCCGGAGTGGGGAGCCGCACCATCGGCAGCGAGCGCGCGGCCAGCTCGAGCGGGATTTGTTGGTAAATGAAATCGTCGTCGAATCCGATTCCGGCGGCGTCGCTCCGGGTCGAGGCATAATAGACGCGATCGAGCCGCGCCCAATAGATCGCGGCGAGACACATCGGACAGGGCTCGCAACTGCTGTAGAGAACGCAGCCGCGCAGATCGAAACGTTGGAGCGCGCGGCAGGCGTCGCGAATGGCGGTGACCTCGGCGTGGGCGGTGGGATCGAGAAGCGTCGTCACCTGATTGCAGCCGCGGCCGATCAATTTGCCGTCAGCAACGATCACCGCACCGAATGGACCGCCGCCGTGGATGCGCATTCCAGCGCGGGCGAGCGTGATCGCTTCATCCATCCAGCGCGCATGCAGCGCGGTTTCGTCGAGGTGATCGGCCATGGGATTCTCTCTTAGTCTGCAATCAGGGTGGTGAGTTTGAGATTCACCGCATCGACGAGTCCCTGATCGGTTAACTTCAACGCCGGAATCGGCGAGAGACTCAGGAAAGAAAGCGACATGAAGGGCGCATCGAGCCCGCAGCCGAGGCGCATCGCGGCGGCTTTCAATTCCACGATCTTCTCCATGACGGATTCGAGCGGCTGATCGGAGACCAGGCCCGCGATCGGTAACGGCAACGCCGCCTCGATTTTTCCATCGGCGACGGCGACCTGGCCACCGCGCATGGTTTCGAGCGCTTGAATTGCGGCGACGATGTCGGAATCGGTCACGCCCACGACGACAACATTGTGCGCGTCATGCGCGACCGTGGAACCGAGCGCGCCGCGCTTCAATCCGAAGCCGCGAACGAATCCAACGCCGACATTGCCCGTCGCCCGATGCCGCTCCACCACCACGAGTTTCAGAATGTCGCGTTCGATGTCGGAAACGATCTGGCCGTCGAGCGTTCGTGGCGACTCGAGAATTTCTTTCGTGACGATCTGGTGCGGGACGATTTCGATCACTCGGATCTTCTTCGAGCTCGCGTCCGGCGGGACGGGGACTTCGAAATCCGCGGGCGCGCGATAACTCAGGTTCATCGTGCTGCGCGGCTGTTCCGTGCTCGGAGTCTTCTCTCGAAGATATTTCCCGTTCTCGGCCACCAGCGCGCCTTTCTTGTAAACGCGTTTGATTTGAAACTTCGCGAGATCGTCGAAGACGATGAAGTCCGCCCAGTAACGCGGCGCGATCGCGCCATGGTTTCTCAGGCGGTAATAGCGCGCCGTGTTGATCGTCCCCATTTGAATCGCCGTGATGGGCGCCACGCCGAGCGCGATCGCTTTCCGGATCGAATGATCGATGTGTCCTTCGCCGACCAAATCGCCCGGCAACTTGTCGTCGGTAGCGAACGAACAGTTGGCCGAGTTCTCCGGAGTTACCAGCGCGATGATGTGTTCGAGGTTGCGTTCGGTGCTGCCTTCGCGAACGAGTAGATGCATTCCGAGCCGCAACTTTTCCTGCGCTTCTTCCAGCTCCGTGCTCTCGTGATCGGAACGCACGCCGGCGAGCGCATACGCGTTCAGGTTTTTTCCGCGCAGGCCGGGAGCATGGCCGTCGATTACTTTGCCGCGGCCCGCTTCGATCTTCGCCAGCTCGCTTTCCATTCCAAGAAAAACGCCGGGATAATTCATCAGTTCGGCGATGCCGGCGATCCGGTCGTCCGCGATCATTAGACGCAAATCGTCCGCGGTGAAGCGCGCGCCGGCCGTTTCCAGATGCGTCGCCGGAACGCAGGAGGGAAGCATGATGAAGAAATCGATCGGCAAATTCTTGCTCGACTCCAGCACGTAACGGATCCCGTCCATGCCCAGAACGTTGGCGTACTCATGCGGATCGATGACCATCGCGCCTGTGCCATGCGGCACGACCCCGCGAGCGAACTCGGGGATCGTTACCATCGTGCTTTCGACATGGAAATGTCCGTCGATCAGACTGGGGGCGAGATACGCGCCACCGAGGTCGATGATTTCTTTCGCGTCGTAATCGCCAAAGCCGATAACGCGGCCCTCATCGACCGCCACGTTGGCGTCGTGAATCTCGCCGCTGAAGACGTTGACGAGTTGTGCGTTTTTGAAAAGCAACTCCGCGGGCGTCTCGCCGCGGGCGACGCTGAGTTTATGTTGGATCTCGCGCATCTGGTTATCGCGGCGCGCTCATCCCCTGTAGAATTGTCATCCTGAGCCTAGCGAAGGATGACAGGCGCTACGCTCAACATGAAAGGCGCTACGCTCAGGATAACAGGCGCGATGCTCAGGATCACAGGCGGAGTAATTCACGACAAAACCTGGTTGGCCATGGCGTGCTCGGGCGTTTCGTCGGCTGGTCCGGATGAAGTGCGGCCATGAATCGCATTGAAGATCGCTTCGCACGTGGCGGGTGAGGCGAGCGGCACCTGTCCGCCCGGATTGCCGAACGCGGCGACGGCATCGCGGATCGCTTCTCGCACCGAGATTGCCAGCATCAGCGGCGGTTCACCGACGGCTTTGCTTCCGTGCACGACATTGGGCTGGGTCGCGTTCTTCAGAAACGCGACGTTGAAAATCTCCGGCGTGTCGCCGACGGCGGGGATTTTGTAAGTGTCCGGCGAATGAGTGAGCAATCGGCCCTCGGAATCCCAGACGAGCTCTTCGTTCGTTAGCCAGCCGGCGCCCTGGACGAAACCGCCTTCGACCTGGCCGAGGGTAATGCCGTGGTTAATCGCGTCGCCGACGTCGTGCAGAATATCGACCCGGCGGATGCGGGTCATGCCGGTGAATCCATCCACTTCCACTTCGCTTACGGCCGCGCCGACCGCGTAGTAATGGAACGGTTTTCCGCGGCCCGCATCGCGATCGTAATTGATATCGGGAGTTCGGTAGAAGCCGGTCGCGCTCAGACTGGTGCGCGCGAAGTAAGCGCGTTGGAGCAGCTCGGCGAATGAGACGCTCGTCTTCGGATTTTCGGAATCGAGGACGAGGTTGTCGTTGAAAACGATCCGCTCCGGCGAAACGGCGCTGCTGTTTTTTTCCGAAAGCATCTCGATGGCGAAAGGGAGGAGCCGGGCGCGCAAGGTCTCGCACGCGTTCCGAACCGCGGCGCCGTTCAGGTCCGTCCCGCACGATGCGGCCGTAGCAGATGTGTTCGGGACTTTGTCGGTGCGGGTCGCCATGACGCGAATGCGATCGGTCGTTAGGCCAAGCTCGCGGGCGGCGATCTGCGCGATGTTGGTGTAAACGCCCTGGCCCATTTCGGTCCCGCCGTGATTTACCTGGATGGTGCCGTCCTGATAAAGCAGCACGAGCGCGCCCGCCTGATTCAGGTGCGTGGTGGTAAACGAAATTCCGAACTTCACCGGCGTGGTGGCGAGTCCACGTTTGCGTTGCGGATGTTCGCCGTTCCACTGCCGTAACTGTTCGCGGCGCGAAACAAACTCACTCGACTCGGTCAGCTCCTGCCAGATGCGCTGGATGCGGTTGTCTTCGATCTCCTGGCCGTAATGCGTGGTGTTCGTCTCGCCGGTTCCGCGATAGAGATTCCGTTTGCGCACCACCTCCGGCGCGAGATCGGTCGCGCGAGCGATCCGGTCCAGGATTTCTTCGATGACCAACATGCCCTGGGGCCCGCCAAACCCCCGGAAGGCGGTGTTGGAGGCGAGGTTGGTTTTCACCACCCGGCCGCTGAACTCGACGTTCGGGATGTAGTAAGCGTTATCGAGGTGGAACAACGCCCGGTCCGTGATGGCGCGCGACAGATCGAGCGACCAGCCGCCGTTCGAGAACAGATCGATCTTCGCCGCGAGCAACAGTCCTCTCTCGTCAAAACCGATCCGGAATTTCCCGAGAAACGGATGGCGTTTGCCGGTGATCATCATGTCCTGGTCGCGGTTGAAACGGACGCGTACTTTGCGTCCAGTCTTTGTCGCGGCGAGTGCCGCAAGTGCGGCAAGCATCGCAGCCTGCGTTTCCTTTCCGCCAAAACCGCCGCCCATCCGCGGACATTCGACGACCACACTGTGCATCGGCAGATCGAGCAGGTGCGCGACGATGTGCTGCACCTCCGATGGATGCTGCGTCGAAGAACTGATGAAAACGGTGCCGTCTTCGCCGGTCTCGGCCCAGGCCGCGTTCGTCTCGAGATAGAAATGGTCCTGGCCGCCGAAAGAGAATTCGCCTTCGAAACTCATTGGCGCGGCGGCGAGCGCAGCGGAAACATCGCCACGCCGGATGTGATGCGGATCGCTGTGGAAACTTTTCGCGGCAATCGCTTCCTCGATTGTGAAGATCGGAGGGAGCGGTTCGTATTCGACCATCACCTTCGTCGCGGCCGCGCGACAAAGTTCCGGCGTCGCGCCCACGACGAGCGCGACGATGTGCCCGTGATAAAGGACCTCCTTGTCCGCGAGCAAGATTTCATCGTGCCGAACGGCGCCGACGTCGTTCAGGCCGGGAACGTCTTCGGCGAGTAAAACAGCGCTGATGCCAGGCATGAGTCGCGCGTCGGTCGCATCGCGCCGCAGAATCTTCGCATGCGCGTGAGGCGAACAGACGGGCCAGACTTCGAGCATGCTTTGTTGCTGGGCATCGTCGTCCACGTAAACCGCCTCGCCGGTGACGTGCTTGTGCGCACTTTCGTGAGGGAGCTGAGCATCGGGACGCGGCGACAAATAGCGCGTGACCTTTTTGTCCACGACCGCGGATGATTCGTCCGCGAAGAATTTGCGAAGCAGGCTCGCGATCATCTGACGCCGATAGTTCGCGCTGCCACGAACATCGGAAATCGGAGTGAACTCGTTTTCGAGAGCAGGCAGCACTTCTTCACACGTCGAATCGCCCCAGAGTTTCCCAACGAGCGCAGTTTCCGTTGCTCGTGCGCGCACCGGCAGGGCGGCGACGCCGCCGTAAGCCAGACGGGCTTTCGTGATCGTTCCGGTGTCGTCCACCGCGACCGCGAAACAGGCCGCGACCGTGCTGATGTCCATCTCGCGACGCTTTGAAACTTTGTAGAACTTGCGGGGCGTTCGGACTCCGGCCTTAGGGCGCGGAATGATGATCGACTTCAGAATCTCTCCGGATTGCAACGCGGTTTTCCGGTAGGCGACAAAGAATTCATCGAGCGGCAGAACGCGTTCTCCAGCCGCTGAGGCGAGCACCACTTTCGCTTCGAGCGCGAGGAGCACCGGCGGGGAATCGCCGATCGGCGAAGCGGTCACCAGATTTCCGCCGAGGGTGGCGCGATTGCGGATCTGGCGCGACCCGAACACGGAAAGCATTTCGCGGATTACCGGAAACTCGGGGCCGAGCAGGTCGTCGAGTTTGGTCAGAGTCGTGGCCGCACCGATGCGCCACTCGGTTTCGGTGGAACTGATCTCATTCAGTTCGGCCACCGCTTCGATGGAAATGAGCGTTGGGAATTTTTGAAATCGCTTCGTGATTTCCAGGCCGAGGTCCGTTGCGCCGGCGATCAGGCGCGCTTCCGGATACTCAGCCATCGCGCGGAACAATTTTTCGAGCGACGTCGGGCGCAGGAAAAGTTCGCCAGCGAAATTGTACTTCGCTGCTTTGAGTTTCGCCCTGGCGCTCTTCAACTGCGCATCAAACGCATCCGGCCCGTCGCGTTGCGCGAGCGCGTCCGCGGCCGCATCGCGGATCGGCCGGTAACCGGTGCAGCGGCACAAGTTCCCGCAAAGTTGTTCGTCGAGCTGCGCGGCGGTTTTGAGATCCTTGCGGTAGTAGCCTTCGAAAAGCGACATGATGAAGCCGGGCGTGCAATAGCCGCATTGCGATCCGAAATTTTCCACCATCGCCTTCTGCACCGGATGCATTTTGGGGCACGCGACGCCTTCGACCGAAATGATGTCGCGCCCGGCCATGAGCGGCAGGGGGACGAGACAGCTGTTGATGGCGCGGTAGCAACGTTTGCCGCGCGCATCGCGATCGACGATTGCGACCGAGCACGCTCCGCAATCACCCTCGGCGCATCCTTCCTTCGATCCCGTCAGGCCAGTCGAGCGCAGCCATTCCAGCAACGTGGCGTTGGGCGAAACCGAATCGACGCGAACGTTCTTGCCGT
>JBEEHU010000057.1:0-13642 GCA_041167565.1 Verrucomicrobiota bacterium | reverse complement strand
GACGTCATGGCCGGCGCTATGCGCTGATCGCAGAAGTCAGAGGTCGGACGTCAGGGGACGGACTTCAAAAATTGTCGCATCCTGAGCATGGGTCCCCATCATGTGGAAGTAGAGCACGCGACCGTCGGGCCGATCCTGGATGCTATACGTGAATCACGTATAGCTGCAGGGAGACACGGGTTGGGGATTTTGGAGACGAACTCGCGGCGTCTTATCCCTGAGAGGAGGTTCCCAGTGCTATACGTGAATCACGTATAGCGGGAAACAGTGAGGGATCTTGACGAACAGCAAAACGTGCAACGGTTTCTCACAAATTTGGGCGAACGGTGATCGCCTTCATATGGTATGACGCGGTCCAGATGCTATACGTGATTCATGTATAGCAGTTGCAGCCGACCGCCAATGTAAAGGAGATGCCGTTTTTGATACCTGTCCAGCCTCTCCGCGGAACGGTGGTCACGGGATGCCGACTAAGTCGCGCCAACCTTTCGCAATCCGCGATCATCGATCCTCCATCCTCGCAGCCCGCTCCCCTTTCGCCAACTCGTCACATGTCACTCGTCACCCGTCACTTTCCCCAATATCATAATTAACCATGGATCTTCAGCTCGACGGCAAACTCGCGCTCGTCTCCGGATCGACTGCCGGCATTGGCTTCGCCATCGCGAACGCGCTTGCGCGGGAAGGCGCGCGCGTCATCGTGAACGGTCGCAGCGACGAGCGGGTGAAGAGCGCGATGGGACGTATCCGCAAGGACAACCAAAGCGCACAGCTCGAGCCGTTCGCGGCAGATCTCGGTGGCGCGGCCGGCGCCGAGGAAGCGCTCCGTCGTTTTCCTGAGGTCGGTGTCCTCGTCAACAACCTCGGAATTTTCGAGCCGAAACCGTTCGAAGAAATCCCCGACGCCGACTGGCTCCGCTTTTTCGAAGTCAACGTCATGAGCGGCGTGCGCTTGAGCCGCGCTTACCTGCCGCGGATGAAAGAGCGCAACTGGGGCCGGATCGTTTTCATCTCGAGCGAATCGGGCCTCCAGATCCCAGCCGAGATGATCCACTACGGGGTGACCAAGACCGCGCAGATCGCGGTCGCGCGCGGGATCGCCGAAACCTGCGCCGGCACCGGCGTCACCTGCAACGCAGTTCTGCCCGGCCCCACCGCGTCCGAAGGCGTGAACGAATTCGTCGGTTCGCTGGCGCAACAAGCCGGCCAGACGCGGGACCAGGTCGAGAAGGAATTCTTCGAGAAAGCGCGGCCGAGTTCGCTCTTGAAACGCTTCGCCACGCCCGACGAAGTCGCGGCCATGGTCGTGTTCATCTGCAGTCCGCTCAGCTCCGCCACGAACGGCGCCGCCCTGCGTGTCGATGGCGGCGTCGTCCGCTCCCCGTTCTGATCTCCTACTTCCTACTTTCGACTTTCACCAGCCCATCACCTCGAACCACAGGCCAGCCGTGGTAAAGAGTTTCGCCGTCTCGATCGAAGCAGGGTAGCATTCAGTTCAGCAAAGAGCGGCAGCGCAGTCACATGTCACTCGCCTGCCACGCCAAAGCCTCGCGAAGGCGGGTCACGGCCTAGCATGAAAGTAATCCTCGAGACTGATCGACTCCTGGTGCGAGAGTATGTGGAGGAGGATGCGGAGGCGTTCTTCACGCTGAATACCGATCCGGAAGTCTTACGGTTCGTGCCCGATAAGGCGCTGCTCAATGTCGACCAGGCCCGGCAGCTCTTGATCGATCATCCGATCGCCGATTACCGGAAACACGGCTTTGGCCGTGGCGCCTCCATTCTCAAAGCGACGGGCGAACAGATTGGCTTTGCGGGTTTGAAATACTTGGAAGAACTGGGCGAGGTCGACGTCGCCTACCGTCTGCTGCCGGCTTACTGGGGTCAGGGACTGGCCACTGAAACCGCGCTTGCCTCGGTCCGTTACGGGTTCGCCGATCTTGGCCTCAAACGCATCATCGGCCTGGTGATGTCCGAGAACATCGCCTCCGTGCGGGTGCTGGAAAAAACCGGGCTGCGCTATGTCGCAACAGTCTCTTTGCGGAGCCAGCAATTTTCAAAGTACATTCTCGATGCGTGAGAATCCCAGCGCGAGCCATCTTCGATTGATCATCCCGAACCCCGCTGCCCCATAGGCGCCGCCTATCACAGCCAGTGGCATTAAGTATTAATAGGAGCGCGCAGCCTGCTTTTTAGTTAGGCATGCAAACATTACTAACAAGCAGCAACGGTCGAAACGGTGAGCTGCCTTATTCGAAGACCTCCGTGCGCCTGCGCGCCTTTCGCTTTGTGGGCGAGCGCTTCGCGCAACGCGAGCGGCCGAGTGTCGCCGCCGAGTTCGTTCTTTTCGCAGTGATCGTTCTGACCTCCACCTGGTCCATCCTCTCCCTGGCCCACGCCATGAGGGTGAACCTGTAAACCGGTAAATCAGCCTTCGCTGGCCTTACGGAGCGGCGAAGGTTGTCGAAGAAACACGGCCGCGGCTTCCTCACGGAACGCCGCGGCCGCATTGCTTTCAGCCCGCAGCGGGTTGCGCAACAAGGTCAGCTCACGCGTTGGCACCGGCTTCGCGAAAGGCACCGCCACACAGTCTTTCACGAACTCGGTCCCGGCCATCATCTCCGGGATCACCGTCACGCCCAGCCCGGCTGCGACCATTCTTGCGATCGTCACCAGCTGAGCGCCCCGCAGGACCAGCTCCGGGTTGAGATGATTCGCGGTCAGGAGCTGACGCACATGGATCGAGAGCGAATGCTCATCATGCAGAAGAAGAAACTTCTCGTCCGCAAGATCGCTCCATCGGACGCTCTTCCGTCGCGCGAACGGATGCTTCTCCGGGACCAGCAACAGGAGCGCTTCCCGGCCGAGCGAATGGCGCGCCAGGTTCGGGCTCTCGTCCGTGCCCGATGCGATCACCAGGTCGAGCGTCCCATCCTCGAGGCGCTGAGCCAGCTTGCCCGTCGTGTCCTCGAATAGCTCAAAGGTCACCTTCGGATACGCATGCTGAAATCTTCCAATCAATCGCGGCAGAATATAGAGCGCGATCGAAGGAATGGCGCCGACCGCCAGCCGGCCCGCGACCTCGGCTTCGAGCGCCGTCACCGCGCGTCCCGCGTCAGCGATCGCCGTCAAAATGGATCTCGCGTACGGCAACAAACATCGGCCGGCCGCAGTCAGGACCACCGAGCGCGGCAGCCGATCGAACAACTGCTGATTCAACTCCTCTTCCAGCTTATGGATCTGCTGGCTGAGCGACGGCTGCGACACATGCTCCCGCTGCGCCGCCTGCGAAAAGCTGCTCTCCTCGGCCACAGCGACGAAGTACCTGAGTTGATGGATTTCCATTCGTCGGACACTGCGACGAGAAGCACCGTTTGTCTAAGACCCGACGGTTGGCATTTCAGCGTTTCAGATTTTCAGCGTTTCAGCTTTGCCCGGTCAATTTCTATGGCTGGTCAAAAGTCAGGACTGACCCGCTCGCGTTTGCTCCTCAATGAGCACGTCCGCGTTTGGCGATTGACTTGTCGTCCGCGCCCACGAAATCTCGCCCGCATGAAATCCCAGCTCGTTCTACGCGCGGTTTTGTTCGCTGGTATCGTCTCGCTCGTTTCGCATTCGCTGGTCGCCGCGGATTCCGCCGCGCAGATTAACGCCAAACTGAAAGCGGGCGGCGAAGTCGCCTGGGTGATCGAAGATTCCACCAATGCCGACGGCGATCTCGCCGTGCTCTTTACCGCCCGCAACAAAGGGAGCAAGCCCGCCAAGTTCCCCTACCTCGTTAGCGGCGTCGCCCCGGCTGAGACCGATGCCCTCAACGGCTTCGATGAAGCCGCCGGGAAAATTGAAGATCGCATCGCGATGGGAAACGCCGTCGTCTCGCTCAAGGAAAAGCGCGTCCTCGGCCGCCTCGACCTCGGCAAACCCGAGGACCAGATCGTATATTTCCCCGGCCGCAACCACGGCAGCTTGCAGGTTCTCTGGGGACCGGCTGAGGAAGGCTGGCACTTCGGCGTCCTGATCTTCGGGGCGAAATGGGAGAGCAGCGCGGTCCTCCTCGTCGAAAGCGACGGCGAGAACCTCCGCCAATTGAACATCAAGCCCACGCTCGATGCCCGGGCCACCGCCCTTCTCAAGACCGCGCTCAAAGGCAAGAAAAACGCCGACCCAGCCCGTTACGCCATCAGCTACAACCAGATGAGCGTCGTCGACCCCGACGTTGGCTACAGCGTCGGCAATCCCGTCACGGTGAAGGTCGGCGTCAGCGCCGAGATACCGAAGGGCCCTGATGACGCGCCTTACGTCGAAGCCACCATGACCGTGCTGCTGGAAACCAGCCGGGAGAGAATCAGCGCCAAGATCTTGAAAGCTGAGTCCGCCAAAAAGTGAAGCCCCCGATGAAGACAAAGATCCAATTGCGGAATGTCGAAGCGGACGACTTGCCGCTGTTTTTCGAGCACCAACGAGATCCGATCGCGGTGGCCATGGTCGCATTCCATTCGCGCGACCGGGCTGCGTTCGACCAGCATTGGGCGAAGCTCCTGGCCGACGACTCGTGTCTAAAGAAGACGATTATTGTAGCGTCGGCTGTCTCAGCCGAGAACCATGTCGTGTCCGCTGTCTCAGCGGAGGAACAGGTAGCCGGAAACATTGGCAGTTGGACGGCGGAGGGGAAGCGAGAGATCGGCTATTGGATCGACCGCGCCTTTTGGGGCCGCGGCGTGGCCACCGAGGCGCTCTCCGCTTTCCTCTGCCTGGAACAGATCCGGCCGCTTCACGCTGGGGTGGCGAAGCATAACGTGGCCTCGATCCGCGTCCTGCAAAAATGCGGGTTCAAGTTATCCCACTCCGTGGAGGAAGCATCCAATGACGCGGACGCCTCGCACGTTCTTTTGACGCTAACAGCTTGATCTTCGAATGCGGCTGGAAGCGCCCCTCAACTCCGTGAGTACCTATCGTAAGCCGCGTACGATGCCGACCACCAAGATTCGGGGCAGGTGGGCCGGTGCGAATTGACGAGATTCACAGACTGACCGCGGTCGTACCTTCCCGATTCTGCAGTTTCCGACAGCCAGATGGGTATTTTATCCCGCGTTGCGGAAACCATCACTTCGTCAGGCAGTATGAATGTCGGAAGGATCGAACGAGGGTGAGTCAGCTGAGATGAGCTTCAGTCTTCTATCGCCTGTATTGATGATTTGATGGATTTTCCCGATTGGTATTGAAACCGCCACTCCGGGTTCAACGACGAACAGTTCATCCCCAACAGTCACTGTACCTTCGCCTTCTATGAAATAATAGATTTCCTCCATCAGCTTGTGATAGTGAGGCTGCGACCTTTTTCCTACTTCAATGAATATCGTAGCAAGGCTCAGCATTCGCACAGGTGAGACTTCTGCGTTAATCAGGTCAATGGCTGCCCCGCATATATCGGCCTGTTCAGGTAATTCCTTTTCATCTGCGAGCAAACGAAGGCGCATAATAAGGATAGGTTTTAAATGCCTGACTAAGGCCTAGGCGAACTTCAGGAACTCTTCAATCAGATGTCGCTTTGTGACGACCTCAGCAACGGCGTCGACGTCGATTTGATTTTTCCGGTCATGCTTTAGTGTGAGCTCGACGGCGCACAGCAAGAGCAGGGTCATAATCGGATCTATTGTATCATTCGGGAGGCTTTCAGAACCGTAAAAATTAATTGGGTATCCTTCAGCAAGCAGAGTAATCTGCCTTGGCTGGTCCTTCGTTCCAATGTCATAAGTAGTTTTCCCTTCAACAACCTGGGTTATTCTCTCACCAGCCAACTGCTCCAACGCGGCAATATCAATCTCAACGCGATCGGATGATGTGCTAACAAGGATTGCATCGGCGCCTAATTGCCGCAGAATCGGCCCTGTTATCGAATTCGTACCAGTAGTTCCGACGATCAATGCTGGGGATCGGAATTGCAGGTCTTCGAATTTGAGTTGCGCTTCTGCTACGATCGACCTCTTGTGGCGCGCCCGTAGTAGTGCTGCCAAATCCGGATCGACAACGCTTACGGCCATATTAAATGCATTTGTGAGGTGAAAGGCAATTTCTTGTCCGACGCTTCCGAAACCGAACACGCACGCATGCCGACCGCTTAATTTAACATTGGGTGTAAATCGAGAGATATTCTGGATCGCGACCCTCCCTATTTCAGGTGATTCGTAGGATTTTTTAAACGCCGATCCCGCGACACTAATAATAGGGACTGCGAGTTCGTGGATTTTACGGTCCTCGTTTATTCCCTTCTGTGTCTGTTCAACAACGCCTATGCAGCGTGACAACAAGTGTGAGAAACGAGGCTCGTGCAGGAGAGGCGCGAAGTAGCCTCCGTCTTCGATAATTAGCAAATGATAATCGGCTGGCAGCCCAACCGTAGATAAATTGGTGAGAACTTTCTCACAGCACTCTTCAACCGTTAATCCACGAAGCGACCGTTTTACATTGACTCCCATCGACTGCAACACATGGGTGACTTCATCGCGTCGCGCATACGGATATGGCTTGGCGATGAGATATATATCCGAGAAGCCGCAACCAAGGAGGTTAAGTGCCTTGACGAATGGGACGAGATCCGACAGGAAGTGCAAAACGACTAATATCTTGTGTTTTGATAAGGACGCCTGTTCGCGCTGCAGTTCGCGCGTGTAATGATCCGCGAGTTTGAGTTCACCTTGGAGTAGGTCTGACTTGCGATGTGCTACGTCCAACGTCGCTCCCGACCGTAGCTGGTTTAGAATATTAAATGAATCTTTCAACGAGGCGATTCCGTCCCTATAGCCGAGCGCGACGAGCTGCTGCTCGCAGTCGTAGCAGAGACAATCGAAGTCGTCCTGAAGCGCCGCTATACAGGAGCGGACGACAGATGTGTGTTTTACAATCATCGATAATGCAAGTTGCAAAATATGTCGCGCGTAGCGAAAGGTTGCAGGCTCGTCGGCAGCTCTCCAAAAGTGACTAGAGATAATAGCGATATCGCCGTCCAAAAATGTAGGGCGGTTATCGGAAATCGGTAACAAGGCGCCGGTGAGTAAAATATTAAGCTCCGAAGACGGTTGATGCCCAGACACGATCGTTGTCCGAACAAACGCAGTTACCGCCTTTGGTTGCATGAGTGGCTCGGCGATCAAATGTTCCGGAAGCACGACTGCGGCAATATCATTGTGTGCAACGAAGAAATATTGCACCGCATTGACGAGGGAAATGACCGAAGGCACATCGCAGCTCGTATTCTCTGTTCTGAAAACCTGAACGTTCATGCCGGAAATTAAAGCCGATGTTGCTGATAGCAGTTCTGGAGGGAGTAAATATACGCCACCTCGGTGGAGACCTCGGGATGGGCACCAGCTAGATCCTGCAATAAGGCTAAATGCAACCGGGTCGGATCGACGATCCCCTCAAGAATGACTCGCCCTTGCTTGAGCGCCACTACATGTTCTGCGATGCGATCATATTGCGGGGAGAGACGCTCCGTCAAATTAGCGACCCCACACTTCACCTCGAAGCGTTGTTCGAACCAACGGAGCAACGGCAAAAGGTTCGAAACCATCTCAAACATTTCTTTTTGTTCGTCAGGCTGTAATTGATGCAGGAAAGCCGGCATGTTCGGTACTTCTTTGGTAAGCTCGACGAATTCATACCACCATGTTCTCAGCAGTGGCATTAAGCCAGCTTCTCGAGAGACGAGTGCGATTTGAGCGATGGCGCCGAGGTGCTCACAAAGCAAGACCGCAAAGCTGCGGGCCAAATACTGAGGTTTGCTCTGCCAGACTAGCGGTTGCTCAAGCCAAGATTGCCAAATCAAGCGAAGGTATAAAGCGGTATTGCGTCGAAAATTGTAACGCCAATCAAACCAGTTGGCGAACTGTTCGCCGATGATGTGACGGGCACTTAGATCGCTGTTGGCGTCGGCGCTTTTTATATAATCGTATATTGCCGGATCAAGCATGTCCGCCACAGCAAGCGTGTGGAAAATGCCATGAGCAGCTTCATGCGTCACTTTCCACCACTCCGCGATTGGTTTGAACAGGGACGCCGATGGAAGCGCAAGGACGTTTTGGTCATACCATTGCGGGGAATAAGCTCCGCCAAACAGAACGAAGCCCGCCCAAGTCTCACTCGCCCGTTTTTCTGGTAGCAGGTGATCGAATATGTAGTGAGGTAAACATGTGGCGGCTGCTACTAGCGTCCGTATGTCGCACAGCAAAGGAGAATGGGAAGCGCCAAAGTTTCCGGATGCAATTCCAAAGCAGCATATCGCTGATTAATGGCTGATCTGGCGGTATGCGCTACGCGTGCGGCAGCAGCCTCTGCCTCTTTTGAGGCTAAATCGTCAGAACTTCGTAATTCTTCGACAATATTTTGCACGAATTCTAACGTGTTTACCATATCTTGGTAATACGGTGCTAGCTGGGGATCCCTCAAGCAGGTCATTAGACGAAGAACCAAGTCAGACAACCCCGCTCGAAGGGAGTAAGGTTCTACCATTCTAAGCTTAGCGAAAAGTTCTTCTTCGTCGGTAGCCGAAATGGATTCTTGCACGGACTGTCGCTCCGAAACAATAGCCGTTGGGGACTCATCCAGTGATGTTTCGAGGTAGGTCGTAGTTTTCCGCACCGTCCCGTTTCGACCCCAAGTAGATCGAAATTCCGACAAGAAGTTCGCTAAGTCTGAGATCGAGATTTGCTCGCGCCATGCCAACAACAAATCGTTCTTCCCGTAAACGTTCTTAGCGATGATGTTCTTTTCGCGGAGCGCCGCCGCGATCGTCCTTTCAGAGGAAGGCGCACATGCTACCGTGATTACTGGTTCGACGTGTCCGGTGATTCCCTCATAATTGCCTCCTTCAAGAACGCGACAGGATATGAAAGGAAATGTAGTCGTCTTATCGAACAAAGCGCGTGTTTGCGACTCTGGCGCCGGAATGCTCCTGATCTGCCCGACTTGTCGCAACAAACTCGATAGATCGTCGCCCCCTGTCATAAGAAGCAATTCACTAAAGCCCAAGCCGAAGAAGACGAAACACTCCGGAAATGTCTTTTGCAGTAAGTCAGCAGCCGCCCATCGTTCGTTGCCTTGCGGCGTGCTATTCCAAGCCCGTATTTTCGCGACGACTGCAATGGCCAGGTTCCATGAAGTTAGCGCGTGAGCAAATTTCTCTTTCGAGGTGTTACAATCGGCAAAAAAACGAAAGGGTGCCGATTCAGTAACTTCAGGGTGCAATAATACGAGGTAAGAACTATTTAAGCGTTCGATACAGCGTACCGCGGCCAGGTCGAAGTAACCAAAGGTGGTGAAGTAGTTGCACTGCGTCGCCCCGTCCGTCGCCGACAAAGCATTCGCGACGGAGATTTCATTGCCAACGGTCGTCCCGATAAACGAAATTTCTACTGCCCAGTTTGCGATCTGAATGTTTTCGTCCATTGCTCCAGGGGAAAAACGCGAAGGCCGACCTCTGGTCGGCCTTCGGGGTCCAACTTAATCTTAGGGTTAATCGTCCAACATGCGGAAAAGCTGCAACGCGCGTGATCCATCTGGGTCGATTTGACGGAAACCAGTGACTGCACGTTCCCAGCATCTCTCTGGTGTGCGAACATCTGTAACGCCTTCGGGGTGATAGACACCATCAATGTGCCGTCGCGCGCGTAGGCGTTGCTCTTCAGCAACTCTGGCGGAAAATAGTGCGCCAGCAATCAGCCTTTTCATTGTCATTTTTTCCAATCTGAATTGGGAGGAACTGCAAGTTCGTTGTATCTCAGAGACAAATCGCTCTCCCGGGCGAAAAGGGTTGTATCATCACTTTTAACGAGAAGAAGTCAACCCCGCGCGTGGGGGAATTGGGAGCAATCGTCAGCGTGCCGTCCCGGCCGGAATACAACATATTGGATCCGCGCGCTCGAAAGATCACTTCGTGTCCCATATATAGCGCGCTAAATGTTGTCAACAAATATTTTAAAGCACCAACCGCGCCGTGTCGGCTATTTCATTCGGTCGAACGTTTTCTGGAGAAGCTGCAAGTCGGTGGGGTTTCCCAACTTTTCCCGGGTTGTGTCGATCCATTTCTTTTCGAGCGCGTTTTTCGTCGGCCGATCGGATTCATAAAACACCCCGAACACTCCCGGGAACGGGAGTTGGGCCAGCTTGTAAGCGGCGAGCTCGTCGGTGACGTCGTGGCGGAGTTCGTCCTCCGGGGTGTTGTCGTATTTT
This sequence comes from Verrucomicrobiota bacterium, assembly GCA_041167565.1. Classification (GTDB taxonomy): domain Bacteria; phylum Verrucomicrobiota; class Verrucomicrobiia; order Chthoniobacterales; family UBA10450; genus AV80. The sequence goes on along the minus strand of JBEEHU010000057.1, from coordinate 3,415 downwards.
TTCTCGTCAATCAACGAGAAGGCGCCGCCTTTGCGCGGGTTCGCCGGATCGAAGGCGCCGGGGAAAAATTCGACGCACTCACTGAGGCATTCGATGACGCTGAAGCCCTGGTGATCCATGGCGCGCTCGATCATCTGGATCATGTGGTTCACCTGGGTGGCGTGGGTGCGCGCGACGAAGGTGGCGCCGGCGCAGATGAGTTGTTTCATCGGGTTGACCGGCTGGTCGATTGCGCCGGTTGGGTCGGTCTTCGATTTGAAACCGATCGGCGACGTAGGCGAGGTCTGCTTCTTGGTCAGGCCATAAACGAAGTTGTCCATGATGAAGTAGACCAGGTTGATGTTCTTGCGCGCGCCGTGGTTGAGATGGTTGCCGCCGATGGAGAAGCCGTCGCCGTCGCCGCCGAAAAGAAATACGTGCAGGTCGGGCCGGGCCAGGCTGATGCCGGAGGCGAGCGGGACGGCGCGGCCGTGAATAAAATGCGCGCCGTAGCCGTTCACGAAATACGGGAAGCGCGAGGAACAACCGATCCCGGCGAGGGTGACGATCTTCTCGTGATCGAGCTGCCGTTTCTCGATGACTTTGTAATAGGAAGCGAGCACGGCGAAGTCGCCGCAGCCGGGACACCAGGTCGGGTGGTCGGCCGTGATGGCTTTTTTGGTGAGCTTTTCGCGGACGAAATCCGCGATGGCATCAGGTGGAGGTGCGGTGGCGGTGGTGGAACCGTTTCCGTTGGTGGGTGATGGAGTTTGTTCGGTGCTCATTTGGGAAATTCGTTAACGCTGGTGCAGTTGTTTGCGAATCCACTTCGGATCGCGTCGAAGATCTAGGATCGCGACCACGAGCGTCTCATCGCCGTGTTCACGGTAATAGATACCAAAAGGAAAGTGGGTTCCGATCATGCGGTAATATCCGAATTGGCGAGAATGAATGCCACTGAACGAGGCCAGGAGATCAAGATCTGCAAGGACTGAGGAGACGCAATACGCACCGAGATCGGCCGCTTGCTCTTCGTAGAACCTTCTGGCTTGCTCGAGGTCGTGCGCTGCATCGGCGAGAACAATGACATTTTTCAATGACTGAAACGCTTTTTCACTTCGTCGAGGCTTAGGAACTGTCCTTGGCCGGACTGAATCTTCGCCTCCCGTTCAGCCAAAACTTCGCCGTGCCAAGCTGGGGACTCGATCGTTTCATCTTTGGTGTCGAGAGACGCCCAGATGGCGTACACCAGTTGCACCCGCTCTTGCGGATTCAAATGCACGATCGCCGTTCTGATTTCTTCTAAGGTGCTCATTTCTGTTTCTCCGCGTCGCCAGAAACGGCGACGGCTGCGCTCTCGGCGCGTTCGCCGGGAGGATGTTTGGAGTGATCGGCAAGGCCGGAAGAGGCTTTCGACGCTTCGGCGCCGGGCTTGGTCGGCGTGTTGTCGCCGGCACGATCGACGGCGTCCGGCACCTTCGCGGCGGCACTCGCGGTGGCGGCTGCGGTGTCCGGATCTTTCGCGGGCGGCGTAGTCACCTTTTCAACAGAATCGTTTCCTGGATCCATAAACCTAGCCAACTCCTTGTGGAACGACGTCTTTGAGGGACTTCACGTTTTCGGGTGAGGTGTCGGTGTGAATGACCGCGAGGCCTTCGCGCGGGATTTTCCGGGCGGCAAAGGAGCGGCCTTGGAAAACGCGTTCGAGAATTTCTTTCACGCGGAAGGTGAGACCGTCGGTCTTGGTGGCGCTTTCGATTTTAGGTTCGCAGAAACGGGCGCGCAGGATCGTGGCGAGCTGGCCGAATCCATAAAGGCCCTGGTCGTTCATCTCGACGACAACGATGCGTTTGAACCTGGCGAAAACTTTTTCGAGGCCGTTCGGGAACGGATGGACGTGGCGCAAATGCAGCGCGCCAACTTTCTCGCCATGTTCGCGCGCCAGCTTCACGGCGTCGTGGATGGGACCATAGGTGGAACCCCAGCCGACCAGGAGGACTTCGCCTTCGGCGTCGCCGTAAATTTCAGGCACTGAAATTTCCTCGGCGAGCTTGCGCAATTTATTGCGGCGCTTGGCCGTCATGGCCATGTGCATCTTCGGGCTGCCGGTCGGATGGCCCATCTCGTCGTGCTCAAGGCCAGTGACGAGCGGATATTTTCCGTCGAGCATCGGTGCGCCGGGCGGGACGTGCTGGGTGATCTGATCGACGGCGTAAGGCTTGAAGCCGGCGGCGCGCGGAGAGAGATCGGGCTTCGGATCGAGCATCAGGTCTTTCAGATGCGGTTCGTCGAACGCTTCGATGCGGGTGGCGAGCGACGTGTCGCTCAAGATGAAAACCGGCGTGCTGTATTTGCGGGCGATGCGGGCCGCTTCGATCGCGATGTAGAAACAATCTTCCACGGTCGCGGCCGCGAGGACCACGCGCGGGCTGTCGCCGTGTCCGCCGTAGATGGCCTGAAAAAGATCGCTCTGCTCGACGTTGGTCGGCAGACCGGTGCTTGGTCCGCCGCGTTGCACGTTGATAATGATGATCGGGATTTCGGCCATTGACGCCCAGCCGATTGCTTCGGTTTTGAGTGAGATGCCGGGCCCGGCGCTGCCGGTCACGGCGAGATGGCCGGAAAACGAAAATCCAAGCGTCATCGAGACGGCGCCGAGTTCGTCCTCCGCCTGGACAAACATGCCGCCGTATTTCGGCAGCTCGCTCCGCAAAATTTCCATGACGGACGACCAGGGCGTGATGGGATAACCGGAGCCATAACGCACGCCCGCGGCGATCAAGCCATAGGCAAGCGCCTGGTTGCCATCCATCGTGATCTGCGCGCGGTCCCCTTCCTTGGGAACATGCGGCTCAAACTTGTACTGTTTCGTCAGGACGTTGCCGACCGGATAGGCGTAGCCGGCGGTGAAGGCCATGATCGCGGTGTTGACGATGCTCTCATCTTTGCCGGCGAATTTTTCTTTGATCAACGTCGTCAGCTTCTCGACGTCGAGGTGAAAAATTTTCGCGATCAGGCCGAGAATGAAAATGTTTTTGCCCTTGTCCTTCGCGGTCCCGCCGAGCGCTTCGACAGTGAGACCAGTGATTGGCACGCCGACATACACGAAACGTTTGTCGTCGAGGTCCGGCTCGACGTTGTCGGAATCGTAGAGGAGGACGCCGCCGTCTTTGAGAAAGCCGATGTGGTCCTGATAGCTGTGTTGATAGAACGCGACGAGGAAGTCGGCTTCATCGCCGGCGGAGAGGACTTCGCCGGTGCCCATGCGGACCTGGAAGATGGAGGGACCGCCGGAGATGGTGGCGGGAATCGTCATGTAAGTCATGACGTCCTGCGCGCTGCGACCCGCGAGGCGGGCGAGGAAAGCGCCGGCGCTCTGGATACCGTCCTGGGAATTTCCCGCGAGGCGGATGACGGCGTCGTTGATATTTTCCGG
>JBEEHU010000056.1:0-10415 GCA_041167565.1 Verrucomicrobiota bacterium | reverse complement strand
CGCGCCTTTTGCGCATTTTTTGAATTCCATGCAGGCGGCGCGGAAATCCCGCTGTCGGATTTGCCTTGGTCGTCGAGGTTCGCGGCGGATGTCAGCGAACAGGTTTCCGGCATCGTCGCCAATTCCTCGAACTGCGCCGCCTTTTCGTCTCCGAGAAGCGTAAGCTGCGCCCGGCTCGAAAGCTTTCCCTTCGCGTCGAGAAAAAGTTCGCGATCGAGCGCGAGCACGAGGGTGTGCCGCGCGCGCGTCGTCGCCACATAAAGCAGCCGCTGCATTTCCTGTTGCTCGGCCAGGGTGCGCGCTTTCTTCAATTCATCCGTCGGATCTTCCTTGCTCAGCGCGACAAGGATGTCGCCCGTGTTCGGCGTCTTGATGAGCGATGGGTAACGCGGCACCGGCGAGCGAATATCGCGGCCGAGAAACGGGAGGATCACCGCCTGCCATTCGGATCCCTTGGCCTTTTGCGCCGTGATCAACTGGATGCCGTTTGCTGCCGAGAGCCGCACCTCACGCGGCGTCTCAAAATCCGCACGCAGCTTTTCCGCGAAATCGGGGAGAGTCGCGCCCTGCGCTTCGGCATCCGCCGCCGAGGCGAGGAGCGCATCGAGTTCCCGCGATAAATCGTCGAAGTCTTCGGATGGAAGCGAGCCGAGCCGCTCGCGCAATTGCGTCTCGCGCACCAGGATTGAAACGGCCTCAAAGAGCGACTTGCCTTCCAAACTGGTTCGCGTTTCCGCGAGTGCATTCAACTGCGACGAAACGATTCCCGCCGCGGCCTTGGGTTCATCGATCCGAAACCGGCTGCCTTCGCCTTCCGCGAAGACCGCCAGGTCGTGATCCGAAATTCCGAACACTTCCCGCAGCACGCCCGCGATCTCGTAGCCGTTGAGCGGCTCGGCCATGATCGTGCAGAGCGCCGCCAGCCAGGCGTAGGCGGGACTGTCCGCCTTGATCGCGCTTTCGGATTGCATCGCCACCGGCACGTCGATTTTTCGCAATGCCCGCGCCATCGTGCGCAGCCACGCCTTGCGTGGACAGAGGATCGCGACGTCCCGCCACGAACTCGCGCGCAATTTTTCCAAGCCCGTCTCCCTGATCCAGCGCGCGAGTTCCACCGCCGCGATGTTCGCTCTCCGAGAATCTTTCTGTTTACCGGGTGGTAACAAGGAGCCCGGGAGCGAAACGCGAATCACCTGGCCGGGAAGCACCTGCGGACGTGGTTGCAGTTCGACGAATTGGACCTGCCCGCTCTCGGCGTTCAGGATTTCGCGGAAAGTGCGGTTAACGAAATCGACCTGTTTTTCGTCGAGCCGAAACGTGACCGAGAACGTCAACGCCGTGGCGGAACCGGCCTCGATCAGCGCGTCGTGAATCCTCTGGTAGTTCTTCAGATCGGCGCGATCGCCGAAGATCGACTGCTGGAAATCGCCGACCAGGCAGAAGTGCCCGGGCAGCGGCGGATCACTCCGCACTTCGAGCCAGCGTCCCGTGGCCTCGGGTGGCCGCGCGATTTCGAGGAGAACGGAAAACTGCGCCGGATCGGTGTCCTGCGCTTCATCGAGAATGACGCGGAAATTTTGTTCGCGCACGCGTCGCGCGGCGGACGGATGCTGGAGCAGTTCGTCCGCGAGCGCGATCTGGTCGGCGTAAGTGACCACGCCGCGTTCGAGCCGGAAATCGCGATAATCGCGCTGCACTTCCGCGGCCACGCAAAGTGCGGCGTCTGCGACCCATCGTCGCAGCGGCGCCAATGATTGCCGCCAGACCTGGGTGAATTTTGCGTTGCCGCTGGTGAAATAATTCGGCCACCGAAGAAATTCCCAATCGGATCCAAACCGCGTCTCCCACTCGGCCAATTCTTCCTGCGTTCGCCGGATCGTGTCCCTGCCGCCGGTGTCTTTCGCGCGATACACGTCGTTGAAATTCATTTCCGGGCAGGGACCGATCTTGCAGGGCCGCAACAGAGCGGGGCCGGCGCGCCGCGCCAGTTCCATGATGTCGCGCGCCTGGGCCAGGCGAAAAAGCGCCGCTCGATTTTCCTTACTTAAAGATTCACCGAGGCGCGGCTGTTGTTGGACGAACTCCTGCCAGAGATCCTCGTCGTCGGTGATCAATTCGAGCGGCGCGGGCAGCCCAAGATAATGCCCGTAGTTCGTCAGCAGCTTCATGCAGAAGGCGTGGATCGTGCCGAAGAACGCGCGGTTAAATGCGCTCACCACTTCGGACGGGAGCTTTTCCTCAAGAATGAGCTGGCGGGTGCGTTGCTGCATTTCGTCCGCGGCGCGGTTCGTGAACGTCACCACCGCCAGTCGCGGCAGGATTTCCCGCGCCTCCTTCGCCTGCGCGATTTGCAGGACCCGGTCGGTGATCGCGCGCGTTTTCCCCGAGCCGGCGGAAGCCACGACCGAGAAATTGCGCTCGAGTTCTCTCGTGAACCGATCGCGCGCGGATTGATCGCCGGGCGCGTTCATCGGAAATAATCCTCCTCCTCTTTGGCGAGGGCCGGATGCGTCAGCTCCCAACGGTCCTCCAGGATTTCCTGGTCGATGGCGAGTGTGGCGAGGGGATAGGCGCGAGTGAACGTCCACGCGGACCGCAACGCGCCATACATGCCGAAGACGCCCGTTTGCTGCATCCGCGCCAGCTCGCGAAACACATCCGCTTCCGCGTCCATCTGGTCGATCGAGAGCTGCGGCGCAACTGGCTTCACCGCCGGCGACACGAGACTAAGGTAAACCTGGTGCGCTCCGAGCTGGCGCGCCGCGAGCCCGTAGAGCGCGAGCTGGATCGCCGAGCCGTCGAGAATTTTTTTGTGGAGCTGCGATTTTCGTTTCTCGGTGTCCTCGCGCGGCGGAGCGAGCCCCTTCTTGTTCGCGCCGGTCTTGTAATCGAGAATCCACAGCTCGTCCGCTTCGAGCCCGCGATTTTCCTGGCGTGAAAGGAGCAGGTCGATCCGGCCGCGAAACAGGAGAGTCGCATCTTCGGCCACGTGGACTGGTTCGTCCCCATCGATCGACCACTCCGCTGCCATCCAGGGCCAGCCCTCGATCGTCGCGAGTTTCGCGCCGAGGAGCCGGGCCAGGCTGAATGCATTTTGCCAGCCGGAAATCCACCAGTCCGGGATCGTCTTTCGCGCGGCCTGACTGAGGCCTTCAATCTCCGCGCGTTTCTCTTCAGCCGCAATGCGGATGGACTGATCGATGCCGGTGGCGTCCGGGATGCGGACAAAAATCTTTTCCGCGCCGGCAACCTGGCTCAACCAGCGATGGACCCATTGGCCTGTCGCTGCGCTCCAAGGGTTGCCTTCGTCTTCGCGGCCTTCGACGCCGAGATATTTTTTCAGCCAGACGAGCGCCGGGCTTTTCACCAGGGATTCAAATTCGCTGACGCTTGAAATGGGAATCCGCGCCGTCGGAGAGCGAAGCGCAAAATCATATTCGCCTGACGAAGCGGCCGGATCGCGCCGTGCTTCGTAAGCCACGCGCGTCTGCAAAATTTCCTGCGGCGGAGCGATGCGGGCAGACGGCGCGGCGGATTGCAGCCATGCCGCCGTTGCGAACTGCAACTCTTTCATTGTGGCCTGGGTCAACGGCCGCCGGCGGGTCTGCTGGTAGAGCTGCGAAAATAATTCGCTCGGGTTCCACGGGCGATCCGGCGCGGATTCCTGCACGAGGCTCGCGCCGATAGCGACGCCGGCGGCGGATTCGAGAAGCGCGTGGAATTGCCGGACCGCGATTTGCCGCTGCTCCCGCGGCCCGAGGTAAAGGGAATGATTCTCGCGAACGCTGGTGTGCCCTTCGCCCTGCCGGCCCTGCTTTTCGGCACGGCGGTTCAATTTCCGGATGCCGCGATTGAAATCATCGATCTCTTCCTCGCGCGCGAACTCGCCCTTTTCCTCAGGCGGCCACCTGCCTTCGTTCCAGCCCGCGAAAATCAGATGCGACCATTCTTGTCCCTGGGCCTGCGCCACCGTGAGCAGTTGCACGCGCGCGTAAGGATGGTCACCCGCCTCGTCACGTCCCGCAGTGAAGGTCGACGCGATTTCCTCGAGCCAGCGCAGGAACAGGACGCGCGGAAATTTCGCGGGCACCTTTTTCACCCACTCAAGGCTGTGGCTGGCGATGCCCGCCCAATACTGCTTCCATTTCAGCCGCGCGAACGCCTCCTCGGTCGCCTCGAGAAATTCCGCGAGACTGCCGCGCGCGGGCAGGAACTGGATCAGTTCGAGCATGCGCGTCACTTCCTGCCGTTCCGGCCGGGAATCCGCGGCGCAGAAACGTTGGAGAAGGACGAGGTCGTCGATCAGGATCTGGGCATGAGCGGACTGGAGCGTTTTCTCGAGCCGATCGAGCCGCAGCTCGGGAAATAATTTCTCCCGGCTCCCGAAGGCACCGAGAAAACGGACCAGCGAATGGATTCGCGGACCGCGCTGGAGTTGCAACCACGCGCGCCATTCGGCCGACTCGAATAATCCCGGGATCGAATGGCCAAAGCCGTCGTTGTGCGGAATCGAAAGCTTCGAGAGCGCGCTGGCGGCCAGGCGCGGCAGCGATCCCGCGCCGGAAAAAATCACGCCGATGCGGGTGCAATCTTTCCCGGCCAGAAATTGCAAGCAGGTCAGCGCGATGGCATCGGCCTGCTCCGATGCGTCGGCGCCGACGACGAACTTGTAATTTGCCGCGGGTGCTGTTTCGCCGCGCATTTCCGCCTCGCTGAAAAGAGCGTCGCTCGACGTTCTGCCGCCGGTGGTGCTGGAGGAAACCGGCCGTGCTTCGCCGAAGGCTTCCTCCCACGATCCGATCCAGCAGAGATCGATGTCCGAATTTCCGCGCGGGTATTCGAGCAGCACAGTGGCGTTGTCGGCCGCTTCGACTCCGGCCCGAAGCAAAAACCATTGCGACCAGTGCGCGGCATCGAACCCGCAAATCAAGAGATTAGCCACGGCTGGCGGACCGGACTTCGAGCGCGCCAGCAGATCGCGATCGAACTGGGCTACGCCAGAGAAACCGCACGCGCGCAGCTGTTCCCGGAAGCTCCGCACGATCGGTTGAAAAGAATCCAGGCCGAGGCTCTCAAAATTCCAGCCGGCTGTTTCGAGCCGGTCGAGCGTGCGCAGCAAATGGTCCGGCGCGCGCAGAACCGCTTTCGCCGCCAAATTATCCGCGCTGGTTCGGTCTTCGGCCGATTCGCGTAGAGTTTCCGCGGCCGAAATTGCGAGCAGCAGGCGAAGATGCTCGCGCAACGGCAACGCGTGATCGCGCTCGCCGCGGAGCAGATCGCGCAGTCCCCGCGGTGTCACGAATTGAAGGCCGAGATGCGATTGACCTTCCTGAAGCAGTCGCGCTTTCAACGCATGCGCGTGGCTTCGCGTCGGGACGACCACGAGAGACGGCAGCGATTGCCTCCACGACAGCGCGATCGTTTTCACAAACCAGCCGCGAATCGCTCCGTCCCACGCCTCCCGCGGGGACTGCGCGATGCGAAGAGCTGGCTTTTGTTTCACCCATTTACTCTAGCAGAATGGGCGGACAAACGCTGTCCTACCGCGAAAGAATTCGCGGCAGCTACAACGGCCCTCACATTGCGCTGACGCACACCGGATGTTAGCCTCGCCGCTCCGCGCATGAGCCAGAATTACAAGGACACTCTCAACCTGCCGAAGACGGATTTTCCGATGAAGGCAAACCTCGCCACTCGCGAGCCGGAGATGCTCGAGAAATGGCAGGCCGCCGGCCTTTACCAGCAGATTCAGGCCGCCCGCGCCGGGGCAGAATTATTCGTCCTGCATGACGGTCCGCCTTTCGCCAACGGCGACGTCCACATGGGGACCGCGCTGAACAAGATCCTGAAAGATCTGGTGGTGAAATCCAAAACGATGGCCGGCTTTCGCGCGCCTTACGTGCCGGGATGGGATTGCCATGGGTTGCCGATCGAATACAAGGTCGTGAAGGAATCCCGCGGGCTTTCGCCGCTGGAGGTGCGCCAGAAATCCGAGGCGTTCGCGCGAAAATTTGTGGACGTGCAACGCGAGCAATTCAAACGGCTCGGCGTCTTCGGCGATTGGGAGCATCCCTACCTGACTCTCGATCCGGCTTACGAAGCGGAAATCCTCCGCGCCTTCGCGATCTTTGTTGAGAAAGGCCTCGTCTACGAAAGCATGAAGCCGGTCTTCTGGAGCACCGGCGCGCAGACCGCTCTCGCGGAAGCAGAAGTAGAATATCAGGACCGCCAAGACACGACGGTTTACGTAAAATTTCCGATCGTGACAGGCGATCTCGCCGGCAAAGCGAGCATCGCGATCTGGACGACGACGCCGTGGACGTTGCCGGCAAATCTTGCCATCGCGGTCCATCCGAAAGAACTTTATGTCGCGCGGGAATTCCGGAAGGGAGGCGTTGCGGAAACTCTCGTCCTGGCGGCATCGCTCGTTGAGGCGTTCTGCAACGCGACGGGATTCGAACCGACGGGCGAGCCCATCAGTTCGTTTCCAGGCAGCAAGCTCGAGGGTTTGTCCGCACAACATCCCTTTCTGCCGCGCAATTCCGACATCTTCAGCGCGGATTTTGTCACCATGGATACCGGCACCGGCGCGGTCCACATCGCACCCGGCCACGGCGAAGACGATTACTCGTTAGGCCGCAAGAACGGACTGCAAATCTTGTCGCCGGTGGACGATCATGGCCGTTACACGGATGAGGCCGGACTGCCGGAATTGACGGGCAAATATGTCTTCGACGCGAATGCCGACATCGTGGCCCTGCTCCGGGAAAAGGGAATGCTCATCAGCGAGGCGCCCTACCAGCATTCATATCCCTATTGCTGGCGCTCGAAGACGCCGATCATCTTTCGCGCGGTCGAACAATTCTTCATCCGGATCGACGATCTCCGCGCGAACGCGCTCGCCGCGATCAAGGGCGTGCAATGGATTCCGGCGTGGGGCGAGAACCGCATCTCGGGCACGGTGGAATCGCGGCCGGACTGGGTGATCTCGCGGCAGCGGAGTTGGGGTGTGCCGCTGCCGGTTTTTTATTCGGCTCAAGGTGAAGCGATCCTCGACGCGAAATGGATCCGCAAACTGGCCGACCTTGTCGCGCAGCGCGGCTCGAATGTCTGGTTCGAGCTCGATGACGCGGCGCTCGCGCGCGAACTCGGATTACCCGACGGCACGCGTCATCGCAACGACACGATCGACGTCTGGATTGATTCCGGCGTTTCGCACGCCGCCGTTCTCGCTGCTAATCCAGTGTTGCGCGACCCAGCCGACATGTATCTCGAAGCGACCGATCAGCATCGCGGCTGGTTCCAATCCTCGCTCATGACGAGCGTCGCCTTGCATAACCGCGCGCCCTACAAGACGTGCGTCACCCACGGCTTCGTCGTTGATGTCGACGGCAAAAAGATCTCGAAATCGAGCAGCTACAGTAAGCCGATGGATGCCGGCCATTTCGTCGGCAAACACGGCGCCGATATCGTCCGGCTCTGGGTAAGCAGCGTGAATTACACCGATGACGTGCCGTTCTCCGAAGAAATGTTCACGCGCCTCGGCGATACCTATCGGCGCATTCGGAATACGCTGCGGATCCTGCTCGGGAATTTGTCAGATTTCGAATCAGGAAAGCAGGAAAACAGGAAAGAAGATTTCACTCTCGTCGATCGCTGGATTCTCGATCGGCTGGAGAACGTGATCACGGATTGCCGCGCCGCTTATGAATCGTGCGAATTCCACAAGGTCTATCACACGCTCAACCAATTCTGCGCCGTCGATCTCAGCAGTCTTTACATCGATATCACGAAGGACCGGTTGTACTGCGATGCGCCGAATTCTCCGCGCCGCCGCGCCACCCAGTTCGCGATGCATCGCATTTTCGATGCGCTCTGCCGGCTCCTCGCGCCCGTCATGGCTTTCACGGCGGACGAGGCCTGGGGATACCTCGGCGAATCGGGATCGGTCCATCTTCAGACATTTCCGGAGGAGAGCGAGAAGTTCCGAAACGCGGAGGCAAGTCAGCAGATTGCGCAGTTACTGACTTTGCGCGGCGTGATCGGCCAGGCGGTCGAGCGCGCGCGCCAGGAGAAACTGATCGGCAACGCCCTGGAAGCCGCCGTGGTCTTGCAGTGCGAATCGGAGGCGATCTCCGCGATTCCGAACGATGAGCTCGAGGAATTTTTTATCCTGAGCGAGCTACGGATTGAATCGAGCAAGGAACCCGCCGCGCTGATCTCGAAGACCAATCATGCAAAGTGCGCGCGCTGCTGGCGCCATCGAGTTGCCGTCGGAAAAAGCGCGGCTCATCCGGAATTGTGCGAGCGGTGTGAAAGCGTGGTAACGAACGCGGCCGTAAAATGAAATTCATCCTCTTCCTCTCGCTGCCGCTCTACGCTCTGGACCAAATCACGAAATGGTGGGTCCTTCGCCATATCGGATCGGAAGATATCCATGTCGTCGTTCCGGATTTCTTCAGTCTCGTTAGCGTGACTAACAACGGCGCAGCCTTCGGATCGTTCAAAAACAACAACGCCTTCTTTATCGGTCTCTCCTGCATCGCGTTTATTTTCGTCTTCGCCTTATTGCTGCGGCGGCGCTCGCCCGATCCTTTGCGCGACGTTTCGCTCGCCTTGCTCCTCGCCGGCATCATGGGCAATCTCACCGATCGTTTCCGGCACGGTCACGTCATCGATTTTGCCCTCTTCGATCTCCATGTCCCGCTGGCGCACCCGTGGCCCGCCTTCAATGTGGCGGACTCCTGCATCTTCATCGCGGTGGCTTGCTTCATCATCCATTCCTTCAAGAAGCCGCGGAAGCCGATCGGCGCTCCGGACGTTTGACGGGTGGATCGCGCGCTCCGTCGCGCGATGCTGACGATCCCGCCTGCGCTGGCACTTGTTGACATCGAGCGACGGAGCGCTCGATCCACCTTAGCCGTCAATGCGCCGGCCGCGCTTCCGGCAGATAAAAAAACAGGATCCCGAGAATCAGATACACCGAGAGAAGCTGGACGCCCTCGATCCAGTTCGTTTCGCCGTCGCCGCTGATTTGAAAGATGATGTAAACCGACGCCACCACGGCGAAAATCTCCGGAAGAGAAAACTCCAGGTCCATCGGCCGGCCGAAGCAGTAGGAGAGAAAAACCAGCACCGGCGCGACAAAGAGCGCGATCTGGAGACTCGATCCGATCGCGATCCCGACACTCAGGTCCATCTTGTTCTTCAACGCCATCACCACCGCGGTCGAATGCTCCGCGGCGTTGCCCACGATCGCGACCACCACCACGCCCACGAAAACTTCAGTCACCCCAAACGAAGCGCGCACGCTCTCGATCGTTCCGACCAGAAACTCCGAAAGCAGCGCCACGATGCCGGTCGCCAGCAACAGGATTACGACCGCTTTGCTCCGGCTCCAGTGCTCGATCTCTTCTTCGAGTTCGCCTTCGCAGCCGATAAAGAAGTGCTTGTGGGTCCCGAGCGTGAAAACGAGCACGCAGATGTAAGTAATGAACAGGACCACCGCGATGCCTAACGAAAGATGGTGTTCCATCTGCGGATCCAATCCGGCTGGACTCGCCGCGGCCGACAGATGAAAAAGAGTCGGGATAATCAGAGCGATCGCAGCGAGCGAAAGTGAAATGACCGAAGTGCGCGCGCCGGATTTATTGAAGCGCTGCTCTTTGTGCCTGACTCCACCGAGCAGAATCGAAAGACCGAGCACGAGCAGAATATTGCCGATAATCGATCCCGTGATCGACGCCTTGACCACGTTGGTCAGGCCTTTCGAGAGCGCGACGCCGGCGATGATCAGTTCCGCGGCATTCCCGAAAGTTGCGTTCAACAATCCGCCGACGCCTTCGCCCACTCGGGCCGCGAGCTCTTCCGTGGCGCGCCCGATCCACCCGGCCACGGGCACGATTGCGATGGCGGAACAAATAAAGAGCGCGGTCGGATTCGAGAGCCCGGGCCAGAAGCGCAGGACGAGCGCGGCGGGGACAAAAGCGAGCAACCAGTTCAGCGACGGTTTCATCTTGGGGACTTTATCGGTTAAGATGGCGCAAGCGCTACGATGAAATCGAATACGCCAACGGAACTGACCGCGCGAGATATCGCCAGTCGCCTCCGTGCCGCCGGACAGGTCGCTTACTTTGCGGGCGGTTGCGTGCGCGATCTGTTGCGCGGCCAGGTTCCAAAGGATTTCGATATCGCCACCGACGCGCGTCCGGAAGTCGTGCAGAAAATGTTCGCGCGGACTTACGCGGTCGGCGCGCACTTCGGCGTGATCGTTGTGCTCGAAAATGGATTCCAATTCGAGGTCGCGACCTTTCGCTCGGACGGCGCTTATCTCGATGGCCGGCATCCAACCGAAGTGCATTTCGCGACAGCCAAGGAAGACGCCGCCCGCCGTGATTTCACGATCAACGGGATGT
>JBEEHU010000055.1:0-20651 GCA_041167565.1 Verrucomicrobiota bacterium | reverse complement strand
GGTCAATTAAGCCGCGAGAGCGAGATCTTGGTGATCTGCGTTTATTTTTTTTGGTCCGGATTTTAACGAGGCCAACGAACCATCCTCGACATGCCGCCTGCGCTTCAAACTACGAGTCGAAGCCAGTGCGCCCCCTTATTTTCCCTGATCGAGAATGTATCGCTTGCCGCGGATTCTGCAATCACGCCATTCCGAGCCGGAGAAAGAAATTTCTTGCGCGCGCAAAACTGCTGCCGCACGAGTTCCCATGCCGGAGCTGAAAGATTACGCCAGCTCCGTCGCGATCGTCGTCTCGAGTTGCGATGCCTTCTTCGATGCCTGGCGACCATTTGCTTTCTTCTTCCGCAAGCATTGGAGCGATTGTCCCTTCCCGTGCCATCTGATCGTGAACCGTCTGCGCGTCCGCTCGAACTGGCTCCAGCCGATCGCGGTGGGACCTGATCGCGGGTGGGCCTCAAACATGAAGGCGGCGCTGAGTCACATCACGCAGCCGTATGTACTCTACCTGCAGGAGGATTATTTCCTGAACGCTAACGTTCATCGCGCGCAGCTGGCCGGCGATTTCGCCTACGCTTTCGCACACGACGCCGCCTCTTTTTGTTTGTATCCCCGCTCGCAATTGGAACGCGATTTCGAGCCGCTCAACGAACGCTACGGAATTGTGCCGCGCGATTCCGATGGACGCACGCGCTTGCAGGCGACCCTGTGGAAAAAAAATGTCTTCGACTCGGCGATCCGGCCGGGCGAATCGGCCTGGAACATGGAAGCGCGCGCCAGCGAACGGACGCGCGACCTTCTCTCGCTTTCCTACATGCGGCGCGATCTGATCCCGATCCCCTATCTGATGTCCGCGATTTCGCGGGCGCTTTGGACGCCCGAGGCGATCGCGCTCTGCAACAAAGAAGGCCTCGAGATTCGTCCTCGTTTCCGGCTTCCCCACAGCGACGTGCCGTGGCGCCGCCGCTTCCGTCGCGGTGTTGGACGCGTCCGCCTGGCCGCCGCGCTCGCCGCCGCTCGCAAGCATGTCATCGACCTCGACGCTCCGGCCGACTAGGTCCTTCGGCATTCTCAAAGAGCTATTCCGCACCCGAGGCAATCGAAGGCATGATTCAATTCGATGATACTCTAAGGCCTGACATTTGATGGAACCGAAGGAACACCGCAAGTCCGCTGGACCGAACTCGAAGGCCTGGCTGGCCGGTCTCAACCGCGCGATCCTTGATTCCGCGCTCGATTGCGTCATCACCATGGATTCGCACGGTCGCGTGGTGGAATTCAATCCGGCGGCGGAACGCGTTTTCGGATTCACTCGTGCCGACGCCGTCGGGCAGGAACTGGCGGAGCTCATCATTCCGCCCTCGCTACGCGAAATGCACCGCGCCGGCCTGAAGCGTTATCTGGAAACGGGCGAGGGTCCGGTGCTCGGGCGTCGGCTGGAGATTGGCGCGGTCCGCGCTGATGGCGTAGCGATCCTCGTCGAGCTTGCGATCACCGCCTTCCGCATCGATGACGAGGCGTTTTTCACCGCCTACCTGCGCGACATCACCGAGCGCAAGCAAGCCGACGAGGCGAGCCGGCGCCTGGCCGCGATCGTCGCCTCCTCGGACGATGCGATCATCAGCAAGGACCTTGACGGACGAATCAAGAGTTGGAACGAAGCGGCCCAGCGCCTCTTCGGCTACAAGCCCGAGGAGGCGATCGGCCAGCCGATCACGATGCTGATGGCGCCCGACCGTTACAACGAGGAGCCCGGCATTCTCGCACGGATCAGGCGCGGCGAACGCCTCGAGCATTATGAAACCGTGCGCCGCCGCAAGGATGGGACACTCTTCGATATTGAGCTCACCGTTTCGCCGATAAAGGACGAGAACGGGCGCGTCATCGGCGCTTCCAAGATCGGCCGCGACATCACCAGCCGCGTCCAACATCAAAGACGCCGCGCCGCCCAGTACACGGTCGCCAGTCTGCTCGCCGGTTCCCTGTCGCTCACCGAGATCGGCCCGCTCGTCATTCAAACCGTCGCCTCCGGCGGCAATTGGGTCGCCGGTTCCATTTGGTTGTGCGAAGACGATTGCACGACTTTGCACTGCGCTACGACATGGCACACCGGCGGGTCGAATCTGGAAAAGTTTGAGCAGGTCACCCGCGCCACTTCATTGACGGGTCCAACCGGGCTGCCGGGACGCGTCGTTACCTCCCGCAAATCAGCGTGGATCGAAGATGTCGCGCACGATGATAACTTCCCGCGCGCCGCAGCCGCGGTGGCAGCGGGCCTTCGCGGCGCGTTTGCTTTCCCGCTCCGCGCCCACGGACAGGTCAAAGGCGTTCTCGAATTATTCAGCGAAGAGAGCGCGCAACCTGATGAAGATCTGTTCCAGTTAGTGGAAGCGCTCGGCAACCAGATCGGCCTCTTCATTCACCGCCAGCAGATCCAGGATGAATTGCAGCAGCAGAAAGAAGTGGCCGAATCCGCCAACGCCGCCAAGGACCGTTTTCTCGCGACGCTCAGCCATGAGCTTCGCACGCCTCTCACGCCGATCCTGATTTGGGCCGGCGGCATGGCGAGCGAGCCCGATCTTCCGGCGGAGATCGAGGAAGGATTGAAAATGGTTTGCCGCAATGTCGAGCTCGAGGCCCGGCTCATCGACGATCTGCTCGATTTGACCCGGATCAGCCGCGGCAAACTTCAATTGCACCTGCGCAAATCCGACGCGCACGAGTTGCTCGGCCACGCGATGGAGATCGTGCGCGACGAAATCAATTCCAGGGAGCTGAGTTTGTCGGTCGAGTTCTTCGCTGCCGAACATCACGTCCTCGCGGATTCCTCCCGTTTGCAGCAGGTGTTTTGGAACGTGCTGAAAAACGCCTCGAAATTTACTCCGGAGCGCGGCGCGATCGTCGTCCGTACCGTCAACCCGAAACCCGCGGCCTTGCAGATCGAGATCAGCGACACCGGCGTGGGCATCGACCCGGAACATCTCGACAAAGTTTTTGACGCGTTCGAGCAGGTCGGGCCGCGCCGTGAAGGTTTGGGGCTGGGGCTGGCGATTAGCCGGGCGATCGTGGAAATGCACCACGGGTCCATCCACGCCTTCAGCGCCGGCGCGGGCAAAGGCGCAAAGTTCGTGATCGATCTGGAGACCGCCGCGTAGAGGTGCCGTTGTAGCTGCCGCCGTCACTGGCGGCAGGAAAGATCGCGCTAAGATTCGTTCTGCCGCCAGTGACGGCGGCAGCTACACCTCACCGAATCGGCCGCGCGACCAGAATCCCGGAATCCGTCCGATACCGCGCGAGATAACTCGACAGCGTCGAGTCGATCACAACCTTCCCGTAATTCCGCGGCGAAGAGGCGTGCATAAAATGCAGCGAGCCATCCGCCGCGCGCAACGCCAGTCCCACATGCGAAGTCGAATAGCGGCCCGGCCCGTCGCGCGAAATGATCCCGATGATGTCGCCGCTCCGCAGCCTTCCTTCGATTCCGGCCACCCGACTTTTCGGAATCTGGTAGAGAGCGCGGCTCGAAACGCGCGCTTCCATTTGTGCCAGCGGTCCGAGCAGAGCGCGGTTCGACTTGAGATAGCGGTAATGCTTCCAGCCCACCGTCATTTCGCGCGCCGAATGCGGCACGCTGCTGCCGCCAAGACTGCGCGTCAGGTCTTCCACGAGTCCACGCCGGTCGTTATCCGCCAGCCAGTCTTCGAGATAATGGAGCCGCGAAAGATATTCGCCCGTGCATTGCCCGCCGCGATAGCGATCCACCTCGATGTAGTGCAGCATCTGCTCCGGCGTCCAATTTTCCTCCTGCTCATTCAGCATCCGCGCGAACGCCAGCGCGTTTTCGTAGAACGTCCAGCAATCCATCCCCTGAAAATTTACCGACGGCGCTTCGATCCGGTTATCGATTTCGAGCGTGAAGGATTTGTAGCGCGTGCCCACCAGCGAGCGCCCCACCGCCGCCGTCCGTTCCCCGATCGGCAGCGCCTTCCAGTTCTCCGCCTTTGCCTTTACCACCAGGTTATCGAACCGGTCGCGCCCTTTGAATACCGTGCCGAACGGCAGCCGCGATTCCGCGTTCGCCGTCGCCACCACCAGGAAAAACAAAATGCCAAAAATTTTCGCCATGACGGTGAGGAATGTAGACAGGATTTACAGCATGAACAGAGCGTAACACAGGCATTCTGCCTGTGCGTCCAGCGGACATTCTGTCCGCTACTACCCTCTCCTCAATCCCGTAAATCCTGTTAATCCTGTCCAAAAGAATGCAGGTGCGCTGCAGGGCGCGCTCCGTATTTTTTGAATCGTGCAGGACCTTTTTCAAAGCAGTGACGATCCGCAGGAAGCGCGGGTCAGTGCCTCCGCTCCCCTCGCCGCCCGGATGCGGCCGCGCACGCTCGACGAATTCGTCGGCCAGGAACACATCCTCGGTCCCGGAAAATTATTGCGCCGCGCCATCGAAGCCGACCGCCTGCCGTCCGTTATTCTTTCCGGCCCGCCCGGCACTGGCAAAACCACTCTCGCTCACGTCATCGCCGACATGACGCAGGCGAAGTTCGAAAGGCTCAGTGGCGTCGAGAGCAACGTCGCCGAAATGCGGAAGGTGGTCGCCTCCGCCCAAAACCGTCTCCGCACCTCCGGCAAGAAAACCATCCTGTTCGTCGACGAGATCCATCACTTCAACAAAGCGCAGCAGGATATCCTTCTGCCCGACGTCGAGAGCGGAAATCTGCGCCTCATCGGCGCCACGACCTACAACCCCTTCTTCTACGTCAACAGCGCCCTCGTCTCGCGCTCTCAGGTTTTCCAGCTCAAGCCGCTCAAGGTTGCGCAACTCGAAGAACTCATCGATCGCGCCCTGGCCGACAAAGAGCGGGGCCTCGGCAATCACAAAGTGCAGATGGACCCTGACGCCCGCACCCACCTCGCCAAGCTCGCCGACGGCGACGCCCGCAAATGCCTGAACGCCCTCGAAGTCGGCGTTCTCACGACGCCGCCCGATAAAAAACACGTCATCCACTTCACCCTCGCCCTCGCCGAGGACTCCATTCAGCAGAAAGCCATCGTCTACGACAAGAAGGGTGACGCTCACTACGACACCATCAGCGCCTTTATCAAAAGCATGCGCGCGTCCGACGAGAAGAGCGCCATTTACTGGCTCGCGAAAATGCTCCACGCCGGCGAAGACTTCCGTTTCATCGCGCGCCGCATCGTCATCTTCGCCAGCGAAGATGTCGGCCTGGCCGACCCCGAAGCTCTTCCTCTCGCGATCGCCACCCAACAAGCCGTCGAATTCGTCGGCCTCCCTGAAGCCCGGATCCCCCTCGCCCACGCCACCGCCTACATGTGCCGCGCCAAAAAAAGCCGCGAAGCGTATGAAGCGTTAGGCGCCGCCACCGAGGAAATTGAATCGGAGCGAACTGAACGGGTCCCCGAGAACTTAAAGAACAAACACTTCCCCGTGAACCCGCAAGGGTAATTGATGTTCATCGAAGTTTGCCCAGGCGACCACGAGCCTAACGCTGCGTGACTCGGCGCCTACTCTACGCCAGAGTTTCCATCGTGTACGAATGTTACTTCTGTCGGACGCCGCTGTTGAGCATTACCAACAACGGAAACTTCAACGTTGCGTGCCTTCGCTGCGGTTCCTACCGCATTTCTGCCGAGGCGGAGGCTTTCATCAGAAATGACTCCTTCGATACCGAGCAAGCGGCGAACATCTCCGGGTACATTCGAGAGAACCAAAACATTGCCATACTTAATGCAGATCTGAAGTTTTTGAGAGCTCTTAAGACGCCGGCGGTTGGGGAGAAGGCCATGAAGGGGTTGCTTGCGCTGGCTCGGAAATATCCCGTCGGAGGTCAGCACATATCGGTCGATTTCCACTTTGCGAAAGGACGGGCGAAGCTCCTCAAGGATGCGAGCCAATGCGACGATCTGCTTCGTGAAGCATTTGAATTGCAGTCTCTCTGCTGGGCACGATCTCTCGACGAACTGCAGTATGTCCTTGAGGAATTTCTTGCGCGGGAAGGCCTTGTCATTGTTCTCCCTACAGGCGGGTTCAAGCTGGCCCCGCGAGGCTGGGCTCGCGTCGATGAACTCCGGCGTGGTACAGTTGACTCAGACAAAGCATTCGTCGCAATGTCCTTTGATCCAAAATACTCGCGGTTTTTCGAGCTCGGGCTTCGGCCCGGAATTCAACGCGCTGGTTATGATCCAATCCGGATAGATCGTGTTGAGCACAACAACCGAATCGACGACGAAATCGTTGCGACGATCCGGCAATGCAAGTTTCTAGTCGCTGACTTCAGCGTTAACCGGGGCGGGATTTATTTCGAAGCCGGGTTTGCGGTCGGTCTTGGTCGTCCGGTGATCTGGACGGTTCAGCGGGACGAGCTCGAGAACGTCCACTTTGACACTCGGCAATATAACTTCGTGCGATGGACCAACGACAGCTTGCCCGAGTTCGCTAAAGCGCTGCAGAATCGCATCGAGGCCTCCGCGATTGGACGGGGACCTCTGCGCACGACGGACTAAACCCGATCGAGGGTCATAAGGGGTCAGTCTGTGAATCGCGGCATTTACTCGCATTGTCCCGATTGCTCGCCCTCCCGGGTCTGCCATTAAAAAAGTGCGACACCATGGCCGGTTCAGATAGGGTGAATTAAGCAGATGCCGAAAGATTTCTGGAAACGGACAAACGACGCAGCGAGCAAGGCAGGGCACGACGCGACCCGAGCGTCGGAAGCGAATCTGAAGAAGGATTGGAGGTCGAAGCAGGCCTCAAGAGGTGGCTCGCAATCACGCGTGACGCTGGACGAAATCCGGAGACTGGGGCGCACGGCTTTGCCACAGATTTAGCGCGGGCAGAAGAGCTGCGCCGGCTAGATCCTGTAATCCAGCGACGAGTCCGGTTAAGCTCATCGCTAAATCTTGCTGACCTCGAACCCCTGACTTCCGACCTCCGATTCGCGGGACCAAAGTGACTTGGCAATGAACCAGAAGCAAACGACTGAAACGATCGAATAGGCGAGAGCCATTTCATTCGACTGGGTTCGCTTGAGCAGCTCCGCCAACCATGGGGGGTGCTCGCCGTACAGGCCGTAGAGATTCAGGAACTGGACGAGGAGAAGGAGTTGAATGGAAATCCTGGCGAGCAACGAGATTGGTTGCGCCATCAGGAGGACGAGAAAGACGGAGGCGAGGAACAGATGGTTCTCATGGGCGGAAGTCATCAGCATGGGAACCGCCAGGGCGGCGAAGCCAAAAAGCTTTACGAACTTTTCGGAGAGCGATGTTTCTGTTTCTCGTTCGATTCGATAAACGTGAAGCCCAACCAAACCAAGAACTAGCGCAGCGGCGAGGTATTTGGCGGGAAGGTATGGCAGGATGTGAATCCGATCGCTTACCGTAATGGGACTCTGGCCGGGCTCCCGCAGGAAATAGGCAATGGGATACCAGAAGTTCGTCATTTGCGCGGTCAAGGCCGGCATGATGTTGGTCACATTCAAATACGATAACGGCAGGACCTGCGCGACGATGTGCCGCGGACGCGGAAGGGAATACGTAAACCAAATCTCATATCCCAAAAATAACAGAGTGGGCGGAACGAGCATCGCAAGAGGGCGCCGATCGCGAGTTCTTAAGTAGCGGAAGAGAACGTAAGCGAAAGTCGCCACGATAAGGACCAGGGCTTGCGGCTTCATCAGAAAAGCCAGCGCCAAAGGCAACCCGGCGAGCAGGTAATCCTTTGTCTTTTCGCTCCGAAGCAACCAGACGCAAAGCACGACGCAAAAGGTGAATTGGAAATCGGCGTAACCCAGCGAGAAGAGAGTCAGGAACCAGGGATGCACCCAGTAAAGCACCGCGTAGAGCGGGTTCGCTCTTTGCCGCTTTAACAGGAGTAGCAAAAGGCAAAAGGAACCGATGTCACAAACCAGGTTCGGCAACTTGTAGATGGTAAAGAATTGCCATCCGGATTTCTGCACGGCCCACGCACACAATTCGAAGAGCTGGTATTGAAATGGAAAGTAAATCCCATGATAAGTTTGCGGAAGACCTCCTTCGAGTGCGGCCTTGCCCCAGGCGTAATAGGCGTCCATATCGAAGACGCCCATGTAGAAAAGCGTTGGCCACCTAAGGGCCAGGCCCGCAAGAATACCCAGGGCGAGCAAGACCGGCGTCAGTTTCCGTATCCTCATGGCCTTATCGCAACAATGGTAGTAACCAACGTTCCAAACGAAAGCGCATGGCGATGATAAGCAGTGTCATCTGGCTGCCCAGGATGATGGTTTTGCCCAGATAGCCCGTAACGGAGCTCTCCCCCGTCCGCTCCTTATAGTTCACCGGGATTTGAACGCACTTGAGTTTCATCCTGTAACCCCGAACCATCATTTCAGGGCCGAAGAAATTCGAGTTAACACGAAACGCTGGCAACAGCTTGGCGAGCGCTTCACGACGGATCATCCGGTAGGTGCAGCCAACATCGGAGAGGTAAGTCGTGTTGAACAGCACCTCCAATAGCTTTGCCACAAACCAGTTTCCCCATTTCAGGAGAAAACCCATGTTCGCGCGCTGCCAGATGAAGGTTCTGATCGTTCGCGATCCATAGACGATGTCGACGTCGTCCGCATAGGCGAGGAACTTATGCAAATCGCTGGCGACAAAGGTAGCGTCAGGCTCGCAGACGACAATCAGATCGCCGGTAGCTTCCGCGAAGCCCCGGCGAATAGCCGCGCCGTAACCCTGAACCGGTTCGTGAATTTCGAGGGCCGGTGTTTGCCGCACCTCGTCCGACGTTCCTTCGATCGCGTTGTTATTAATGACCAGGATCTCGTCGATCAGACCAAGCGCTTCAAAATCCTCGATAACCTGCCGGATGGAATCCTTCTCCCGATAAGTCGGCAGGATAAGGCTGATCTTGCGCTCCTTATACATTAGCGCTGCGCTACGACTAGCATCTGTCCGGCGAGTGGCCTCCAGAAGGAGGCGAGGTAGAGCTTCGTCATCCAATAGGACTTCGGAATGCGAGACTTGAAGCTAAATGGCAGGAAGCGCTTCTCCAAGGCGAGGATCTTGTAGCCGCGCGAGAGAAGGAAATCGCTCAAGCTCACGTGCGAGAATGCCCTTACATGAGTGAAGTCGTCCCAGTAACGGCGGTAGCAATAGAAGTAGTTCGGCTGAATCACGATTAATTTTCCGCCCGGCTTGAGGATGTCATCAAAGCGATCGAAGAGAGTAGAACACTGCGCAGGGGTCAGATGTTCGAGCAGGTTGCTCATCATTACCGCGTCGGTGGAATGATGGGGAAGATCCACGGTCTCGATCGGGTTGGCTTGGACGAAGTGGACATCGGGACCGGCACACGCGCGCGCGGTTTTGTCATCGGTATCGACAGCGTATTTGGTCCGCGCCTGGATTTGATTGATAAAGTCGCAGTATCCGGCGCCGACATCGATCACGGTGCCGGAAGGCTCCACGAATTTTTGGAGATACTCGCAGATCGCTTTCCAGACTTTCTCCCTCGCGGGATGAGGTGTGAACCTGGTATCGAAATAATGTGGATCCATGAGCGTGCCTATCCGGGCCGCGTGAAGAATAGCGAATTGCCGTTAGCGCCCAAGCCGGTTTTTCGGGAACGTGACCGGAATGGCATCACACGCCGCGGCCCAGCCGGCATTTCTCAAGAAACGTTTGCACCCGCGGCTTGCCCGATGGTTTTTCGACACTTATCCGGCCTTTACTCATGCGCAGCTTCTCTGCGTGCCGGCGATCCTCGACCGGAAATCGATTCTGCTCACGTCGCCCACCGGCAGTGGAAAAACCCTGGCTGGTTTTCTCGGCGTCTTCGATTTCATTCTGCGCAAGCTGGATGCGGGAACGTTGGAACCGGCGGTGCAATGCATCTACGTCTCGCCTTTGCGGGCGCTGGCTTACGACATCGGAAAAAATCTACGCGCGCCGATCGCGGGCATGGGGTTGGAGAAGCAGTTGCGTCTCCACTTGCGGACCGGGGACACCCCGGCAAGTGAGCGCGTAAAGTTCCGGCAGCGGCCGTCGCACTTTCTTATCACTACGCCCGAAAGCCTGGCCGTCATGCTGGCGCAGGAGAGTTACGCCGCGCACCTGGCCGGTTGCCAGTTCGTCATTGTCGATGAACTGCATTCGTTTGCGGGAAACAAACGCGGCGCGGACCTGACGCTCTCGCTGGAGCGGCTCGAGCGCTTGCGCCTCCAGGCAAACGGCAAGTCTGCGCCACTCTGCCGGGTAGGACTTTCCGCGACGGCCGCGCCGCTCGAACTCCTCGCAAGATTTCTCGTCGGCGAAGGCCGCAAATGCCGGATCGCCGAGGCGCAGTTGGAGAAGAAATCGCTCGTGGAAGTATTTTCGCCGATCCGCCGAAAGCCGTATCCGCCGGCTGGCTATACCGGAGTACGCCTCTACGCGGAGCTGGCCGAACTGGTTCGCCGGCGCGAATCGGTTCTCGTCTTCACGAATGTCCGATCGGCTGCCGAACAAGTCGGCTTGCGTTTGAAGGAATTGCTTCCCGACCTCGCCTCGCAGATCGAAATCCATCACGCCTCTCTCGATCGCAGCGTGCGCCTCGAAGTCGAAGATCGATTGAAGAACGGCGAACTTCGCGCGGTCGTTTGCTCGACGAGTTTGGAAATGGGGATAGATATCGGCGCGGTCGATCTGGTGGTGATGGTCGCGACTCCGAAAGGCGTTTCGCGCGCGATCCAACGGATTGGGCGCTCCGGCCATTCGCTCAACCGCAGCAGTCACGGCGTGCTGGTGGCGACCAACATCAACGATCTCGTGGAAGCGACGGTGACCGCGAGACTGGTTCGCGAACGCGCCTTGGATCCGATCCGGATCCAGGAGAAGCCGTACGATGTGGTAGCGCAACACATCGTCGGGTTGGCGGCCGTCGCGCCGATTACGGCCGACGAAACCTTTGCGTTGGTTCGCCGCGCCTATCCGTTTCGTGAGTTAACGCGGGCGGAATTCGATCGCATTCTCCGCTACCTGGCCGGCGGCGGCGCTTCCCTGGAAAAACAATACGTCGAAGTTTTCGGCAAAATCCGGATTGAAGAAGGCCTCATCTCGCTCGCTCATCCGCGGATCGCCCGCGAGTTTTTGGTGAACATCGGCACGATTCACTCCGAAGGCTTCATCGATGTGCTCCTGCGCCGTCGGCGCCTGGGTTCCGTCGAAGAAAATTTCATCAAACAGCTCCAGATCGGGGATCTGTTTGTTTTGGGCGGCCGGATTGTGCGGCTGATCGATACGGGCGTGCAGGAGGCATACGTGGAACGCGCGGATGGTCTCCTGCCGACCGTGCCGCGCTGGAATGCCGCGAAAATGCCGCTCACCTCCGGACTCGCGCGCGCCGTCCGGCGACTCCGGACGGAAGTGGAGCAGCGGATGCGGAAACAGGGGGACGACGCGGCGACCGCTGATTGGCTCGTGGAGAATTACCAAATCTCAACCGCGAATGCGGAGGCGATTGTGGAATTGTTTCGCGCGCAGCTCTCCATCTCCGAGATTCCGATCGGGCGCAAGCTGCTGATCGAGCTCTACCGCGAAGGCGATCACGCGCATTACTTCTTTCATTCGCTCATCGGACGCAGCGCCAATGACGCGCTGGCGCGGATCGTGGCGTTGCGGGTGAAGAATCGGATCGGGGGAAACGCGCTGGCCACCATCGATGATTACGGCTTCCTGCTCACGTTGCGCCGATACCAGGAACTCCCGCTCGCGGAGTTGCGGGAATGTTTTGGGCGCGCCGACGCCGAGAATGATCTCGCGACGGCCTTGCGCGGATCTGAGTTAGTAAAATGGCAATTTCGCGGGGTCGCACAGACCGGTCTGATGGTGCCGCGAAATCTTCCAGGCCGGCAGAGGAAACAGAAGCAGTTGAGCTGGAGTGCGGAAGTGCTGTTTCGGGTCCTGGAGCAACATGAACCCAACCATCCGCTCCTGGTGGAAGCTTATCGCCAGGCGACCCACACTTTTCTCGATGCGGAGAGCGCCTATCAGTTCCTCGACGATGTCCAGACGTACGATTGGAAGCTGCGCGAATTGCCAGCCGTATCGCCATTTTCGTTCGCGATTTACGCGAGCGTGATCAAGGAGAACATGATGCTGGAAGATCCGGCGAGCGCGATCGAGCGGATCTATCGTGAAATGTACGCGAAGGTCGAGACTGCTGCCTCACTGGCCTCAGCGAGCTGACCGAAACGGAAAAGGAGTGGACCTTGCGATCCACTCCTTCCCATACATGAGCTTGGCTTCTCCTTAGCGTTTGCTCTGCAAAATTATTTGGCCTGCGATACGACTTCGTTCAGCTTGAAGATCGGCAGGAACATCGCGATCACGATACCGCCGACGATTACACCGAGAAAGACAATCAAGAGCGGTTCGATGAGTGAAGTCAGAGCGTCGAGCATGGCCTCGATTTCTTCATCCCAGAAGTCGGCCATTTTTTCGAGCATGGTGTCGATCTTGCCGGTCGCTTCGCCTGCCGCCACCATCCGCAACATCATCGGCGGGAAAATGGCTTTCTTGGACATCGCGACGGAAAGGTTGTCGCCTTTTTCGACGTCGTCGCTCACTCCTTTGATGCTCGTTTCCACCACATGGTTGCCCGAGGCGCCACCAACAATGTCGAGCACCTCGAGAATTGGCACACCGCTGCGAATGAGCTGCGCGAAAGTGCGCGCAAAGCGCGACATGCAGATCTTGTGCAGGAGCGGGCCGAAGATCGGAAGCTTCAGCTTCCAACGATCGGAAAACCGTTTACCACCGGCGGAGCGGAGGAAAAACCGAATGCCAAAAATCAGGCACCCGGCGCCAGCGATCAGGAAGTACCATTCGCCACGCAGAAAATCGCTCACGTCGATCAGGAATTGGGTAGGTGCGGGCAACTTGGACCCGAAGTCCTTGAAGATTTCACCGAAGATGGGCACGACTTTTACGATAAGAAACGTCGTGATCGCAAAGGCAATGCAGATAACGATGACCGGGTAGGTCATGGCGGATTTCACCTTTTTGCGAAGCCGTGCGCTCGCTTCGAGGAAGCCCGCCAGCCGATCAAGAATCTCCGCGAGCAAACCACCGTGCTCACCGGCTTTGACCATGCTCACGAAGAGGCGATCGAAAACACGAGGATGTTTCGCGATCGATTCGTTGAAGGTTTCACCACCCTGGACGCGCGTTGTCACGTCACTGATAATGTTGCGCAGGTTGCGCTGGCGCTTGGCGTCGCACTGGTCATAAAGAGCGGTCAGGGCTTGGACCAACGAAATGCCGGCTTCGATCATGGTCGAAAGCTGCCGGGTAAACAGAACCAGGTCAGTTTCCTTGACCGTCCAAGTTTTCTTGCGTGTTTTGTTGGCGGCTGCTTTTTGCTGAAGAGACAGGACCATCAAGCCCCGGCTCATCAGGCTGGTTACGGCGTTATCTTCATTGAGGGCGTCCTGGATCCCGGAAACGATCTTTCCGGAGGCGTCCCGTGCTTGGTAGGAGAAGGTGATCATGTTATGGTAATTATATTCCGTATAGCATCTATGGTGCCAGCCCCGGCGCAGTCGGTTTCGAACGAGGGACTTGAGGATCCCGCCGATAGCTCGATGGTCCTTCAGCCAAATGCCAATTGCCCAAGAGGTTGACCAAGTCGCGCCGGGAATGTTTCTCTGGCACGTTTACGACAACAAGGTGAAGGCCGACCTGTTTTCCACGGGCTTGAAAACGTCGGCCGGGACCTATTTGATCGACCCCATCCCTCTCGCTCCAGCCGCGCAGACGGCCCTTCGATCCCATGGCAAGATATCAGGGATCTTCGTCACCAACGTCAATCACGCCCGGGCTGCCGACCAGTTTGCCGCCAGCTTTGCCATTCCGATCTTTGTTCATAGGGAGCTCGTTGGCACCGGTGACTTCCCGAATGCGACGGCCGTGCCGGACGGCAAAACGGTTTCAGAAGGACTGACGGCAATCGGAATCGATGGGGCACCCGCAGGAGAAATGGCGCTGCACTACGATCACGGTTCCGGCACAATCGTTCTAGGCGATGCGCTGATAAACTTTGAACCCCACGGGTTCGGCGTCCTGCCGGCAAAATATTGTCTGGACTCCAGGCGAATGCGCCGGTCGCTGAAGAAGCTTCTTGATCACAATTTTGAGAGAATGTTTTTCGCTCACGGAACGCCGATCCTTTCCGGCGCACGCGCGCGCTTGGAGCAGCTTCTAACTGAAACTAGTTAGCGTTTTCGAAATGATCGCAGCTGAAAACCTCCAGACGTCGCCGCTCCCGAGCGCGCTCAGCCGCTTTCTCCGGCTAATTCGCTTTTCGCACACAGTTTTCGCGCTTCCCTTTGCCTTGGGGGCGCTTCTGGTCGCGGCCAATGGGCGGCCTTCTCCAAGAACATTGCTGCTCGTGGTCGTTTGCATGGTCTTCGCCCGCACCGCCGCGATGCTATTCAATCGGCTAAGCGACTGGTCGCTCGATCAAAGAAATCCCCGGACCGCGACCCGACACCGACTTGTGGCCAAAGCAGCCGCCTGGACGCTGCTGGCAGTGAGCACAGCTGGATTTCTGACGGCCAGCGCCGCGATCAACCGGACAACGCTGCTGCTTGCTCCCGTCGCGCTTCTCATCATTTTTTTCTACTCGCTGACGAAACGATTCACGAGCGCAACCCACTTCTTTCTCGGCCTGGCGCTGGCGGCGGCGCCCGTCGGCGCCTGGATTGCCCAAACTGGACGGCTCGATTTTCCTCCTCTTGTTTTAGGCGCGGGAGTTGTCTGCTGGGTGGCTGGATTCGATCTGATTTACGCGACGCAAGATGTCGCTTTCGATCGCCGGGAAAAGTTGCACTCGTTGGTGGTTACCCTCGGTGTCGCCCAGAGTTTGCGACTGGCGCAATGGCTCCATTTTCTCATGTTCCTCTCACTGATCGCGTTTGGTTTCATCGCGAAACTCGGAGTCGTTTATTATGGAGCGATGCCGCTGATCGCAGCCGCGCTTGTTTACGAGCATCGCGCCGCGCGCCGGCTTGATCTCGCGGCGATTAACCGCGCCTTCTTTCAGAGCAACGCTTTTGTCAGCGCGATTTTCATCGCCGCCGTGGCGATCGATCGCTGGCGTTAATCACTGCTCGAGCTGCGCAATTCTTTGCGCGTGACGGCCGCCTTCAAAGGCGGTCGTCAGCCAGATCCGCACAATGGCAAGCGCGGTCTCCTCCGCGATTACGCGTTCCCCCATCGAGAGGACGTTGGCGTCGTTATGTTGTCGCGAAAGCCGCGCCGTTTCCTCGTTCCAGCAAAGGGCGCAACGCACGCCGCGCACCTTGTTCGCTGCGATCGCCTCGCCGTTTCCAGAGCCGCCGAACACGATTCCGCGATCGCATTCACCTTTCGCCACCGCTTCCGCCGCCGGACGGATGAAGACCGGGTAATCGACCGGTTCCTCGCTGAAGGTGCCGAAGTCTTTCACCTCGTGGCCGAGCTGCCCGAGCAATTCCTTCACCTTTTCTTTGTAATGGAAGCCGGCGTGATCACTGCCGAGCGAAATTTTCATCGAGTGCTTTTTAATCCCGGCCGCGTCAGGCTGTCGAGCGAAAGCGGCTAAGCGCCGTGAAGTTCCGCGAGCTGCTTCCAAATTTCGCGCTCGCGCTCGGTCAGCTTCTTCGGGATTTGAACCTGTGGCACCACAAAGAGATCGCCGCGCGTTCCGGCAGCAGTCGGAAGCCCGTGTCCGCGCAGCCGAAAACGCTGCCCCGCCTGGGTCCCCGGCGGCAATTTCAGCCGGGCATTCCCTTCCAGCGTGGGCACCTGCAGTTCGCCTCCGAGCGCCGCTTGCCACGGCTCGATCTTCACTTCGTGGATCAAATCGCTGCCTTCCACCGTAAAATCGGGATGCCGCGCCAGGCGAACGCGCAGAAACAGATCGCCGCTTTTTCCACCACCCGCGCCGGCTTCCCCCTGGCCCGCAAGCCGGATGCGCTGCCCTTCGTGCACGCCTTTCGGAATCTTTACCTGATAAGATTCAACCTTGTTCGAATTGCTCCGGCGCAGTGAAACCGTTCGCTTCGATCCGTGAAGCGCTTCTTCGAGCGTGACCATGATGTCGGCTTCGACATCACTCCCTCGTTCCGCGCCCCTTGGCCGTTGTCCAAAATTGCCGCCGCCGCCGCCGAAGCCAGCCTGGCGGCCGCCGCCGCCAAAAAATTGTTCGAAAAAATCGCTGAAACCCGTGCCGCCGAATTCAAACTCCACCCCGCCGCCCTCGCCGGTGCTGTATCGGCGGAATCCGCCTCCTTCCTGTTGCCCGCCCCACCCTGGTGGCGGCTGAAATCCGCCCGGCTGGTCCCAATTCGCGCCGAGCTCGTCGTACTTCTTTCGCTTCTCCGGATCGCCCAAGACTTCGTACGCTTCATTGAGCTGCTTAAACTTTTCCTCCGCCGTCGCCTTGTCCTTGCTGACGTCGGGATGGTATTTGCGCGCCAGCTTTCGGAACGCCTTGCGGATTTCGTCGTCGGTCGCGGTCTTGGAAACGCCGAGCGTCTCGTAATAATCTCGAAATTGGACAGCCATCGTGTGCGGCAAAGTTCTGCGCAGTAGAGCGGCAGTGCAACCACGCACGTTACCGACCAGGAGAAAACGGCGGTTTGTAAACCGCCGCTCCTTGAAGTAACAGCGGCGAATGCCTCGGTCCTCACGCAGGCAGCACCTGCTGAATCAACATGTCGCGAGTTTGCTCCAATGCCGGCGCTGTCCTCGCATGGTGCCACCGCCGGTTTCCGGCGGACCAGTCGTCAGCAAAGTCATGCTCGTCGGTCAGGCGCCCGGCGTGAAAGAGCCCGTGCTAGGCCGGCCCTTCGCTTGGACCGCGGGCCGCACCCTCTTCGGTTGGTTCGAAGAATTCTGTCACCTGAATGAAATGGAGGTGCGCTCGCAGATTTACTTCGCGGCGGTCTGTCGCTGTTTTCCCGGCAAAACCGCGGCCGGTGGCGATCGCGTTCCAGCGCCGGATGAAATCCGGAATTGTTCGACGTGGATGAATGCGGAGATCGATCTGTTGCGACCGAGCCTCATCATCCCCGTCGGCAAACTTGCGATCGCGCAATTCCTCGCGTTTGAGAAACTGGACGAAGTCGTGGGGCGCAGTTTTCAGATCCGCCGCGACCCTCGCGCCTTCGAAATAATCCCGCTGCCGCATCCATCAGGCGCGTCCCCCTGGCACCGGATCCCACCCGGGATCGGATTGCTCCGCAAAGCGATGCGATTGATCGACCGGCATCCGGCGATCGAAAACCTTCGGCGGTCATAGACCGCCGCTACAGAGCTCTTCAATTCGCGGTTGGACGTTGGACGTTGGACGTTGGACGTTTCTACCTTCTTCCGAATGACCACGCATCACCTTCTCACTCGCGCCGATCTTCCCGACTCCGATAAATGGGATCTCACTCATCTTTTTAGCGGCGCGGATCAGTGGACCGCCGATCTCGCCTGGATCCAACAAACCTATCCAAAACTCACGGAGTGGAAGGGCCGCCTCGGCGAATCAGCCGGTACGCTCGCCGCCTGCCTGGAATTCGAGAAGGCACTCGATCAAAAAATCGAGCGCGTTTACCACTTCGCTTCACTTCAACTGGCCGAAGACGGCGCGAACGCCGAATACCTCGCGCGGATGGGCCAGTTGCAAAATCTGCTCACGAAAATCAGCGAGGCCGCCTCCTTTCTCGGCCCGGAAATCCAGGCGATCCCCGACGAAAAGTTTTCCCAATTCCTCGAGGACCCGGCCCTCGCCGCGTGGAAAACAGCGCTGAAGAAAATCCGGCGGATGAAGCCGCACGTGTTATCTGAGCGTGAAGAACGGCTGCTCGCGCTCGGCAGCTCCGCACTCGACGGCTACGACGACACCTTTTCGCAACTCACCGACGTCGATATGAAATTCGGCGTTCTGACGGACGAGAAAGGGCAGGAGAAACGGCTCACCCAAAGTTCCTACAGTTCATTTTTGGTGAAACGAGATCACGCCTTGCGCAAGCGGGCGTTCCATCAATTCTACGCTGAATTTCAGGATCACCAGTTTACTCTCGCTGCGTCGCTGTCCTATTCCGTAAAGGCCGATGTTTTCCGTGCGCGCGCGCGAAATCATCCATCAGCGCTCGAGGCCTCTCTTTTCCGGGACGACGTTCCGATCGCGGTTTATGACGGGCTGATTTCCGCCGTGCGGAAAAATCTGGCGCCGCTTTTCCGCTACTATGAGGTGCGCCGGCGCGTTTTGGGTCTCGACGAATTGCATACTTACGACACCTACGTTCCACTCGTGGCCGAGATCGAATCGCACGTCACTTTCGACGAGGCAATCGAGCAGATCCTCTCCGCCTTCGAGCCGCTCGGCCGGGAATACATCACCACCTTGAGCGAAGGTTTGCGCGGCCGATGGTGCGATCGCTACGAGACCAAAGGGAAACGTAGCGGCGCTTTCTCCTCCGGCAGTTTCGGAGCGCCGCCCTACATCCTGATGAACTACAAGAGCGACGTTTTCTCCGACGTTTACACGCTCGCCCACGAGGCTGGGCATTCGATGCACACTTGGTTCGCGCAAAGATCGCAAACCTTCCAGGATTACGATTACCCGATTTTTCTGGCCGAAGTCGCCTCCACTTTCAACGAGGAACTTCTCACTCATCATCTGCTCGAGAAGACCGATGACAAGAAAATGCGCGCCTACATCATCAATCGCCAGATCGACGATCTCCGCGGGACGCTGTTCCGGCAGACGATGTTCGCCGAGTTCGAGAAAATCATCCACGCGATCGAAGAACGCGGCGACGCCCTGACGCTCGATGTCTTCAAATCGAAGTATCGCGCGTTGCTCCAGGCGTACTTCGGCGACGGCGTCGTGCTCGACCCGGAGCTGGACCTGGAATGCTTGCGCATCCCGCACTTCTACAATGCGTTTTACGTCTACAAATATGCGACCGGCATCTCCGCCGCGGTCGCACTCGCGGAGCGGGTCCTGGCGAAGGAACCCGGCAGCGTAAAGGCGTATCTCGCTTTCTTGAAATCAGGCGGCTCAAAGTTCCCGCTCGAGACGTTGCAAAACGCCGGCGTGGATATGACGACTGCCGCGCCGATCGAGAGTGCGCTTCGCCTTTTCGAGCGCCGCCTGACCGAACTCGAAGCCCTTCTGTTGTAGCCACGCAGATGCCGCGACCCCGGTGGCAAGCGATTTGCTAAATAAGTAGGCGTGCAGTTTGAATGGCAGTTGCAGGCCGCCTGCGGCTACGCAGAGCTGGGCATGACGCGCGAGTCGCTCGCGGAGCTCGACGCGATCGATCGCCGCTTTCAGAGTCGCCCCGAGGTTCTTCAGCTTCGCCTCCATCATCTCATGCGCAAAAAGAAGTGGGCGCTCGCCCTCCGCATAAGTCAAAAGCTCTGCCGCGTCGCCCCCGATGCCGGCGCCGGATTTCTCCACGCCGGATTTTGCCTGCATCAACTCGGCAAAACGGCTGAAGCAAAACATCTCCTGATCACGGGTCCGGTGGCCCTACTGAAGGAGCCGATCTATTACTACAACATGGGTTGCTACGAAGCGCTCCTCGGCAACGTAAACGACGCCGAAGCCAATCTTCAGATCAGTTTCAAGATGGATAGCTCCTTCCGCGATCTGGCGAGAAAAGATCCGGACCTCAAAGCGCTCCACGCGGTGATCTGAGCTGTAGTGGCAGCCGTGCCGGCTGCACCTCTTTAGTCGTTGCAGGCGACACGCCTGCCGCTACAGGATTCCGTTTCGTGATTCATCTCGACGCCCATGAACTGAAAGATCGCCTCACACCTCTTTTCGAGGAAAACTTCACGCGGTTCGCCGAACTCGGTGCCGCGGTTTCAGTTTGGCGGAACGGAAAATCAGTCCTCGAACTGCACGACGGATTTCGCGACGCGAAACGCGAGACGCCCTGGACTTCCGACACCATCGTATTGTTTTGGTCGGCTACGAAAGGTTTGGGCAGCGCGTGTTTGCTCCACATTTTGCAGCAGCGCACAATTAAGTTAGCGCGCCGCGTCGCAAAGTTCTGGCCGGAGTTTGCGCAAGCCGGCAAAGACGAAATCACTTTCGCCCAACTGCTCTCGCATCAAGCCGGCCTCTGCGCGCTCGATGCATCCGTGGACGTGCTCGATTATCCCGCGGTCATTGCCGCCTTAGAAAAGCAGATTCCGCTCTGGCCGCCGGGAACTGCGCACGGTTATCATGCGCGCACTTTCGGATTCCTTCTCGATGAGCTTGTCCGCCGCATCGCGGGAATCACTATCAGCGAATACTGGAGGCGCCAGTTTGCCGATCCCCTCGATCTTGATATTTGGATCGGCCTGCCGGAATCGGAGCACTCCCGAGCCGCCACGGTTTACGCCGCTAAAGCGGGCGGGGCGGCAACCCCCGCGGAATTTTACCGCGACCTCGTCACACCGGGAACACTGGTCCGCAAAGCCTTCACTTCGCCGCGCGGGCTCCATTCCGTGAGCGCCATGAACAGCAAAGAAAACCGCGCGCTACCGATCGTTTCGTTTGGCGGAATCGGGAGCGCTGCATCGCTGGGAAAATTTTACGCGATGCTGGCCAATGGCGGCGAAATCGATGGCCG
>JBEEHU010000054.1:0-23123 GCA_041167565.1 Verrucomicrobiota bacterium | reverse complement strand
TACAGCCCCGGTTACTACGCGGTCTTTTTTGAAGATCCGGATGGGAACAAGCTGGAGGTCTGTTACCGCGAAAGTGCCACCGTCGCCGAATGACGGTCGCTCCCCAAAGGCTTGATTCCGAAGAGTCGCAGAACGCGCGCCGTTTGCTCCATCGGCAGGCCGACCACGTTGCTGTACGAGCCTTCGATGCGGGCGATGATTTCCGTGCCGTGACCTTGGGCGGCGTAGGCGCCGGCTTTATCGAGCGGATCTATTTTCGCCAGATATTTCGCGACCGCCCTCGGGTCGAGCTTGCGGAATTGCACCCGGGATATTTCCTGAAAACTGTGCGCCTGCCCGCGGCCGAAGTGGCAAATAAAAACCGCTGTCCGAACTTCGTGTGAGCTTCCGCTCAACCGCCGCAAAATTTCTTTCGCATGCGTGAGATCGCGGGGCTTGCCGATCACCTCGCCGTCGAGCGCTACCAAAGTGTCCGCCCCGAGGACCACCGCGTCGGGCCGCTCCCGGGCGATCGCCAATGCTTTCCGGGTCGCGTTGCAGATGGTCAACTCGCGGATGGTAAACGACCCGGCCGAGACTTCGACAACCGAAGGCTCAACGACTTCGAATTCGTACCCAGCTTCTTCCAGTAATTGCCGGCGTCTCGGCGAACCGGAACCGAGAACGAAACACTGAGACACGCTGCTTTCCGCTACGGCTTCGGCGAAGACGCGGGCGGGGCTGCGGGCGCGGTCTTGTCGCTCGGGATCATTGGCACATTCGGAATCTTCATCTCCGAAAAATCCTTCGGGACGACGAAGTCGGCATCGCTCAACGGATCCTGTTTAATGGAAGCAACCGTGGTAGTGATTTCGTTTTCACCCGCTTTGATTTGCGTGCGCAAGGGGAGACCGGGCAGGTCGTGATAATTGAGCATCCCCTTTGCGACGTCGTTCCAGATGGTCGGGATCGCCGCCTGGAGCTGCTTCAGGATCGCGCCCCCATCGGGATAGGTCGGCGCGATCCAATATCTCGCCTTAAAATTCGGCGTCTCCAGAACGTACTCCTCGGTTTCGTAACCATTGATCGACGTTTTCTTGCCGGTCGCCGTCATCTTCGGCTGGCCGGGCGCGCCTCCGGTGTATTTGTTGGCCATCTCGGCGATGGCCTTGGCTTTCTCGCCCGAGATCCGCACGAATTTCCTCTGGAGGTTCATCAACGTGATCGTCTCGCCGGTTTTTCCATCCAGAATGCTGGTAAATTGCGGAGCGGCCTCTATCCGAGCCTTATCGCCCTTGAGTTTGAGAACGATGTCGCTCGCCGGGTTTTTGCCTTCGACCTTTTGCACGATGGTGAGATCGCCGCGGGCGTTGAGCGAAAAACAGGCGGCAAGGAAGAGGCAAACAACCGGAGCTTTCATGATTCTAATTAGGAAGCAGGCCGGCAAAAACGCAACTTGAAGGACGCGACGCGGCGGCGGCACAAAAGAACTTGGCAGCTCGGGCGAGCCGCGTCAGCTTAATCGGCGCGCGGGTGTAGCTCAATGGTAGAGCTGTAGCCTTCCAAGCTACTGACGAGGGTTCGATTCCCTTCACCCGCTAGTCTCGTTTCCAAAATGTGGGAGGGACCTTTGGGCCCCGAGAATTTCGTTGAGTCGCGGCACAAAAGCCGGTCGCCAATTGCTATTGATCCATGCGGCGACGCCTGCGGTGCCATCGCGCATGCGCGCCACGCGCGCCAACCAGCGCAAGGAGCGCCGCCCCGCACAACCAGGTGGATGCTTCCGGCACCGGGCCCATCGCTTCCATCTCGGCATCCGGCGCCATGAAACCGGGA
Source organism: Verrucomicrobiota bacterium (assembly GCA_041167565.1). GTDB lineage: Bacteria > Verrucomicrobiota > Verrucomicrobiia > Chthoniobacterales > UBA10450 > AV80. Next base: position 21,308 of record JBEEHU010000054.1, on the reverse strand, counting down.
GAGTTGGTTTGCGCGCTGACTCCGAAAGTGGTCGCGCCTAGCGCGAGATAAATATTTGAGCCGTTAAATTTCGAAAAACTACTGAAGCCCTTTAACTCGCCGCTTGTTATCGACGCCAGAAGCGGAGCGGCCGCAGACTCATCGGCCTCTTCGTTATCCGCTTTTCGGGAATCGGGTCGCGTCGCGGCAATGGATTGAGCCACAGAAAGCGTCGGCCGCACGACATCGTTGCTCGGAACATCCAACGGCACCGCGCGCGCGGAATAGACTGGAACCCTGTCCTCCACCGCCGCTACAAACCGCGGTTCATCTGTCGTGCGAAAGCTGGAGTAAGCCAGAAAAAGAGATCCGCCGAACCCGACGACGGCGAAGGCGAGAATCGCCGGCAACGGGAGGCTGGGAACAGCCGGAACCGTGACGTGGCGATGCTTGGGAACAGTGGACATGGCGGGTTTTCCCAATCGGACAGACTTTGCGCACTGCCGATTTGGTCATTCCTAAAAGAGCACGAATTGTTCCTGCAAAGCGCAGTTTCCATACTGACTCCAATTCGGGTGACGGCGGCGGTTTGCCCGCCGCTATTGGTCTGGCGCGATGACGTCGCGATGCCGCCAGGCGTAGCGAAGTCCGGAGTAAACGGTGAACGCTACCGCGATCCACACCAGAAGCGGCCCGCCCTGGTTCCAAGCGCGGAACCACCAGCCGTTTTCCGTTTCGGCGTATTTCAATTCGCGTAGCGACAGCAGAACGAGAAAGAAAACCACCGTAGTGATCTGCCACGAAGTCTTATGTTTCCCGAGGCGCTCGGCCGGCAGAACCTGGCCTCGCGCACTCGCCATCAGCCGCAGTCCCGTGATCAAAAAATCGCGCGCCACCACCGTCGTCGCCGCCCACGCCGGAATGGCCCCCAGCGGCACCAGCGAAATGAAGGCTGCCGCCATCATGATCTTGTCCACGAGCGGATCCATCAGCTTGCCGAAATTCGTGACTTCGCCATAGCGCCGCGCGATTTCGCCATCGACAAAATCGGTCACGCCCGCGACGAGAAAAATAAGCAGGGCCGCCGTGCGCGCGTAGGGCCAATCCCAATTGAGGGCGGCGACAAAGAGCACGGTCAGGATCAACCGGCTGATGGTTAATCGATTCGCCCAGTTCACGCGCGCGCCCCTGTCGTTTCGTCTTTGAACACCGGACGTTTCCAGATCGGCACGACGCGTTTCAGTTCGTCCATGATCCACTGGCTCGCGGCAAAGGCGGCACCGCGATGCCCGCTCGTCACGCGAACTACCACGGACGGTTCTGCGACCGGGACAAATCCGATCCGGTGACGCAGGGATATTTCTCTCACATCAAATTTCTCCGACGCGCCCTCGGCAACGAGACGCATTTGATGCTCGGCCATCGCGCGATGCGCTTCGTATTCAATCCCGGCGATCTCGCGACCCGCTTCGCTCGCGCGCACTGCTCCCCAGAAAACAACGATCGCACCCGCTCCCGGATCGTTTTTGTCCTCCGGCAATTCGAGAGAATTCTCGGTGAGTGAAACTTCGCAAACGGAAATTGCCATGCGCTATAAGAACCGGGTAGAGTCTCTTCCACCGCCACTCCCGGCGTGATCAAGGAGATACTAAAATGAGCACGAATCAATGTGATATCGGACTGATCGGCCTCGCTGTCATGGGCGAAAACCTCGTCCTCAATATGGAATCGAAGGGATTCACGGTCGCCGTGTTCAATCGGACGTGGGAGGTGACGGAGAAGTTTGCCGCAGGAAAAGCGAAGGGGAAAAACATTCAGCCGGCGCGGACCATGGAGGAATTTGTCGGCGCGCTCAAGCGGCCGCGCAAAGCGATGATCATGGTGAAAGCCGGCGCGCCGGTGGACGCCGTCATTAACCAGCTCGCACCGCTTCTCGAGAAAGGCGACGTGATTATCGATGGCGGAAATTCCCTTTTTACCGACACGCAACGCCGCTGCAAAGATTTGGAAGCGCGCGGATTTCATTATGTCGGTTGCGGCGTTTCCGGCGGCGAAGAAGGCGCTCTCAAGGGCCCGTCACTCATGCCGGGCGGCTCGCGCGAATCTTTCGAAATCATCGCGCCGATCTTTCGCAAAATCGCCGCGCAAGTGGATGGCGAACCGTGCTGTCGTTACATGGGACCGGACGGCGCGGGCCATTACGTGAAGATGGTCCACAACGGTATCGAGTACGGCGACATGCAGCTCATCTGCGAAGCCTACGCGATCCTGAAAGATGTTGCCGGCATGGAAGCGAGTGAGCTCGCGGATACTTTCACCGAATGGAACAAGGGCGATCTGGACAGCTATCTCATCGAGATCACGTCGCAGATTTTCCGGAAGATTGATCCCGACACCGGAAAACCACTCGTGGATGTGATCCTCGATAAGGCCGGCCAGAAAGGGACCGGTTTGTGGACGTTGCAATCGGCCCTCAGCCAGTCGGTGGTCATTTCCACGATCAACGCCGCGGTCGAAGCGCGCGTTATTTCCTCACGGAAAGACGAGCGAGTCGCCTCCTCAAAAATCCTGCCTCAACCGAAAGTGCCAAAATTTACCGGCGATCGGAACGAATTGATCGCGGCGGTGCGCGATGCTCTTTACGCGTCGAAGATTGTCTCCTACGCGCAGGGCATGGAACTTCTCGGCGCGGCCAGCGCCGGTTCGCACTGGGATCTCAATTTCGGCGACATCGCCACGATCTGGCGCGGCGGTTGCATCATCCGCGCGAAATTCCTGAATCGAATCAAGGAAGCGTACGAGCGCGATGCGAAGCTGCACAATTTGCTCCTCGACCAATATTTTACCGACATCATCGGACGGACCCAGGACAATTGGCGGGTCGCCGTTGCCACGGCCGTGAAGCATGGCGTGGCGGTGCCGGCATTCAGCGCGTCACTCGGTTATTTCGATAGCTATCGCTCGGCGCGGTTGCCTTCCAATCTGCTCCAGTCGCAGCGCGATTTCTTCGGCGCCCATACCTACGAGCGGGTGGATAAGCCCGGCGTGTTTCACACCGAGTGGATGGAATCCGACCAAAAATCGACGGAGAAAGCGGCCGAACCCAAAGAGCCTGCGCGGCGTCACGCGGCGGAGTAAGGTTGCAGATGCCGATTTACGTTTACGAAACAATCGATCCTTCGAAGCCGATCCGGCGGTTCGAGCTGAAGCAGAGCATGAAAGATAAACCGCTGGAGGTGGATCCGAAGACAGGTGAAGCCGTGCGGCGCGTGATTTCCGGCGGATACGGCGTGCACGTTCCTGGCGGATCGACCGGTCCCTCGGTTGGTTCGGTTGGATCGCACGGCTCCGGTTGCGGCTGCTGTTAGGCGGCTTTGAAGCTCGCCTCAAGGAAACTCATCACGGCCGCTTCTTCCGAGCGCATGGTCCGCACCTTTTTCGAGAGCGCCTCTTTGGTTTTTTGCTTCAAACCTTCGATCGTTCCGTCCTTGAGATAGGTTTCCAGGACGGCTGGATGCACGTAGCACTTGCGGCAAACCGTCGGGGTATTGCCGAGGATCTTTGAAACGGCAGCGATCGCGTCCTTGATGTTTTTGTTCGCCTGCGTCTTGTTTTTGAACGCTTCCTGCGCATTCAGGGCCATAGCGGCCAGCACCGTTCCCGCCCACGTCCGGAAATCTTTCGCCGTGAATTCCTCACCGGTAATCTCGCGCAAATAATCGTTCACATCCTGCGAGCTAATGGTTCGCTTCTCACCGTCGCCGTTCATGTACTTGAAAATTTCCTGGCCCGGCAGGTCCTGGAGCTGTCGAATGATTTTCGCCAGACGACGATCGCTCACGTCCACCTCATGCTTCACGCCGCTCTTGCCCTTGAAACTGAACTTCAGCTTTTCGCCCGTAACATCGACGTGGTGATTGCGCATGGTCGTTAGGCCGTAGGACTTGTTTTCTTTCGCGTATTCTTCGTTTCCGACCCGGATAAATGTGCGCTCGAGGAGTTGCACCACCGTCGCGAGGACTTTGTTTCGCGGGAGGCCGCGCAACGCCAGGTCCTTGTTCACGCGGCGGCGGATTTTCGGAAGCGCTTTGCCAAAAACGAGCATGCGATCGTATTTATTTTCATCGCGCGCTTCCCGCCAACGCTCGTGATATCGGTATTGTTTCCGCCCGCGCGCGTCGCGGCCGGTCGCCTGGATGTGACCATTTGCTGAGGGACAAATCCAGACGTCCTTATAAGCGGGCGGGATGGCGAGACGACGGATTCGGAGCAGGCGCGTCTCGTCGCGAATCCGTTTGCCTTCCGTGTCGAAGTATTCGAAATCGCCGCCCTTCCGTTTCCGGGTAAATCCCGGCTGATCGTCGCTCATATAGCGAAGGCCGGCATCTTCCGCGACTTCGACCGGATCCGGCGCCACTTCGATCTTCGCGATCTTCGCTTTTTCTTTGCGGGATTTGGGAGCGGGAGCCGGAGGCACTCAACCAATACGTGCGCGCCCCGGCGGAAGGCTGCAATTAATGTAGGAGGGGCGAGCTCCGCGAGCCCGAGGGGTAATTCGCCGGCGGCGTCGCGGAGTTCCGCCCTCCAGACGTTACGCGCCGTAGCTTTTCGTGAATTTCTTTCGCGACTCGGTCTCGGGCGCTGGAGCGGGCGCCGGCGTCTCCGGCGTTTCCGCGGCGGCCGATGGCGATGGTGACGGGGCCTCCGCCTCTGGCTCGGGCGCTGGCGCAGAAGCAGTGCCGCCAGCCTTCGTCTGTTGCGACACCTCCACAAACGCCATCTGCAAATTCGACAGCGTGTTTCGCAGCACGGCGCTTTCTTCGTTCGTCAAATTCCCGCGTGTCTTTTCCTGGATCATCCCGAGCTGATCGATAAACATTTTCGCCAGCTCCAGATTCACTTCGCCCTGCCCGGTTTGCGGGTTCGGAATTTGCCCGAGAAAAAGCGCGGCGTTCTGCGCCTGCATCATGACGAATTCGATAAAGCGCTGCGACATTTCGCCAAGTGACTGCGTGTTGGTTTGGACTTCGGCCATGGTCTATCTCCCTTTCGCGTTCGGTTTATCCGGTGGCCGCACGATCGCGAGAACGTACGGTTGGTTCTGAAAATATTTCGCCGCGACGCGCTTCACCTCCTCGATCGTGATCGCTTCCACTTCGCGCTCGAGCATTTTGTAATGATCGAATCCTAATCCGTAAAGCTCATCGAGCGCCGCCATGTATCCGAACGAATCGTTGCTCTGATTCGCGATCTGTTGCTGCCCGATCATTTTCTTTTTCGCCCGCGCCAGCTCCTGCCCGGTCAGGCCCTCGGACGCGAGCCGGTTGATTTCCTCGAGCAAGGCCGTCTTCACCGGCTCGATTTTTTGCGGATCGGTGCCGACGTAGAAAAGGAACACGCCCGGGACCAGGCCCTGCATCTGGCTGGCGCCGACGTAATATGCCAAGCCCATCTGCTCACGAATCCGCACGAAAAAACGCGAGCCGAGATCGCTGCTCGCTTCGTCGATCAACTCCAGCGCGTAACGATCCGGACTAAACATGTCCGCGCCACGATAACCGGCCATGAGAACGCCTTGCGCTTTGTCCTTCAAGTTTTCGACCGCGCTGGTTTTCGCGAGAGGCGCGGGCTGTGCCGCATCCGTCAGAGCGAGGCTGCCAGGTCTGAGGCGGGCGAGCGCCTTTTCAAAAATCTCTTTCACCTCGGTCGCCTTCACGTTCCCGAAAACCGAGATGACGCCGTTCTGGCCGACGACATAACGATCGCGAAAATCGAGCAGGTCTTGCTGGCCAAGCGCGACGACCGACTCGGCCGAGCCTTTGCCTCGCAGCGCGTAAGGATGATCGCGAAAAAGCGCCTCGCGTAAAATATTGCGCGCGACGGTAGTCAGTTGTTCCTCGTCTTCCTTGATCCCGGCAAGCTGGACCTCTTTTTCGCGCGCGATCGCGTTCTCCGGCATCGTCGCATTGAGCAAGATGTCGGAGAGCACTTCGGCGCCGAGTTTCAAATCGGGCTGCGTGACATCGATGGCGACGCTGAAGCTGTTGTTGCCGGCGTCGCTCCCCATGCTTCCCCCGACCGCTTCGAGAGTGTCGGCAATTTCTTCGGCGGAGCGCGTCGTCGTTCCCTTGAGAAGTACCTTGGCCATGAGGCGCGTGATGCCGTTGGTCTTCGGTGTTTCGGCCAACAATCCCCCGCGAAAGACCGCGGCCATCGACACCAGCGGAAGCCGCGGGTCTTCGCGGACCAGCAGGCGCAATCCATTTGAGAGCACCATTTTTTGAATCTCGCCCGCCACGATTGGTGGAACGGTTTCATTGGCCGCCGCGAGCGCTGTCTTTGGATTGAGAGAGATGAGGGTGAGGTTGTCGTCCGTGAGATATTTTTCCGCGACGCGCCGAAGGTCCTCCGGCATGATTTTCTGGACGGCCGCCAGATAATCGCGGGTGAAATTGAGGTTCCGCGTCAGGAACCAATTCGAGCCGAGGTCGGACGCCTGGCCGCGCATGGTGGTGAGCGAGCCGAGGTGATGGCTCAACGAAATCTTTTTCGCTTTCGCCAGTTCTTCCGAAGTGACGCCGGCAATTTTGATTTCGTCGATGATCTCGAGGATGAGCTCTTGCGCGGCGTCGCGTTTGGCCGGCTCGGTCATCGCGTCGATCCCGAGCAATCCTGGATCGCCCGGCGTGTAGGAAAATGCGGAGATGCCGTAGGCCAATCCTGATTCTTCGCGCACCTGCCGATAGAGGCGCGAACTGCGACCATCGCCCAGAATCGTCGAAAGAATGTCTAGCGCCGGAACGTCCGGATGCGTGATTTCCGGAATGTGCCACGCCAGCGAGAGGCGCGTGAGCTCAGTTTCAAACTCTTCGTTAACAATCCGGCGGCCCAGTTGCAGCGGCTCGCTGGGAATGTAAACCGGCTGGAGCGATCTCGCCGGATGATCCTTGAAGAAATCAGCGAGCCGTTGGAAGACTGCTTCAGCATCCACATCTCCCACTACGATGAACGTGAGATTATTCGGCACGTAGCGCGCCTTGTAATACTGCATCACGTCGTCGCGCGTGAGCTGGTTGAAAATATCCAGCTGCCCGATCACCGGCAGCCGGTAAGGGTGGCGTTGAAACGCGGTGGCGAAGAGAAGTTGGCCCGCCATGCGATCGGGATCGTCCATCCCCATGGCAAATTCGCGCCGGATCACTTCCTGTTCCTTTGCGTACTCCGTCTCCGGCAGAGTTGAACTCATCATCGCATCGGACAAGACCTCGAGCGCGACCGCGGTCCCGTCCTTCGGCACATCGATCCAGAAAACCGTGCGATCGAACGAAGTGTAGGCGTTGATGTAACCGCCCACGTCCTGGATTTTTTGCGCGATCGCGTTTGCCGGATTCGTTTTCGTTCCCTTGAAGAGCATGTGCTCGAGGATGTGCGACAACCCGGCGCCGAGATGTTCGTTCTCATCGATGCTCCCCGTCCCGCACCAAGCCTGAACGCTCGCGACCGGCGCGCTCCGATCTTCCTGGACGATGATCGTCAGCCCGTTTGGCAGAATGCGTTTTCGCGCAGAACTCGGCGGGAAGGTAATTCCGGCGCCGGGGTCCGATGGGGCGGCTTTAAGATGGGCGGTAAACATACAGACAATCGGCCGGAACCCGAGCCGCGGCTGGATCTAGGAAAGCTTCGGCTGGGGCGCGGGCAAGCCAAGTGGAACGTCCGGGTGCGAGCGTTTTTCCGGCTCGAATGGTTTCACAAAGGCCTCGTGGAAATCGAAGACGTTCTTGAAATCGTCGATCGAATCGTCCTCGGTTTTCCCGAATATTCCGGCGCCGATCAGATTGAAAACCATGTGGCCGACATCTTCCGTCGAGCGGACACCCCAGTAGGACAAAACCGTCACGACCATCGGTCCGAATTCTTTCAGCGCGTAAGAGCGCACGCCCTCGAGCAGTTCCGGGCCGGCCACGTGGCGGACCGAAGCGCCCTTGGTTTTCTTCTGCTGTTTGGTCGTGTAATCGAGCGCATCGCGCAGAAAAACGTAGGCGTCGCGATGATAACGCGGATCGCTGGCCACAATCGAATCGAGCGCTTCGGCGAATCCTATTTTTTGCATGATGAAACGCCCGGTCTCCGAGCGCCGCCTATGATAAGCAAAAACGCGCTTGCGAGCAACCCTTCGCGACAATCGCCACCCACAATCGCAAGTGCAAGAGCTTAAAGTGTCAGCTCTATTGATTAACGGACCGGACTGGTCCGCGGAATTCGCGGAGCCGGTTTGATAACCACCGAATGAATCAGGGAATCCGCTCGTGCCAACCAGCCGCGCGATGTGATTGCGCGTCACAACATCAAGGGTCGTGAAACGGCCGCCGGCTCAAATCTTGCCAAGCGCCTGCACGCCACTGAAAAAACTAATCGTCAGCGCTCGGCTCGACGAATCAGCCGCCACGTGTTGAACGTGGCGGCCGATGAAACGCAGAGCTTGCCGGGGTCCGGAGGTCAGTGGCTGTTGTCGACCACTTGTCGGGCGGGCTTGGTGACCGCAATCTGTGTGCTCACTTTTTGGATTTGTGATGCCTGCTCTTTCAGGCTCGCAGTGAGGAATCCGATTTCGTTCTGCTGCTGCGTCGCGGTCGTCTGGAAGTCCTTTTGCTGTTTTGCAACGGTCGCTTCTAATTCCTCTACCTTGCGGTGCTGCTTGAGGAATTCATTCAGCAACATCGCGTTTACCGCTTCATAGCGCACGGTCAAGACTTTCCCTTCCGCGTCGCGCACGACGAGATCTGGATTCACCTTCTCCACTTCCTCGGCCACCAAGCCGAATTGCGGGACCTTTTTTGGATCCAGTTCCTGCTTGTAACGGAATGTCACCGGCTTCAGCGAGAGGATCGCTTCGCTCGACGCGTCCATTGGCTTGATGTCATCCTTGAATCGCCGCGAAGAAAGCACGGTCCCGAGTTGGCCGTCTGGTAAGACATAGACTGGCGCACCTCCTACGACATTCACCCCGGTGATTCCCGCGATAAATGTGGCGGCGTGCGTCCCCGTTGTCCCGAGCCGGATCGTATTGTTATCGCCCGCCACCCCCACGTTCCCGATATCGATGTCGTTATTCCCCCTGACATTATACCCGGCTCGGAACCCTAGCCCGATGTTGTTGCTGCCGTTTGCGCTGAAGTAGAGCGATTGAGCACCACTCGCCGTGTTGGTGCTGCCGGTTGCGTTAGACTCGAGGGCTTGCCAGCCGGTCGCCGTATTGTAGTGGCCGGTATTGTTGTTCTCCAGTGCACTCTCCCCCAACGCCGTGTTTAAGGAACCGGTGGTGTTGTAATAGAGGGCGGAGTCACCATTGGCCACGTTATCACCACCCGAGGTATTACTTCTGAGTGCCCGAAAACCCGCGGCCGTGTTGTGATCGCCGCCTATGTTCATAAAGAGTGCCTCATCACCATCGGCGGTGTTAAAGTGACCGCCTGTGTTGGCGCTAAGCGCTTCGTTACCGGTGGCCGTGTTGTGGTTACCGAGTATATTACTGTATAGCGCCTTAAAACCACTGGCCGTGTTAATCGCGCCGGTTGTGTTAAAATAAAGAGCGTAAGCGCCGCTCGCCGTGTTCTGGTAGCCGCTGTTGTTGCTCAAGAGCGCTTGGAATCCATTAGCGGTGTTGTTATCGCCGCTAGTATTGTTTGTTAGAGCCTGAACTCCGGTGGCCGTATTGTTGGCTCCGGTCGTGCTAACGTTGAGGGCTTGCACACCTTCCGCAGCGCTGTTGCCGTTCCCCAGGTTTTCGTCTCCGCCTGCTCCTGCGGGACCTTGCAGTCCAGCCGGACCTTGCACGCCTTGAGGACCAGCAGCGCCGTTAGTGCCGTTGGTTCCGGCAGGGCCAGCCGGACCGGTAGCACCAGACGCGCCCGGATCGCCTTGCACTCCTTGAGGCCCGGTTGGCCCGGCGGGGCCTGCCGGACCTTGCAAGCTAGCCGCAGTTGCAGTGCCCAATTGCCCATTGGCGTCAACAACAACGGGGAGGCTGTTCGGAACGCTGACTCCATTTATCCCGGCAACGAATGTGGCTGCATGCGTCCCTGTCGTCCCAATGCGGATTGTGCTGCCTTCCCCCGCGACGCCGGGGTTCCCGATCGTGATATTGTAATCTCCAGTGGTCAGGTTTACACCTGCTCGATAGCCCAGGGCGATGTTGAAGCTGCCTGTCGTGTTGGTGGAAAGCGCATCACGGCCAGCGGCGGTGTTCTGGCCACCATAAGTATTGTTACCAAGGGCGAAATAACCCGTGGCGGCATTGTTGCTGCCGTCAATGTTCTTAAATAGGGCAGTGGCCCCATCAGCAGTGTTACCTGCGCCATTGAAGTTGTAAAAGAGCGCGGTGTAGCCGGCCGCGGTATTGCCGTCGCCATTGTTGTTGCTGTAAAGCGACTCGTCGCCGGTCGATGTGTTCGCGCTCCCATGATCGTTGTTTTTAAGCGCCTGAGAACCAGTCGCGGTGTTGCCACCGCCACTTGTATTAGCAAACAGGGCATTAAAACCCATGGCCGTATTGTTGCCGCCGCCGTTTAGACTGAAGAGCGCTTGAGCACCTTCGGAGGTGTTGGCATTGCCTAGATTCCCTTCATTAGGATCAGGTGGCGCGGCCGGGCCGGCGGGGCCTTGCGGGCCCGCCGGACCGACTGGGCCAGCGGGACCTGCAACGCCAGGCGCTCCATTCGTTCCGTTCGTTCCGTTGGTTCCGTTGCTTCCCGCAGGACCTTGGAAGCCTTGCGGCCCCTGCGGGCCTTGCGGGCCTTGTAAACTCGCCGCACTGGCTGTTCCGAGTTTGCCATCCTGGCCGATCACAACCGGGAGATTGTTCGGGACAGTGACACCGCGTATGCCTGCGATATAAGCGGCGATGTGCACCGAAGGATGACCTACGCGAATGGTGTTGGTTTCGCCCGCAAGGTCGCTTGAACTGGCACTAAAGAGATCGTAATTGCCTATATCGATATTGTAATGGCCGGTGGTGAGATTGTTCCCAGATATGGGACCGAGCGCGAGGTTGAAACGACCGCTGGTGTTGTGGTTGAGAGCGTCGAACCCGACTGCGGTATTCTCGCTCCCACTGATATTCAACTGGAGCGCTGCAGCGCCGATGGCAGTGTTGTTATCGCTAAGATTGCGGTTCAGTGCACCATATCCCGTGGCTACATTCTGAGATCCGATCACATTTGCCTGAAGTGCCGCAGTGCCGGTCGCGTCATTCTTGCTCCCAGTGGTGTTATTAACGAGTGCAATATAACCCACGGCGCTGTTATATGTGCCGCTGGTCAGACTCAGCAGGCTTTGGTAACCTTCCGCCGAATTGCCGCCAAGCCGATCCGCGCTTTCGATCGTGACGTCGAGGTCAACACTAGCGTTACTGGCTGTTACGACCAAGTGATATGCACCAGGCGTAATGCTTCCTGGCAACGTCGCCACAATCGACGTCGCGCTTGAGGAAGTAACGGTGAGATTGATGTTATCGAGGGCGACCGTGGGTGCGATAAAGTTGGTGCCCGTAATCGTCAAGGTGCCGCCAGTGCGATCGGCTACCGCTTTATCGACCGTTGGCGCAGGCTTCGCCAAAGCGAGAGGCGAGAAGGACGACAGAGCGGCGATAAGTAGAATGGTTTTTAGGTGACGAAGTTTCATGTTCCTAGCCTTGTTATTGTTGGATTCACTGACATTCCAGATCGGTGCGAAAACCCGCACCACCCGCACAAGGCGCATCAGGAGTGCGTCTCACTTCGGCTGACTCGGGGCCCCAGTTGGATCTGGAGATCGCGCTAAGCGGTGTCCCAGCGAAGGTCCAGCCCCACGGACTTTTCAGCCCGGCAGAAGATGCGTCGAAGCGTCGGGTGACGTAATCGGAGGCGCTGATAGGCGGAACAAAGAAGAATGTCGAGATTCTTCCGCCGTTATTTTTTGCTCTCATCCGATCAAGATTCATCGCCTTCCCCATCTACTAGCGGAATGGACACGCGAAGTTCCGGATTAGTTTCGCCGCTGGCGCAATTTCGAAGCCCTGACCCAGGGAGTCGTGCCTCCCGACCGCCCTTTGCGAAGCAGAATCCCTAAGACCGGCGGTTTGGAAACCGCCCATCCTTGACGCGACGGACCCGCCTTGGACCGGGACGCTACTTCTTTGCTTTGACCAACGTTGCCGTAGCACTCCGCGTAAGAGCCGGCGTCCCACCAGTGCCGGTCACGGTGACGGGATAGCTGCCTGACAACGTAGAAGAGTTCACGGTCACATTGAGCGTGGAGCTAGTCGTCGCGGGATTGGGATTGAAGTTCCACGTGACTCCGGAGGGAAAGCCGGTCGCAGTTAAGGTAACGGGCTCGCTGAACCCATCCTTCGGCGCAATCGTAACGACATAATTAACGATTCCACCGGCGCGCGGGACACCCAACGATAATGGACTGATCGAGAGCGAATAGTCAGGGAAAGGAGTCGGAACAACGCGAACATAGTAGATGTCTTCTTCGCCGTTGAACGTCGCGGTGTAGGCGACATTCCCTCCAGCGTTGTCGGAAACCATGGTGATGTAATCGCCCATCTTGTTCTGATTGGGATAACCAAGGGAAGGATCGAAAGAATTGCTCGCCGCGACATTGGGGGACCACGTCTGGCCACCGTCCTTGCTGTAAGAATAGAAGAGCTGGGAGTCCCGATTGTTCGCAGCATTGCGCGTATCCAGCCAAACGGCGTCGATCCGGCCATTAGGCGCCACGGAAAGCGTGCCGAACCAATGCCAAGAGGTGTGATTGACAGGATCATCGTTGATCCGGCGAGGGCTGCTGAAGCTAGCCCCATGGTCCGTGCTGCGGATAAACATCACATCGCTTCCCGTGTCACTCGGGGGCTGCACGCTAGCCAGGATGTAGATGCTGTTATTTGTGGTGGTGCCAGAACGGTCAGCCGCCACAAAAATCTGTCCCGCCAGCCCACCCGGATTGATCGCCGTCCCGAGAAGCATCTTCCCGCCAAGGTTGATAGCGGTGCTCTGGTCGAACCTGGGTGTCGCAGTCCTTTTCTTCGCATTCGTGGAACGAATGCACCACATCTGATCGGTGTACGCGGTAAATCCTCCAAGAAAGAGGTTACCGTCTGAATCGACATCGAGGGTTCCTGTTTGGGGAGAGTTCGGAATCCGGATCGGATCCATCCAGGTAAAGCCGCCGTCAGTGGAACGGCTGAACTGCCGGTCACCGTAGGTGCTGCCGCCGTTGGGGCTCCAGTACTGATACTGTAATCCGTGCCCAATGCTGTTGCTCGTATCGATCGTGAACCACTCCTTGTCGCCCCCGGTCGCGAACGCCTTGTTAGCCCAGGATTGGCCGCCATCGATCGAGCGCCATATGTCGGTGTTCATCATCTGCCCTATGAAAAGGCTGAGATAAAAAAAACGCCCCGTTTCATCGGACAATAAGACCGGGTCGCTGCCAAAGACGTTATTCTCTAGAACCCCGGGGAACGTCCACGAGATGCCGCCGTTAGTGGTGTATCCCCGTCCCGACGTCCGAAAATTGGAGGTGACGCTGTCGAATTGCCGCCAACCTATCACCATCTTGTTGCCGTTAGTAGGGTCAACGGCAATGGAAGGCTCGTTCGCGGCGTCGCCAACAATATTGTTCCCGTTAGCATCGATATTGACCTGATAACTGATGAAGGGCCCCGCCTGCGAGATCATTGCGGGTGAAACCGCTGTTGCCCACATAGGGGACGGTGCAGGTGGGTTGTCATATTTTTCATGTTTCTCGGTCGCGAGGGGGCCGCGCTGGTCGGACTGGTCAGAAGCCATCGCGAGTTGCGCTGGCATAGTGGTAGCGCCGCCCGCCAGCAGCGCGGCGGCGGATAAAATAAACAGCGAGACCTTCCCGGCATTAGTTTTTATTTTCATGACATGAGATCGGTCGGATTCCATTCCTGCACGGCAAAGCCCAACGGGCATTTACGTGTATATATCTGACGTTACTTCCTGGCCTTGACCAACGTGGCCGTCGCAGTCCGCGTAAGAGTCGGCGAGCCGCCAGTGCCGGTGACGGTGAAGGGATAGGTTCCGGGCGAGGTGGAAGAGCTGACACTAACGGTTAGCGTCGCATTGCCGGTGGCCGGATTGGGATTGAAACTCCCGATCGCTCCCGAAGGCAGGCCTGTAGCGGACAAATCCACGGGCCCGCCGAACCCATCCGCTGCCGTAATCGTAACAGCATAGTTACCGACTCCTCCGGCGCGCGGAACGCTCACTGATGACGGGCTGATCGAAAGCGAATAGTCAGGCATAAGGGGAGGAACGACGCGGATGTAATAGATATCTTGTTCCCCGTTGAAGGTGGCGGCATAGGCGACGTTTCCGCCGCCGTTATCCGAAACCATGGTGATGTAATCGCCTAGCTTGTTCTGATTCGGATAACCGAGATAAGGATTGAACGGATTGCTTACCACCACATTGGGCGACCAGGTATTTCCGCCGTCCTTGCTGCTCGAATAGAATAACTGTGAATCGGTATTGTTCGCGGCGTTTCGCGTATCCAGCCAAACAGAATCGATTCGGCCATTCGGGGCGACGGAAAGCGTGCCGAACCAGTGCCATTTGGCGGGATCGATCGGGTCGTCGTTAATCCGGCGAGGCGGGGCGAACGTCACACCGCCATCGGTGCTCCGCACGAACATCACGTCAGTGCCGCTCCCGGGGGCCGAGCCAGTGGGTTGCAGACTCGCTAGCATATAGATGTTGTTGCTGGTCGCAGTCCCCGAGCGATCCACCGCCAGGAAAACCTGACCCGCTAACCCGTCTGGGTTTATCGCCATCCTTAAAGATATGGTGCCGCCGAGGTTCACGGCGGTGCTTTGATCGAACGAAAGTTTCCCGGTCCTGCGCCTTGCACTGGTCGAGCGAATGCACCAAAACTGGTTCGTCGTCGCATTAACTCCGCCGATGAACAGGTTGCCGTTCGTGTCGACATCGGCGGTTCCATACTGCGGAGAGTTGGGAATGAGGATCGGGTCCATCCAGGTGAATCCGCCATCGGTGGAACGGGTGAATTGCCGCGCGCCATAGAAGCTGCCGGCGTAGGGGCTGAAGTATTGGTATTGGAATCCGTGTCCGACGCTGTTGGTGGTATCTACCGTGAACCACTCTTTATCGCCGCCCGTCGCACGCGCGAGATGAAGCCAGGACTGACCCCAGTCGAGTGAGCGCCACATGTCGGTGAACTGGTCGGTTTGTGATGCAAAAAGGTTGAGATAGAAAAAACGCCCGGTCTCATCGGAGACCAGGACCGGATCGCTCTTAAAGACGTTTGGCTCGAGAGAGCCGGGAAAGATCCACGATGCGCCGCCATTGTTACTGTATCCCCAGCCGGCCTGGCGGAAGTTGGAAGCGATAGTGTCGAACTGCCGCCAGCCGATTGCCATCCTGTTCGGGTTACGTGGGTCCACAGCGATCGACGGCTCGTTCGCGGCGTCGCCCACGATATTGTTGCCGCTCGCATCGACGTTCACCTGGTAGCTCGTGAAAGGTCCCGCCTGAGAAATCATCGCGGGCGAAAGCGCTGTGGCCCACATGGGCGAAGGGGCACGTGCATTGTCGTGCTTTTCGAGCGCCTCGGTGGGGAGCGGCTTGCGTTGCCCGGCCTCCTCCTGCGTAACGGCTTGCCCCCGCCCCGCTGCTGCGCCAAGTCCTAGCAACGCTGCGATCGAGATGACCCAAACCGAGATTTTTCCCACGTTAGATATTGCTCTCATGAAAAACAGTTCCACGAATCACTTACTCGGAAGCGACCTGATCAATTCAAGGCCTCTTAGAGCCCGGGCTTTGTAATTCTGAGCCAGTGTTTCTTTTCCGCTCGAAATAAAGACCTCCCTGGAGACCGATCGTATCTTGTTTTCATATTCCGGGGTTATCCAAGCCGGTCGATCCTCATTCACCGTCTTGATATTTTGGTCGTAGATCTGCCCGAGCGCAGTTTCTTCCTCTCGCATTTCATTCAGCTCCAGCCCGCTTTGAATTGCGGAGATAAAGTACGCCTTTAGCTCCTCTTTATATTTAACGAAACTGACTTGCTCGTCCTGGCTGTCTGCCGCCTCGATGCAACTCATGCGGAGCCAATTTTTGGCAAACACTTTTCCTTCCTCGGAAGTCTGGGCGTCTAATCCGCCTGCCAGTAAAAAGAACGAGGCAACAATCGATATTAAGCAGGTCGTCTTCATAAATTTCTCTGTTTAGGCCAATTCAATTGGCGGGATAAGTTCCATCAGCCCAGATCCTTTTCTGAACACCGGGACAGGTATCGGACGCTTTAGTTGAGGTGGGATTGCAATCCCGTATCGGCAGGCCGGGCCTGGCATTATAAAGCGTGTTCAAAACTGAATTACTGCTTAGCTGCATCCGTAACACCTGGCCCTCGGTTATGAAACGGCTACTGGGCGACCCGCTGGTAGTCATCATGTTGGTATAGTCGAACCACTGGGTAGGCGCGCCGGTGTGAACGTGCACTAAAGCCATCAGGTGGCCCATCTCATGTGCCAGGACAACGTTCATGGCCGCTGACCCGAGCACGATCCACGGGGCGTTTTCTTGTCTGGCCTCACCAGAGTTAGTAAAAAGTGTTCCGCTCCAATTGATGGCGTGAACGTAGTAGATGTTAACTTGTCCAGGCACGTACCCGATGTCCGCCTTTAAGCCGGCTGCCATCGTGTAGTAATCGTAGTCGTAATACTTTGAGGCGTTGGGATTGGCGGTCGCATCGATGATATTGACCGTTGAGAAACCTACGCCCACCCGTTCCGTGCCATAGATCGTGGAGGTGGTTAGCACATCGCTAAGAGCCTTCGTACTTGCGTCAGCAAAGTTCGTGTTTGAGTAAACAATCCAGATAGTTATCGGGACCGAAATCTTATCGGCAAACTGCAGCGGGATGTTGTCGTTCCCTGTAGTCCACGGCACTCTCGAGTAAATTGCCATCGGCCGGTCTCCGGTGAAGGCCATGATTTCATTCGATCTATTGCCGTTTATGCTCGAAAACTGGCCTACCAGAGCAGGAGTGCCGGACGAAACGTACGTTTTATCATTGGTGTAGGATCCGCTGAGCTTCCCATCGAGCAGCAAGCCGATCGGGTTTCCTGAGCTATTGCCTAACGTTATTTGATCTTGCGCCTTCAGGTCGCTCCACCCGGAGATGGAAATGAGCAGGATGCAAATCAGAAGGAAAAGATTCGATCCCGATTTAGATTTTTTCATGTTAATCAGCCGCGGATTTTTGGGAATGATCTGAGTTCAACAGCTACTAGCGAAATTAGCGAGCAAAGTTCCTAATTAGTTTTGGGTAGACTCCGAATTAAAGATGGAACTGGGGTAGGCCGGATTTAGGGAGAAAGCGTTTTCTTGTTATTACGCTTGCAGAGGAACACGACCTTAAGCACGATGCGGCTCGATGGAGGAGAGAATACAATAGTGAAAGCAGAGGAAGCTCGCGTCTTCGTCACCACACGCTGGAGCCTCATCCTTTCGGGCGCCGGCTCCAATGGCCATGCGGAAGAGAGTCGCTCCGCGCTCGCCGATCTTTGCAGGATTTACTGGCGACCCGTGTTCTCCTTCGTTTGTCGTCGCGGCTACTCGATCGAGGACGCGCAGGACCTGACGCAGGACTTTTTCGTCATGATGCTCGGAAGCAACTGGCTCCAGCAGGCAGATGAAAATCGAGGCCGTTTCCGCTCGTTTCTGCTCAAGTCGCTCCAGAATTTCCTAAATCACGCGCGCGAGAAAAATCATGCGCTGAAACGCGGCGGCGATGTGCAGTTTGTCTCCTGGGATGATTGGATGGCCGAAGCGCCGTCGCAACTATCCGTTTCCCCGCAAGCCCTGGAAAGTTTGCCGGCGGAAAGACTCTTCGACCTTCGCTGGGCTGCCACCGTAGTGGAACATGCGCTGCGGCGGCTGGGCGAAGAATGCGAAGCCAAGGGACGCCGCCGGCTCTTCGATGCTTTGCGCGGTCACCTCAGCGCGGAACGCACCGATATTTCATATGCCGATTTGGCAACGAACCTGGGAGTCGCAGAAAGTGTAATCAAGAAACAATTGCACAATCTGCGTGAGCGTTACCGATGGCTTCTCCGAAGTGAGGTCGCTCACACCGTCGCGAACCCTGAGGACGTCGACGGCGAGATCCGCTACCTCTGCAGGGCGCTGGCGACCGGCATTGAATAATCCCATGCAAGGAACGCGCGGCGGACGCGACACGCTCCCGAGCGCGCCGGAAACTTCTGAAAAGTGCGCGCGCTGCGGCGCGGAGGCCAGAGTCGATAAAGGACGATGCCTCAATTGTCTTCTGGTCGAAGGATTGGGGGCGGAGGGCCAGAGCTCGAGCGAGGCCTTTGAAAACGTGCTCGCTGAAATCGACTTGCCGGACAAGGAATGGCGTCTCGGGAATTATGAGATCCTGGAGGAAATCGGGCGCGGTGGGATGGGCGTGATTTACCGCGCCCGGCAACGCCACTCCCGTCGCATCGTGGCCGTCAAGCGCATGCTGAGTTACGACGCGGAATCGCACGAGACGCTGGCTCGTTTTCTCCGCGAAGCAGAGACGGCGGCCAGCCTCGACCATCCAAATATCCTTCCGATCTACGAAGTGAGCGAAAGCGACGAGGGCGTGCCCTTCTTTAGCATGAAGCTTGCGACTGGCGGGAGCTTGCGCGTCGCATCTTCTCTTTCGACACAGCCGCGAGAGTGCGTGCGATTGATCGCCAAAGTGGCGCGAGGGCTGGATTACGCCCATCAACGCGGGATTCTCCATCGCGATCTCCAACCGGGAAACATCCTGCTCGATGCGCGCGGGGAGCCGATGATCAGCGACTTTGGGCTGGCGAAATGGCTCGATGAAAACAGCGATCTAACCAGAACACTCACGACCTTCGGGACGCCCGGTTACATCGCGCCAGAACAGGCAGAAAGCGCCGCTGCCGATCTTTCACCGGCGGCGGATATTTATGGTCTCGGCGCAATCTTGTTCAATCTTCTGGCTGGTCGCCCGCCTTTCGTCGGCGCAAATGCACTCTCCGTCATCCGTCAGGCTGGCGTAACCGAAGCGCCGCGATTGCGTTCTTTTGCGCCCTCACTTGATCGTGATCTGGAAACAATCACTGCGCATTGCTTGGAGCGCGATCCCAAAGCGCGCTACCAATCCGCCGCCGATCTGGCGGATGATCTTGAACATTGGCTTGAGGGCCGACCGGTTCGGGCGCGACGGGTTCTGGCGCCCGCGCGGATGTGGCGCTGGTCGCGGCGCAACCCAATGCTGGCAATTGCAGGCACGGCCTGCCTCTGCTTGCTCGCAGCGGTCGCCAGCTTAATGATTCGCGAGCGCCCAAGCGGAGCGCCGGAAGCTGCCACCGCCGAGAGAAGCATCGCGGTGCTTCCGTTCGAAAATCTTGGAGGCGATCAGGAAAGCAGCTTCTTCACAAATGGCATCCAGGAAGATATTCTAACGGGGCTTTCGAAGGTGGCGGACCTGAAGGTCATCAGCCGAAGTAGCGTGAGCGATTTCAAACCCGGCGCGCCGCGCAACTTACGCGAAATTGGACGCTCTCTGGGCGCTCGCTATATCTTGGAGGGGACCGTCCGCCGCGCGGATGCGCGAGTCCGAATCAGCGCCCATCTCACCGAGGCAATGACGGGCGCGCAACTGTGGGCGGAACAATATGACCGGGACTTGTCTGATGTTTTTACGATTCAAGGTGAGATCGCGCGGCAGATCGCCCGTGAGTTGCAAGCACATCTGTCGGATAAAGAGCAAGCGCTCATTACCACGCGCCCCACGCGCGACATGGTGGCTTATGATCTTTATCTCCAGGCGCGAGAACTGTGGCGCGCGAATTTGTCTGAGGATGCCGGCCACCCTTTTGCCAAAGTCGAGTTGTTGCAGCAGGCAATCGCCCGCGATCCCGCGTTTGTCCCGGCACTCGCCATGGCAGCACGGGCCCATCTCGAGCTTTATCGGTTCAACTCTGACCACACGCCCGAGCGCCTCGCCCTGGCGACAAAGGCGCTGGATCAAGCAGCCCGGCTCCAACCCGAAGCCGGTGAGGTCCATCTGAGTCGCGGTCTCCTTTTTTACTGGGCATATCACGATTATGCTCCTGCCCTCAAGGAACTGCAGATGGCTCATCGGGCGCTTCCGAGCGAGACAGATCCACTTCTTTACCTGGGCGCGCTCGAGCGGCGGCAGGGAAATTGGGAGGCTGCAGCGAGCCATTTCGAGCAGGCGTTTGATCTTGATCCGCGGAATCCTTCGATTTGGTCGCCATTAATCTCAACCTACCAGGCGTTGAAGCGCTACTCCGATGCCGCTCGCACTTGCGAGACCGTGCTGAGCAGTAAACCGCAATTCTCCTATTTTCTCGTTGCGCTCGATAGAGCAAAAATAGATGTGGCGAGCCGCGGCGATCTTCGACGGCTGCGTGAACTCCTCTCGGGAGAAGATACGCTCACCGCGCTGCCCGAGGAACTGGGCACCGGCCGAATGGACCTGGCGCTTGCAGAACGCGACTTCGCCTCCGCTCGGCTGGCGTTGACGATATTTCCCCGAACGGAGTGGACGAGAGAAAGATTCGTTAGGCACAAAGATTGGTATGCCGGTCTGATTGCCCACCATCTTGGCGCCCCAGCTCAAGCCACCGAGACGTGGACAAGGGCGCAGGAACAAATGAAGGCGTTGGTAGCGAAGCGGTCCGACGATGCGGGAGCGTTCATTCTGCTGGGAGAAATCAATGCGCGGCTCGGACAGAAAGAAGAGGCGCTCCGCGCCGGTGAACACGCAAGAGAGTTGCTTCCAGTCGAACTCGATGCTTTTGACGGGCCAAAAGTTCTCGGCCGACTCGCTGGCATCTACGCGCAGGTAGGCGACAAAGAACGCGCGCTCGATTTGCTGGCCTCCACCGTCAAGCTTCCGAATGGGCCGAACTACGGCTCGCTCGCTCTCGACGAAGTGTGGGACCCTCTGCGCGCGGAACCGCGCTTTACCGAGATCTTGCGCTCACTCGCACCCAAATAGGAAAACGGTCGCAAAGAGCGCTGCGGCAAGTTTTTCAGAGCAATTGGAAAATGGTGGAGGCGAGGGGAGTTGAACCCCTGTCCTCGAAGCTGTCTACGCAAGCTTCTACATGTGTATCCGGTGATAAAGTTTAAGGGGCCAAACTTTGCACCGGCACACTGCCGGCCCCCGAGCGTCCACGAAATTCCTTCACCGCCCGGCGCGGTCACTCCGCCGAACGATTAGCCTGCTGTCCATGTTTCCAGCCG
>JBEEHU010000053.1:0-14225 GCA_041167565.1 Verrucomicrobiota bacterium | reverse complement strand
CTTACTCCGCCGACACTATGCGTTGTCCCAAGTGCGGCTTTCGTGACGACAAAGTCATCGACTCCCGCCAGTCTCGTGATAGTTCCAGCATCCGCCGCCGCCGCGTTTGTTTACAGTGCGCGTACCGATTCACCACTTACGAGCAAATCGAGCGCTCCGATCTTCGCGTGATCAAACGCGACCGCACTCATGAACCATTCGATCGCCGCAAACTCGTGAACAGCCTGGCTAAAGCTTGCGAGAAACGCTCGATCAGTCTCGTCACGCTCGAGACGGCGGTGGATGAAATCGTGCACGAGCTGGAGACCAGCGGCCGTGAAGTTCCGTCGGCGATGATCGGCACGAAGGTGCTGGAGAAATTGCGCGAGATCGATGAAGTGGCGTATCTGCGTTACGCGTCGGTCCATCGCCGCTTTGAGGACGCGGATCAATTTGTCGACGCCATCCAGGCGCTCGGCCGCCGGATCAAACCAAATGCGCTTCAGCCGGAATTGTTCGGGCCGCAAACGGTCGCGGCGACGATCCCCTCCGAAACCAAAGTCGAAACCCATGGTCGCGTTTAAAGAAGAATTTCCCTATCTCCGTTGCGATTCGGGCCAGCTGTTCGAGTTCGATCAGGCCTGGCTCCATGCGGCGATCACGCGCGCCGCGAACGAGGCCGGCTACCCGAAATGGTGGCTGACGGATCACGTCACCGAGAGCATCGCGTTTTATTTGCGGCTGCGAAACGACGAGTCGGTCGTCCCGTTCGATCAGCTTTCGCAAACCGTCCGCTACGTTTTGAAAGTGATCGGGTACAAGGAAATCGTTCCGTTCTTCGTACCGTCGCCGCCGCCGGTTTCCTTTTCGCTCCTCGAAATCGCGCAGGAAGCGGGCGCGGGTTACGAGCTCGCGTTTTTCGATGGCTTGGAAAAACGGATCAGCGCCCTCGTGAACGCACGCGCCGACAGTTTGCACCTCTGCGATCTGCAAGCGTGCGTGAAACATCTCCGCGGCACGAAGACCTGGACGCGCACCTGCGACACGTTGCGCGAGGAAGTCATTTGTTTTGTGCGCGAGCGGCTGGCGTCGAATTCCGAGCTCGACCATTTGCGCTGTTTCATTCGTTAGGCGCAGACAAGTCTTCCGTGACAATCTTTGAGAGAATCGTCCGGCGCGAAATTCCGGCCGACATCGTCTGGGAAGATGACGATGTGCTGGCGTTTCGCGATGTGAATCCGCAGGCGCCGGTGCATGTCTTGATCGTGCCGAAGCGCGTGGTGGCGCGGCTGGCGGATGCGACCGAGGCGGACCAGGCGTTACTCGGGAAACTGCTTCTCGCTTCGCGCACCGTGGCAGAGAAGCTGGATTTATTGACGTCCGGTTATCGCGTCGTGATCAACAGCGGGCCGGATGCGGGGGAGAGCGTTCCGCATTTGCACGTGCATGTGCTCGGAAAGCGCGCCCTGGCGTGGCCGCCGGGCTAAGGGGAAAAACTGAAACGCTGAAACGCTGAAATGGGGAGAGCTGTCTTTACAGATTTCAGCTTTTCAGAATTTTAGCGTTTCAGCGTTTTGTATCATTCCTTCACGATGACCACCGTGCCCAGAGGCGCGGCATCAAAGAAGTAGCCGGCCATTTCCTTGGGCACGCGGATGCAGCCGTGCGAAGCCGCGTAGGGCGGAACATAACCTTGATGCATGGCGTAACCGCCCCGGAAGAACATCGCGTAGGGCATGCGAGCGCCGTCGTAATGCGTTCCCTTCGGGCGCGGATCTTTGCGGGAATCGATATTCGATTTCACGACGTTGCCGAAGTCGTCCACGTAATCGCCGAACACAGTCGAGATGTGATCCTTATCTTTCAAGAGCACGCGATACTGGCCGGGCGGCGTGGAAAATCCCGCTTTGCCGGTGGAAACGGTTGACTCGCCGACAAGGTGTTTCCCTTTGTAAAAATAAGCGCGCTGGTCGGTCACGTTGACGATGATTTTTGGCGTGCCCGGGATTCCGTCGCCGTGCCAGTATCCGGGGATCGGCGTGGGAGCTATGGGCGCCGTTTGAGCTGCTGTTGTGGGGGACTCCATTTCCGCGCAACTGGCGCAGAGCGAGACAATGGCGAGGCCGATCGCGGTTCGAAACAGGGAAAGGCCGGTCATAAAGATGCGCACAGTAATGCGGCCCTTTCGCCGTTCAACCCCAAACATTGCCCTCGCCCATCGGTTATTCTTGCCGAGGAGGCGAGTTCCTGATTCGCTCACCGGCGAAGGATCCATTGTTTCTATGCATCAACGCTTAATCGCCATTTTCGCCATCTTGTCTGTCGTTCTCGGAGG
This sequence comes from Verrucomicrobiota bacterium, assembly GCA_041167565.1. Lineage (GTDB taxonomy): Bacteria > Verrucomicrobiota > Verrucomicrobiia > Chthoniobacterales > UBA10450 > AV80. Next base: position 11,911 of record JBEEHU010000053.1, on the reverse strand, counting down.
AAGTGGATGCGCTTCCAAATCGAAACGCTACGAGGAAGTCCTGATGCCAGCCCAGACGGGTAGCACGCTCCAGCGCCGCGTATTTGTCGAGACCACTCGCGAGCACAAAAAGAAACGGCCGGAAAAAAAGAAGGCTTCGACAACACCGAAGCCGGAGACGGAACGGGCCGAAACTCCGCCGCCTGACGAAGAGGAGGCTCCGCCACCCGAACGGTATCGGTAAGCGAGCTGAGACCGAAGTCCGAGAACGCGCTTGCGTTACGGCACGAAATTATTCAATGATGCGGGCGGTTCCTCAGATCGAAATTTCACCCGCAGTTAGTTTCTCACCCCATCCCCAATTACTCCTATGAACATCACCTCCGATCACCTTTTCGACGACGCAACGCTCGCGATCCTTGATGGCGGAAACGCCATGCCGGTCCGCCGCCTGCTGGTTATCCATTTCACTTCCGGGATGACCGCCAAGAGCTCCATCGAGTTCTGGAGGAGTCCCGAAGCGAAGGGCGCATGTGCTCATATTATTATTGATCGCGACGGCACCGTCTTTCAGTGCCGCGCTTTCGACCGGACAGCCGCACATGCGGGAATAAGCCGCTGGAAGGACCCCACCGACGGAGTTCGGATCGGTTGCAACGCTTTCGCGATCGGCATCGAGCTTGCGAACGCCGGCGACAGCGTTACCCAGACACCCAATGGCCCGGTGGCGTTTAAGACACATCCCCTGGAAGCCGGTGCTCTCAGCGCGAAGCACAAGAACGGCGGCGGCATATCGTTGTGGGAAAAATATCCGCAGGCGCAGCTCGACGCCTGTTTCGCCGCCGCAAAAGCGCTGGTCGAACGTTACAAGCTCGACGACGTGTGCGGTCATGAGGACATCGCGCCGGAGCGGAAGAACGATCCCGGTCCAGCTTTCCCGATGCAAGAGCTCCGGGAGTCTGTCGGATTTCAAGGATTGCCGACGGTCAACCATCCGTAAACGGGCGACTCGGAGGGCCGAAAGCTGGCGGTGAGGGAGGGATTCGAACCCTCGGTACCCTTTTGGAGTACGGCGCTTTAGCAAAGCGCTGCTTTCGACCACTCAGCCACCTCACCAACAGATTGCGAGAATATGGGGTTGGCGGATACTCGTCAACCACACGGCGCCGCTTCGGCAGGCGGGCGGATTTTTAAAGCGGCGACGGCCGTCATCTGAACCGAAGAAGAACTTGTGATCACCGAACAGGACGCGCTCGCGCACATTCTCAACAAGGTTTCGCCGCTTCCTTCGCGCGTCCTGCCGCTGGCACAAGCACGCGGAGAATTCGCCGCGCGCGATATTCTCGCGCAACTCGCTCTACCCGTTTTCGACAATTCTGCCATGGACGGTTATGCGGTCGTGGCCGCTGCTTGCGGAGCTGGGAAAAGCCAGCGCGTTGTGGGCGAACAACCGGCGGGAATCGAGCGAGGATTGGTTATCGCGCCGGGTGAAGCGGCTCGCATCTTTACGGGCGCGCCCGTGCCCGCGGGAGCGGACGCGGTGGTGATGCAGGAGGAGGTCCGATGCGACGGCCCGGAGATCTTTGTCGAGACGGAGGTTGCGCCCGGGGATTTCATTCGCCGGCGTGGTTCGGATTTGAGCGAGGGCCAGAAAATTGCCGAGATCGGCGATCGGGTTCGGCCCCAAACGTTGGCATTGCTGGCGGCGCAAGGGTTCGCCGAAATCGACGTGGGAGGCGCGGTCCGGGCCGCGCTCATTATCACGGGGGACGAGTTGGTTCCGCCAGGTGAATCGCTCCGGCCAGGACAAATCTACGAAAGCAATTCGATCCTCTTGCGCGCGCTCTTCGAAAAGTCTGGGGTGCGCGCCGTGCAGATGGAACGTTGTCCCGATGACGCGAGGGCCATCGAAGCGGCGTTGCGCAGATCGCTTGAGTGCGACGTTCTCGTCGTGGTGGGAGGTGTGTCGGTCGGTGCGCGCGATCTGGTCAAACCGGCGTTGAGCACGGTCGGCGCGCAGACGCATCTTTGGCGCGTCTCGGTCAAGCCGGGCAAACCATTCCTTTTCGGCCGCGCCGGCGGCTGCGCAATTTTCGGGTTGCCCGGCAATCCGGTATCGGCCTTCGTCACTTTTCTTCTCTTCGTGCGTCCGGCGATTCTTCGAATGCGAGGCGCTCGCCTGGATGAACTCTCGCTGCCGACAATGAACGCGACCCTGACTGAAGAAGTGCAAAACGACAGCGACCGGCCTCATTATGTCCGAGGAAGATTGGTTCGCGGCAGATTCAACGTCGTCGGGCGGCAGGAATCGCACGCGCTTTACGGTTTGAGCCGTGCGAACGCCCTGCTGCGAGTGCCGGCCGGCGAAGTTTTCCACAGCGGGAGCGTGGTCCCCATTCTCTCGCTCGATTGATCGCCCCATTTCTGGCGGCCGGCGTTTGACACACTCCGCGAGTATTTTAGCTTATGCCCGTTGAATACCTCGGCCGCTACGAAACTTAATTTCAACGGAACCGCCCAGTTCCGCGCCGATGCCGAGCGGCTCTCCCACATCATCCTCGAGATGCAGCGTTGTTTCGTCCTCCATCTTTGCAAGGAGCTCGCGCCCGGCAACGTTTCCTTCCCGCAATTCTTTCTCCTGGCGGCGCTCGATCACAAGGAGGTCCTGACCATGTCGGAGATCGCGCGCAAAATGGGCCACACCACCGCGGCGGCGAGCGGGCTGGTGGCGCGGTTGGAAAATCTCGATTACGTGGTGCGTTCGAGCGCGCGCGAAGACCGGCGCAAGGTCATGGTTTGCATCACCGAAAAAGGCACGGCACTGGTCCGGCGGATTCGCGAAGAAATGGTGGGCAACCTGATGAAAGTCATGGCCCACCTCACACCCGGTGAGCAAAAAGCCTGGCTCCAGATCTACACCAAGATTCACGATTACTGCCAGACCAACGACGATCCGCCGCTGCGCAGCAAGTCGCGTCGCGATCTCCTCACGTCCCGGCGTTTCGAAAATGGAACGCGCTGATCCCGAACGCGGGAATAATCAGACAGGCAAACAATTAACCTAAATATTTTAAACAGCTATTCTAGAGCGGTTTAAGTTACCAACAGAAGACGCGGCACGCGGCTTGCATAGCACTCAGCGACAAAGCTAAGATCTCTTCGATTCTTCGCCGATCACCATCTGTTACAGTCATTCCCGCGTTTTCTTTCCATGCGAAAAGTTTTCTCGTTCCTCTTACTCGTTGTCACGATCCTCGCGCTTCTGCCGCCGCCTCATCTGCTGGTGGCGGGAACGGATACCATTGTTGAAACAAACTCCTCCAGGCGTTCCGCCGTCCCGCGTTTTACTCTCGAGCAGGCGATTCTGACGGCGCTCCGACAAAATCCCTCGATTCAAATTGCGCGACAGGAGATCGAGCGAACAAAAGGCCTCTACATCCAAATGCGGTCGGAAATTTTGCCGCAGATTGCGATGAAGGGCACGTTTCAGGATGTCGATCCTCACCTGCAAGTGAATCACGGCGGCCCCCAGGACGCCGCGAGTACGCCCACACCAACGCCGACGGCCACGCCCATCGGAGGCAACACTACCAGCCTCAACAGTTTCAACAGCGTCGAGCGTTCCTACAATGTTACTCTCCAGGCCACCCAGGTGATTTTTGCAGGCGGCCGCTTCATTTCCCAGATCCGTGCCGCGGACTTCACTCGCGACAGCAGCTATTTTGCTTTTAGAAATGCGATCGACCTCATCGTCTCCACGGTGCGTCAGCAATTTTATCTCGTGCTCCTGAACCGCGCCCTGATCGGGGTTCAGGAACAATCGGTCAGCCTTCTCAACAGTCAGCTGCAGGATCAGCAAAACCGCTTCGAAGCCGGCACCGTCCCGCGTTTCAACGTGCTCCAGGCGCAGGTCGCCTTGTCGAACCAGTATCCGCTCCTGATCGGAGCGCAGAATAATTATCGGATCTCGCAGCTCCAGCTCGCGAAAACGCTCGGGCTCGACTTCGATCCAAATCGCGGCGACGCGGCGCCGTTGGAAGCGGTCGGCGAATTGCAATATCATCCACGGCGCATGCCGCTGGTGGAGGCGGTCGCGCTGGCCAAGGAGCGCCGGCCCTTCCTTAAACAACAGAAGGCGATCGTCCTCAGCAATGCGGAACAGGTTCGGGTTGCGCGCTCCGGATATTTTCCGCAGATCAGTGCGTCCGGCGGAACGGAGGCCCGCAGTTCCGCCTTTAGCGACAACCCGCGCGATGTCAGCACCGGCTATATTTTTGGCGCGACCGGAAGCTGGGCGATCTGGGATTGGGGATCGACCTACGGACAGGTGAAACAGGCGAGGGCGATTCTCGAGGAATCCAAAATCACGCTCGATGACTCCGGCCGCCAGGTCGAGCTCGAGGTGCAACAACAGGATTCGAGTTTGAAGCAAAGCGCGGAGCTCGTTAAGGCGACGGAACAAAGTGTCGGGCAAGCTGAGGAAGCGCTGCGGCTGGCGAGCGCGCGCTTGAGCGCCGGCGCCGGCACGCAGTTGGAGGTTTTGGATTCGCGGGTGCAAGTGACGCAGGCGCAATCGAACCGATTGCAGGCGCTCTACAATTACAGCACGGCGCTGGCGGAATTCGATCGCGTCACCGCCACCGAAGTCACCTTTTCGAACGAGCTCGACGAGCCGAGGACGCGGCAGAAACTCAAGACCGATGCCCGTCCGACCCCCGCGCCCAAGCCAGGTCCGCTGGAGTTGAACCACGCAGGCATCCGCACGCCGGTGCAAACGCGCACGACGACGACTCGCACCACCCGATCCGCTAAGTGAGCGCAGGTCGGTTTCCGGCTGAGCAATTCCCGGCGCTCGGCGCGCTGAGCGACGTCGTCCACGGTTTCACCACCCGCGTGCCAGGCGTCGAAGTTACCCACGATAAGGCGGAGACGCGGGCCAAACTTGAGGCCGTTCATCGCGAAGTGCGCGAGGCGCATGGGGCCGGCGGTCGAGCATTCGTTACCGCGCAACAGATCCACGGAAACCGGGTCGCCGTCGTCGATAGCGCCATGAAACGCGACGAATGTTTCACCGGTTGCGACGGGCTGATCTCAAATCAGCCCAGCGTTTGTCTCGGCATTTACGTCGCGGATTGCTGCGCCGTCTATCTCGTCGATCCCGTTCACCATGCGATCGGCTTGGTGCATTCGGGTAAAAAAGGAACTGAACTTGGCATCGCGACGAATGCCATCCAAGCAATGGCCGAACATTTCAGTTCGCGCGCTTCCGATCTCGTTGTGCAACTGAGCCCATGCATTCGTCCGCCGCATTACGAAATCGATTTCGCGGCCGTGATCGCGCGGCAATGCCGCGACCTCGGGGTTAATCATGTGCATGACTCCGGCGTCTGCACCGCTTGCGATCTGACGCGCTACTATTCCTATCGCGCCGAAAAAGGCCGGACCGGACGGATGCTCGCGTTCCTGGCGCTCGATTATTCGTCGCTCTCGAGGCCGGACCGATAAGCGACGAACCCGCGCGCACCGGGGTGGGCGACGAAGTCGAACAACTCGCGCGCCGGCAGTTCGAATTGCATTTCTTTCGCTTTTTCGAGCGCCTGCTTCGTATTGAGGCCGCTGCGATAAAGAAGTTTGAACGCCCGCTTGATGTCGGCCCGCTCCGCCGCGCCGATTCCCGCCCGACGCAGGCCCACGGAATTGATTCCCAAGGCAAAATTCGCAACCGCGGTGACAAACGGCGGAACGCTCCTCGCGGTTCGGCCTTGCGCCATTGCCAGGCGGCCAACCCGGGTGTGCTGGTGAAACATCGAACCGCCCCCGAGGAATGCGCCGTCATCGATCCGAACGTGCCCACCCAGCAAGGAATCGTTCGCCATCACCACCCCGTTGCCGACCCTGGCGTCATGTCCGACATGCGCTCCGGCCAGAAGAAAATTGCGATCGCCCAGGATCGTCATGCTTCCTTCGGCGCTGCCGCGGTGGATCGTGCAATGCTCGCGGATCACGTTCTCATTTCCGATCTCAATTCCGCTTTTCGTTTGCGGATCGAAACTCAAATCCTGCGGGGTACCACCGATGATGGTGCCATGCCCGATGAAATTGCCGGTGCCCATCTTCACCGAGCCTTCAATCACGACGTGAGATTGGATCACGCACTTTTCCCCGATGACCGCGCCGGCGCCAATGATGGAATACGGCCCGACCTCCACGCCCTCTCCGAGTTGCGCGCCTTCATCGATGATCGCCGTCTTGTGAATTTTCACAGCACGCCTGCTTCCTTGAAACTAAAATACGGCAATCGCCCTTCTGCCGGCGCGCCAATAATTATGTGATCGAGCAACTTGATCTGCAAAAGCTCGGCGGCCTCGGCCAAACGTCTCGTTAGGCTGTGATCGGATTGGCTGGGGGAGGGATCGCCGGAAGGATGATTGTGGACCACGATGACAGCATAGGCGGAAGAGATGACAGCAGGCCGGAAAATGTCACGGGGATGAGCGATGCTTTCGTTTACACTCCCGAGCGAGACCTCTTCCATTCGCAACAAGTGATATCGTGTATCGAGCAGGATGACGCGCAAAGATTCCTTGTGCAGGGTGCGCATTTCCGCCGCGACCAGATCGTGCACCAGTTCGGGCGAATCGAGCTTTTGCCGGGATAATCGCTCGTTCGCGAGACGCTGACCGAGTCCGAAGGCGGCCGCGAGCTGGATCGCTTTTGCTTCTCCGATTCCGGGGATCGCGACGATTTCTTTGACAGTGCAGCGGCTGAGGTCGGAGAGAGAACCAAATCGTTTCAAGAGCTGGCGCGCTACCTCCACCGCGTTCGCGCCCGGCAAACCAGTTCGGAGCAGGATCGCCAGCAATTCCGCATCGGTGAGCGCTGCCGCCCCGCGCGCGAGTAACTTTTCCCGCGGCCGCTCATCCGGCGGCATTTCGCGAATCTTTATCTGGGCCATTCGAAGGACGCCCCGGAGGGACGGACGCCGTCTCGTCCGTCAGACACGAAATTGATCGAGCATTTCTCGAAGCGCGTCGCCCAACTGAAAAAGATGATCGGTGTAGCGATTGGATGGAAGCGCCTCCAGCTCGGCCTGGGCATCGCGCACTGATTCCTCTGCCGTATCGACTGCGGTCTTCAACGCGCCATTCGGCGCGTCCATTCTGAGGAGCTCCGTGATCGAACTCGATTTTTCATTGAGGATCAGCTCGCAATAGCGCTCGCGTTCCCCCGCCGGCGCCGAGCCCAGCAACATCAGAACGGGCAGCGTCATTTTCCCTTTGCGCAAATCCGTGCCGAGGGTCTTGCCGATGTCGGCTTCGCTGCCGGCGATATCGAGGCAATCGTCATAAATCTGATACGCCGCGCCGATTTTCCGTCCGAAATCCTTGAGCGCTCGGGTGGTCTCGGCATCTGCTCCATTGAGCACGGCGCCGAGCTCGGCCGCCGCGGCAAAGAGCGAGCCGGTTTTCATTTCGATGATCCGCAGATAATCATCGATGCCGAGGTGAAGATCAAAGCGGCGCTGGGTCTGGATGATTTCGCCGGAGCAAACTTCCCGCGCCGCGCGGGCGATGACGCGGCTGATCTGCGCGTTGTCGAAATCGGTCGAGAGATTGAGCGCTTGCGCGAAAAGGCAATCGCCGAGCAGCACGCTGAGCGAATTTCCCCAGCGCGCGTTCACCGTCGGCTGGGCGCGGCGGCGTTCGGCTTCATCCATGATGTCGTCGTGAACGAGGGTGGCGATGTGAATCAACTCGACGATCACGGCCAGGTTCACGTGGCCGGGAGTGATCCCGCCACTGGCCCCGCCGCTCAAAAGCGCGACGAGCGGCCGGAGGCGCTTGCCGCGGCCACCGATGGCATAAGTGACGTAACCTTCGATCGCCGGATCGAACTCCGCGGCTTGCTGGATAATGCGCGATTCCACTTCCTCCAGCTCTTTGCGCACGCTGAGAGTGACATGGGCCAAAGCGCCGCCCCGAGAGGTAGAGGCAGCGGGCGAATTTGCGAAAACTTCCACAAGCGCACGATAGAAGGAGCGCCAATCCAGCGCAAGCTTCTCCCGCGAGCGCGGGCTGAATCAGGCCGTTAGCAGGACAACCGGTTATCTCAGCGGCGCATCAACCATTCGGGCGTTCCGTATTTCGCCGCGCCGATTGCAGCCGCACGTTGGATTACATCTGGCGAAAGGGTTCGCCGCTCGAACCGATCGCATACCATCCGCGCGAAGTCTTCTTTGAACTGGCCCGGCACGTTATCCAGTTGGATGCTCCCCTGGTGCAACAAGCCCGCGCGCGATCTGCGATGCGCCGCACCAGCGATCTTTCGGCCCTCGCTGATCACATCCGCTCGCACCGCATTGGCAAAGCAATCTTCGGAGAGCTTCGGTGCTGCCGCCTTTGCCAGCAGCGCGTCGATTCCGTTTTGCTGCAACGCGCGCCGGATCGCTTCGTGCAACTTGGAGTAAATCTCCAACGACGAATGCGAGAAAAGAGGATGCGCAGCCGGAATGATCATCGAGTAGGTCAGATCGTCGCCGTGCGGAACGATTCCGCCTCCAGTCCAACGCCGGACGATTTCGCGTCGGTCGCGCTGATCGGCGACATCCGCATAAACGCCGAAATACCCGAACGAAATGGCCGGACCGCGCCACCGATAGAAGCGAAGCGCCGGAGAAGTTGTGCTCTCGAGCAATGCTTCATCCACCGCCATATTCAGCGCGGCTGATTTCGGTTCGAGATCGTCGTAGAGAAGCAGCTCGTCGAGCATGCCGTTGAGTTAACCGCCGATTTCCTCGAGAAGACGTTTCACCGCGGCGGGAGGATCGGCGTGGGCGGTAATCGGCCGGCCGATGACGAGATAATCGGCGCCCCTTTTCAACGCTTCGCTCGGCGTGGTAAAACGCATTTGATCGTCCGCTCCCGCCCACGTCGGCCGAACGCCCGGCGTGACCAACATCATTTCCTGACCAAGCCGCTCACGAAGAACGCTGACTTCCTGTGGACTGGTGATCAATCCGTCCACGCCGCATTTTTGACCGAGCTCGGCGAGGCGAACGACCTGCATTTGCAGCTCCGAGCCGATTCCGATTTCAGTTAACGTCTCCTGATTTGCGCTGGTCAAAACCGTCACGCCCAGCAAGGAAAGCGCGGGAGGCTTCGCTTCCACCGCCGCCCGCAGCATCGCGCTGCCACCGCTGAGATGAATCGTGAGCATGTGCACTCCCAGTTCACCTGCGGCCGTGACTGCTTTCGCGACTGTGTTCGGAATATCGTGCAGCTTGAGATCGAGAAATATTTTGGCGCCCGTCGCGGCCACGGCCTGGACAATGGCCGGACCCGCGACGGTGTAGAGCTGCAAGCCGATCTTGTAAATGGAAACCGAACCCGAGAGCACGGAAACAAGCGCGAGCGCCTTTGCTTGCGTGGGGAAATCGAGTGCTACAATCAATCGGTCGCGGGCTTCGATCGGAGGCGACTTCATTCTGTGATTTCGAGAAATTCTATGGAGAGATAAAGGTATGCAGCTTTTGGCGCCCGCGAAGATCAATCTTTCCTTTGAGATCAAAGGGCGGCGCGCTGACGGCTTTCATGAAATCGAAACGCTGATGGCGCCGATTTCATTGTTCGATCGTCTGACGATCGAAGAGGACGTGGGCAACCCGAACGGCGTGGATTTTTCCTGCGACGATCCGTCACTGCCGACTGGCGAAGACAATCTCGTCGTGCGAGCGGCGAAATTTTTTCGCGAAACGACGAAGGTCACCGCAGGATTCAAGATCGCCCTCAAGAAGGAGATTCCCCATGGCGCCGGCCTCGGCGGCGGGAGCAGCGACGCCGCGAGCACTTTGCTCGGATTGAATGAACTTTTCGAAGCAGGGCTCGAGGAAAAGCAGCTGATGGATCTCGCCGCGCAGCTCGGCTCCGATGTTCCTTTTTTCATTGCGCGCTCGGCGGCGATTTGCGGGGGGCGCGGCGAAATCGTTGTTCCAACAACAATGCCGGCGAATCTTAATCTCTTGTTGTTGAAACCCGATTTTGGCGTGCCGACGCCGTGGGCGTACGGGAAATGGAAAAATGCGCGCGAACTGCCGGGCGTGCAGTACGACGCCCAGGATTTTGCAGGCGTGCGAGTGCTGAATGATCTCGAGCGGCCGGTCTTCGAGAAATTTGTTTTGCTTGGTTATCTCAAAACCTGGTTGCGCGCTCAACCCGAGGTCGGCGCAGCGTTGATGTCCGGATCGGGTTCCACTGTATTCGCTCTGCTCCGCGAAAAGGCGGATGCGGAAAAATTATCGGCACGCGTCCGCGAGAACGTTGATCCGACATTGTGGAGATGCCTTTGTCAGACCGCGTAGCGCGAGAGTTATTCGCCGGCGTTTCGGCGCAAACTTGCGACGGCGTATTCGCGATTTAACTTCGCGATTAGGCTGGCGCTGATGTCCGCCGGGCAGACTGCTTCGCACTCGTAGGTGTTCGTGCAGTTGCCGAAACCTTCCGCATCCATCGCGCTCACCATCTTCAAGACGCGCCGCGTTCGCTCGGGCTGACCCTGCGGCAGGAAAGCGAGATGCGATACCTTCGCGGCGGTGAACAGCATCGCGGATGCATTCGGACACGCGGCGGCGCAGGCGCCACAGCCAATACACGCCGCCGCCTCCATCGCGCGATCCGCATTCTGTTTCGGAATCAGGGTTGAATTCGCCTCGGGCGCGGATCCGGCGCGCGCCGCCACGAAACCGCCCGCCTGAACGATGCGATCGAGCGCGCTCCGATCGACCACCAGGTCCTTGATGAGGGGAAATGGCTTCGCGCGAAACGGCTCGACGATAATTGTGGCGCCATCTTTGAATCGCCGCATGTACACTTCGCAGGCCGCTCCGGGATGGTCAGGGCCATGAGCTTCCCCATTAATGGTGAGCGAACAGGTGCCACAGATGCCTTCCCGGCAGTCGGAATCGAACGCGATCGGTGCTTCACCCTTGAGGACTAGTCGCTCGTTCACAGCATCGAGCATTTCGAGGAACGACGTGTTCGGGGAAACATCGGTCGCCTCATACGGTACGAGCTTGCCTTTTGTTTTCGGATCTTTCTGCCGCCAGACTTTGAGTTTGAATTTCACTTATAACTCCTCTGGGTGAGCTGAACGGTTTCGAAGATCAGCGGCTCGCGATGCAATTTCGGCGGCGCGGCGGCCGAGCCATTACCCTGATATTCCCACGCAAAAACATCGGTGAAATTTTCGTCGTCGCGTAGCGCCTCCCCATCGGGCGTCTGGTGTTCCTCGCGGAAATGTCCGCCGCACGATTCATCGCGCGTCAGCGCGTCGGTGCACATCAGTTCGGCGAACTCGAGAAAATCGGCCACGCGTCCGGCACGTTCGAGCGATTGATTAAATTCCTCGTCTTCCCCGGGCACGCACACATCGCGCCAAAATTCTTCCCGCAGTTCGGGAATGCGGCCAAGCGCTTCGCGCAACCCGGCTGCGTTGCGCGCCATCCCGCATTTATCCCAGAGCAGAAGCCCCAATTCTTTGTGAAAAGAATCGACCGAACGCTTTCCATTGATCGACAGAAGTTTTTTCGTGCGCGCCTCCACCTCGCTCTGAGCTTTGGCGAATTCCGGATGGTCGGTCGAAGGACGTTTGCCGATTTGTCCGGCGAGATAGGCTGGCAATGTGTAAGGCAAAACAAAGTAGCCGTCCGCCAGCCCTTGCATGAGCGCGCTCGCGCCGAGCCGGTTCGCGCCATGATCGGAAAAATTCGCTTCGCCGATGACGTGGAGGCCGGGGACGTTGCTCATCAGGTTATAGTCCACCCACAAACCACCCATGGTGTAATGGACCGCCGGGTAAATCCGCATGGGGCGCTCGTAGGCATTCTCGCCGGTGATCTTTTCGTAGATGTGAAACAGGTTCCCGTACCGTTCTCGGA
>JBEEHU010000052.1:0-17242 GCA_041167565.1 Verrucomicrobiota bacterium | reverse complement strand
GCCGGTTCGATCATCGTCATGCTTCATCACGAGCAAAACATCTGGAAAATGGGCGGACTCGCCGGGCGGCTGGGCATCACGTTTTTGACATTCATGGTCGGGACGCTCGCACTGATCGGGTTCCCGCTGTTCAGCGGCTCTTATAGCAAAGACGTCATTCTCGCGCTGGCTTACGAAAAGGACCGCGCGATTTTCTGGCTCGCGCTTTTCACCGCATTCCTGACCGCGTTCTACATGGTGCGCCTGATTGTGGTCGTGTTTTTCGGCAAGCCGCGAAGCGACCAGGCGCGCGCCGGCCGCGAAGCGCCGTGGGTCATGATCGGGCCGCTCATCCTGCTCGCGGTTCCCGCGTTCGCATCGGGGTTCGGCGTCGTTGCGAACATTTTTGTGCGGTTGCCGGCGGACAAAGAGACGGGCTGGCTCGTTCCGGGAATGGCGTTCGGCGCGACGCTGGCCGGTATCGCCGTCGCGACCGTGCTCTACCGCAATCGACAAGAGGATCCGATCGATTTCGCTCTTCTCCGGAAACGATTCTACTTCGACGAACTCTACGCCTTCCTCATCGCCGCCACCCAGGGGTTAATGGCAAGCCTGACCGCATTCTTCGATCGCTGGATCCTTGATGCCGGCTTTATCCGCGGCGCAAGCACCACGACCTGGGGAATCGGGTCGTTGCTCAGGCTGCTCCAAGTCGGAAACTTGCAGGCTTACTCGTTCCTCTTCGGCTTGGGGATCGTTGGTCTGATCTACTTCACAATTTTCCGATGATTCTGCTCTTCATCGTCCTGTTACCGATTCTCGCGGCGATCGCGATCCTGCTCGGCGCGCCGGCGCGGCGGACCGCTCTCTTCATTGCCGCCTTCCTCGTGACCTCAACCTTTCTTCTGTATTCCGGATTCGAAGCGGGCCAACCCGGATTTCAGCTGGTCACCTCGTACCCAATCAGCAGCGATTGGAAAATCAACTTCGCGCTCGGGATCGATGGCTTCAGCCTGGTCATGCTTCTTCTGACCGCGATAGTGACATTGGCCGCCGTCTGGTTTACCGGCAGAATTGCGCAACACGAACACGCCTTCTACGCCTGCCTTCTCCTCATCGCGGGTGGCGCTCTGGGAGCATTCGCATCGCTCGATCTTTTTTTCTTCTACGCCTTCCATGAGCTGGCGCTGATCCCGACATTTTTGCTCATCGGAATTTGGGGAACTGGAAACCGGCAGGCAGCGGCGTGGAAAATCACAATCTATCTCGCGACCGGCAGTTTCATTTTGCTGCTAGGCTTGCTCATGCTTTATCGCAGCGTTCCCGAAGCGGCGCGCACCTTTGATATTCGCGACTTGCAAAAAGCTGCCGTGCTGATCCCCGCCGACGCGCAGAGCAATATTTTTCTGCTGCTGCTCGTCGGCTTCGGCATTCTCGTTTCGCTTTTTCCTTTTCACACCTGGGCGCCGGAAGCATACGCCTCCGCGCCCGCGCCCGCCGCGATGCTGCACGCTGGTGTGCTCAAGAAGTTTGGACTCTACGGTCTGCTCCGAGTGGCGATCCCGATGTTGCCCGAGGGCGCGCAGCATTGGAGCACGCTTCTGATTGTCCTTCTGCTCGGCAACATCATCTACATCGGGCTGGTCACGATCGCGCAGAAGCGTCTCGATTGGATGCTGGGTTACTCGAGCGTGATGCACATGGGCTACATTTTTCTTGGGATCGCGAGCGGCACTTTGCTCGGAACGAGCGGGGCCGCCGTCTTGATTTTCGCGCACGGAATTTCCATCGCGTTGCTCTTCGGCATCACTGGGGAAATTCGCCAGCGCACCGGCACGCTGGTACTCAGCGAGCTCGGCGGCCTCGGAAAAATAATGCCGCGCGCAGCGTTCGCATTTGGATTGGCGGCGTTCGCATCGATCGGGCTGCCGGGGTTCGCGAATTTTACAGGCGAAGTGATGGTGCTCTTCGGCGCGTTCCGCAACGGCGCCAACCCGGAACGGTTCCGTATTTACCAAATCGCCACCGTTCTCGGGCTTTGGGGCGTGGTGATCTCCGCGGTCTATATGTTGCGCGCCTACCGCAGCGTTTTTATGGGGACGATGCGTGAATCGTTGAGCGGCGCGACCGATCTTCACCGGACGCTACGCCTTCCCATCGGACTGCTCATCGCGATGACGGTCTGGTTCGGCTTCTTTCCGCAATCGTTCGTCCGGATCGTGACGCCGACCTTCAAAAGTTATTTCAGCTCGAAGCCATGACGATCAGCGCGCCCACCTTGGAAATCGCCGTGCTCCTCTTGGGTGTGCTGATTCTGCTCGTCGAAGCGTTTGCCGATCGGATCGATAAGCGCACTCTGGCGTTTGCCGCAATGCTTGGTCTCGCGGCGGTTTTCGTCGCCAGCTTCTTTCTCGCGCCGGCGCCTGCCGACATTCCAGCCGGAAGCCTCTGGAACTTCTACACGGCCGATCCACTCGCGATCTTTTTCAAACGCTTCGCTCTGGTTGCCACCATTCTCGTGCTCATCATGATGGTCGATTACGCGCCGATCGTCCGGGAATCGATTCACGGCACGACCCATCAGTCCGGTCTCGGCGAATTCTTCGCGCTGCCGGTTTTCACCTGCGTTGGTTTGATGTGGATGGCCTCGGCCATCGATTTCGTGATGATCTTCGTCTCGCTCGAACTGGTCACGATGTCCTTTTACGTGCTGGTCAGTTTCACCCGGCGCAATCCCGCCACGCTCGAGGCCGGCGTGAAATATTTGATCCTGAGCGCGCTCTCGACCGGGTTCCTCGTTTACGGGATTACCTGGATTTTCGGGGTAACCGGCCAGACGAATCTCGCTCGCGTCGCGGCCGCATTATCCGACCCGGCGATTGAGAGCGGGCCAGCGCTTTTCGGAATGGTGCTCGTGCTGGTCGCGCTTGGATTCAAGATCGCCGCGGCGCCGTTTCAATTGTGGGTGCCGGATGTCTATCAAGGCGCGCCCACTCCGGTGACCGCTTATCTTTCTGTCGGCTCGAAAGCGGCGGGGTTCGTCGTTCTCTTGCGCGTGCTTCAACCGTTTTTCGTGCTGCCGCAAATGGAGCGTTTGCTTGTCGTGATGGCGCTCCTCACCTTGGTCTACGGAAATCTGGCGGCCCTTCCCCAGAGCAATCTGAAACGTCTTCTCGCCTATTCGAGCATAGCGCACGCGGGCTATTTGCTGATTGGGGTCGTCTGTCTCGCCGGAGAAGCGGTCGCGTTTTATCTGGTCGCGTATTTGCTCATGACGCTTTTGAGTTTTGCCGTTCTGGTCGTGGTGGCGAAACAGACCGGCGATAACATCGAGAATTTTAACGGCCTCGCGAAGCGCTCTCCCTTTCTCGCGTTCGCGATGATGATCGCGATGGCCTCGCTCGCCGGTCTTCCCTTCACGGCAGGATTTCTCGGCAAATTTTACATCTTCGACGCCGCGATTCGACACCATCAAACGACGCTGCTGGTCATTGGTGTGATCACGGTTGCGTGCGGATTTTATTATTATCTGAAAGTGGTGCGCGCGATGTACTGGGAAACCTCGACCAACGACGTCGTGGTGCCGTTGAGTGGCTTATCCCGTGCCGCGATGGCGGCAATGATTGCTGCCATCGTCTTCCTCGGCGTTTACCCCCAGCCGATATTGAATGCGCTCCGGTAGGCGAAAAGATGTAGAGGCGTTTGTGCCAAACGCCTAACCTAAAGACAGGCGCTTGGCACAAGCGCCTCTACATTTAGTCGCTTAGCTCGACGTTCCAGTAGGCGAGATCGACGAAATGCCGCCAGCTCTCGTGGTGCTGCGCCGTAAACGTCACATGCACGAACGGCTGCCATTTCGGCCGCTTCGGTTTGCGAATCAAAGTCATGTGCGCCTCATGCGCCAGGCGATTTCCCTTTCGCGTGTTACACGCAATGCAGGAGCAGACGACGTTTTCCCAGGTAGTCAGTCCGCCTTTATCGCGAGGCTGGACGTGGTCGAGATTCAGTTCCGTTCGCTCGAAAACGCCGCCGCAATATTGGCAGGTATTTTTGTCGCGCTCGAAAACGTTGTGCCGGGTGAACTTTACTTCCTTCTTCGGCAGCCGGTCGAAAAGCAAAAGGACAATGACGCGCGGCACGCGGATTTTCCACGAGATCGTGGTCACGACCTCATGGTCGGGAGCGGTGACGGAGAAATCGCGCCAGCTGGCAAAATCATGGGTCAGAAAGTTATTGGCCACATCGGAGGAGACGACTTGGGCGTGGCCTTGATAAAGGAGGGTAAAGGCGCGCCGGGCGGAACAGATATTGACCGCCTGCCAAAGGCGGTTCAGCACCAAGACCTGAGTGTTAAGTAACGTCTGCACGTCGGCGTAAATTGCGGCGACGGTATCACTCAGGATTTTTTCTGTCAACGCGGGTATTCGCCTATCGCCGAAGCGTTCGTTTGGCCTTCACGAAATCACCCGGCGCCCGTTTCTGGTCGTCGGGCGCCGAACCGGCCGCATTCCCGAGGGCGGCTTCGTCCGCTGGCAGGAATTCCTTAAACCGGCTTTTGTCGATCGCCTTCATGAACGCTTCGTGCGGCGAGACCGCGTTCTGCTGCAGCAAGGCGTGGATCGCGTCGTCCATGAATTGCATCCCCTGCCCTTTGCCGGCTACGATCACGTCCTGCAACTTTTGAGTCGCCCCTTCGCGGATGATGGCTGAGACCGCGGGGCTCGCGATCAGGATTTCATTTACGGCCAGACGACCCGAGCCATCCGCCTTCTTCAAAAGCAACTGCGCCAACACGCCGCGTAACGAATTCGCGAGCATCGCGCGCGCCTGCGCCTGCTTGTTGGCCGGAAAGACATCGACCATTCGATCGACGGTCTTGCGCGCGTTGTTGGTATGTAACGTCCCGAACACCAGCAGCCCGGTCTCTGCGGCGGTCAGCGCGAGCGCGATCGTTTCCAGGTCCCGCATCTCGCCGACGAGCACGATATCGGCGTCCTCGCGGAGCGCGGCCTTGAGCGCATGCGGGAACGAGATGCAATCCACGGGCACCTCGCGTTGGGTGATGATGCTGCGCTTGTTTTCATGCACGAACTCGATCGGCTCTTCGATCGTGACGATGTGCCGCGAAAAGTTTTCGTTAATGTAATCGATCAGCGCAGCCAGCGTTGTCGACTTGCCCGAGCCGGTGGGGCCGGTCACGAGCACGAGTCCTCCACGGAGATGGCCGAATTGTTTTACCACCGAAGGAATTCCGAGCTGCTCGAGAGTGGCGATCTTTGTGGGAATCAACCGAAAGACCGCGCCGTAGCCGTTCGCTTGCTTCAGGAAGTTGCAGCGGAAGCGCGACTGCTCATCCATCTCATAAGCGAAATCGAGATCGCCGCGCTCTTCGAAAAGCTCCCAGCTCTGCGGCCCGCAAATCTCGCTCAACATTTTCTCGGCTTCCTCGCGCGTCACGGCCTCGTCGCGGATCGGCATCACGTCGCCGTGCCGGCGCATCTTCGGTGGCTGCCCTTCGCCGATGTGCAAATCGGAGCCGCCTTGGGCGACGATGACGCTGAGAAATTGATCAATGTACGCCATGTCGCTATGCCCCAAGGTGCTGCCGCATCGATTGCTTTTGTTCGGCCCGCGCTTCGGCCTCGTCGCGACTGATCAGTCCCCGGTCGTATAACGCCACCAGGGCATCGTCCAGGAGCTGCATACCCTGCTTCTTTCCGGTCTGGATGATCCCCGGCAGCATGTAAGTCTTCGCTTCGCGGATCACGTTCGCCACGGCCGGCGTGTTCGTGAGCGTTTCGAGAGCGAGGAGGCGGCTCTTCCCATCGGCGCTCGGCACGAGCTGTTGGCTGATGATGCCGCGCAACGATTCGCCCACCATGATCCGGATCTGTTCCTGTTGATCGACCGGGAAAACGTCGAGCAAGCGGTCGAGCGTCCGCGATGCGTTGCCGGTGTGCAGCGTTCCAAGAACCAGATGCCCGGTTTCCGCGGCGGTAATGGCGAGCGAGATCGTTTCCAGGTCGCGCATCTCTCCCACCATGATCACATCGGGATCTTCGCGGAGCGCTCCACGCAGCGCGGCGCTGAAAGAAAGCGTGTGCGTGTGCACTTCGCGCTGGGTGATGTGGCATCCTTTCGGTTCGAAAATGTATTCGATCGGGTCCTCGAGCGTGATGATGTGTTCCCGCCGCTCGAGATTCACCTGCTCGACCAGCGCCGCCAGTGTCGTCGACTTTCCGCTTCCGACTGATCCGGTCACAAGAATGAGGCCGTTCTGGTAACGCGTGAGCAGCTTCAGGTTTTCCGGCAACCCGAGCTCGTCCATCGTCCGGACCTGCGTGTTGATGATTCGAAAAACGAGGTCGATGCCCAACCGCTGGCGGACGGCGCTGGCGCGAAAACGGCCGAGGCTGTTCGCGTAAGCGAAGTCGGCATCGCCGCGCTCATTCAGTTGGAGCTTTTGCGCGTCCGTCAAAAATCCTTCCGCCAGCGCTGCGGTTTGGTCCGAGGTAAGTTTCGGCGAGTCCGGCCAGATCGGGCGAAGGTTGCCGTGCAACCGCCAGATCGGCGGCGCGTTTACGCCGAGGTGAATGTCCGAGGCGCCGGCTTCCTGGCCGGCAGCGAGATAGTCATCCACGTGCGCGAGTGGGACCATCGCGGCCGCGCCCGGCGTTTCCGTGGATTGTGCGGTCATGGGGGAATGCCAAAGATCATTACGCGCCGCCCGCCCGGCGTAAAACCTAAAAAGAACTCAGCGCCCGCGCCGCGGGTCCACGCCCGCGGCATAACCGCTCATCTTTTTTGCCACGAAAGCCGTGATCGTCGGCTTCAGCATTGTCGCGACCAGCTTCAGTGCGCCCAAGGCCAGGCCGGCGCCAAGGATTCCTTCCTTCTGGTGTTCGCCTTTGCTTTTCGCTTTCGCGTTGACGCGCACCTTCTTCGTTCTCGCCGGCATCACGGCGAACATGACGCCGACCACGATCGCGGCCCCGATCCAGAGCACAGTCTGGCGCTGGAACGATTTGCGAAATTTCAGCGGGAAATCAAGCTCGTAACGAAGCCCGCTCAAGTCGCGCCCCAGCCGGTCACGCGAATGCGCCACTTCCTGCCTTAATTGGTGGAGCGATTTTTCTTGTCCAGGTTCTTGAGCCATTCGCGATCTTTCCTCAATTCCAGAGCGGTCACTTCGAACATCGATTCCTTCATGCGGCCACGGGCGATGACCAGAGCGATGAAGGCCAGCAGGAAATGCAGAGCCGCCGCTCCCAGCGTGACCCAGATCCATGAGACATGAAATGCGCGCGCCAGCCCGGCGATCACGCTCGCCACCAAAAAAACGTAACCGAACAGCGCCAGGATCGCCGCCGCGGCGAGGCAGGCCACCAGCACGAGCACGTGGACGAGCGCGGTTTTCCCTTCCTTCGCGAAGAGACCGATCCGGCTCTCGAGGAAACCCGCCAGGGTGTTGACCAGCGAGACCAGATTATGGAGCAAGCCGGCGTGTCCCGCGGGATTGCGGAACCGCATCGTGTCGCCAGCCATGCGGCCAACCTTAGCGGCGGAAGATCAGCCCGAGCACGAATCCAATGCCGAGCGCGGTAAAGACCGCCTTCGTCGGGTTCTCCCGCACGTACTGCTCGCCATCTTCCTGCAGGGTCCGCGCGCGGTCGCGGGCGTCGCCCCACACTTGCTCGGCTTTGTCGCGATACTCTTCGGCCATCGCACCGGCGGCAGACTTCAGGTCTCCGGCCATCACGCCGGCGGCGGACTTCAAGTCCTCGGCGGCCTTGCGCACGTGGGTCTTGCTGCTCTCGAATTTGTTCTCGGCGGATGCCGAGGTGGCGCCCCCGCCACTCGTCGTAGTTTTGTTGTCTTCAGCCATGGTATTGTCCTGTCGATTCTTTCGTTTGCTTCGCTGCGTTTTTTTCACCGAACGCATGCGTAATGATAAGTCCTCTTCACCAGAAACGAAACTCGCGTCTTCAATGCGCTTACGGTTTTAACGTTTTTAAACAGCAACCCCTCAATGCCCTTCGCTCACTTCTCGCGAAAGATGATGCGCGCCTTGGTCAAATCGTACGGAGAAAGCTCCACCTCCACCTTGTCCCCCGGCACGATCCGGATGAAATGCTTGCGCATTTTGCCAGAAATGTGCGCGAGAACAGTCCGCTGGCCCGGCAGCTCCACCCGAAACATGGTCCCCGGCAGCACTTGCGTCACCGTTCCTTCCGTCACGATCTGCTCTTCTTTCGGCACGAGGGAATCATAGCGAAAAAAGGCGCGCTGCTCAACTCTGTTGGCGCTTAGCTGCCGGGAAGCGATGTTCCGGCGTCAATCGCGATAATCCAAAACGAAAACGCACGCCCTTCAATATGAGTCGTAACAAACAAACCAGGCTGAAAGCGCCGGAGATCTGTCCGGTTTGCGGCGAGACAGTCCCGCGCAAGGCCCTGGCGTGCCCGGAATGTGGCGCCGATCACAACTCGGGCTGGCGGGAGGACGCGGACACTTATGGCGGCCTGGATTTGCCGGACCAGGATTTCAACTACGACGAATTTGTGCGCGAGGAGTTCGGATCCTCCTTCAAGCCCGCCGGCATAAAAACGATTTGGTGGATCACCGCCATTCTGATTATCGTCGGCTCGGTCCTGCTTTATTTCCTTTCGTAATTTATGAGCGCCCGATTCATTTTCCTGAGCTGCGCGATCTTGTCAGGCCTGCTCGGCTCCGCATCCGCCGAGACGCTCTCTTTCCCAGAACACAATTTTTCTCTCCAAATCCCGCAGGGTTGGACCCGGACCGAGGCGCCAGCGCCAGCTATCGCGGCGGCAAAAAACGCGGACGGTCAGAAGATATTCGTCATCATTGCGACGCCGGTGCCCAAGAACGAGCAAGACACCGCAGTCCAAAGCATGTCGAGCGCGGCGAAGAAGGCGTCCAAAGCGAAGGGATGGAAAATCGGCGCCGAGCGGCGACTGGTGGTGAAGGGGACCGAATTCGATACCTACACCGCGGAAATCCCGGGCGGTATCACGGCGATGAGCTGGATGACCTCCGCCGGGAGCGAAGCTTACGCGTTTCAGGGTCTTCACAAGGCCGGGGACGCGAGTGGCGATGCCGAACTCCAGTCGATCATCGAGAGCTTCCGGCTTCTTTCACCGGCTTCAGTCAATATGTCTAGCCAGGACACAAACTCAGTCGCGTACCGAATTGGACGGCTGGTCGGCGGGCCTTGCGCCTGCATTTTTGTCCTCGGCCTGCTCGTGCTGGCGGGGCTGGGAATTGTTTGGCTGATTCGTCGCAAGAAGGCAGCCCCTCGCTAGACCGCTGCGCAAATGATGTCCCAAACGCGGCGGACGTGCGCTTCAGTCGTGAGGAGATTGCCCAAGCCGAGCCGCATCACCACCCGGCCGCGCAGTTTCGTCTGCATCAGATAGGCTTCGCCAGCGGCGTTGATGGCCTCAACGATTTTGGCATTCTTCCGGTCCGACTCCGCGTCGTTGTCGGATCGGAGGCGAAAACAAACCACGCCCATCACCACTGGCGCCGATAACTCGAAGCGCTTGTCTTCGCGAATCCAGCTGGCAAACAGCTGCGCCAGACGCAGATGTTCGCGGATGCGCGCAGCGAGACCTTCGCGGCCGAAAGTGCGCCAGACCATCCAGGCCTTGAGAGCGCGGAAGCGGCGGCCGAGCTGGACGCCGTAATCCATGTAGTTGATTTCGGCGCCCGCGGCGTCGCCTCGCAAATATTCCGGAACGAGAGTGAAGACCTTCCGCAGCCGATCGATCTCGCGAACGTAAAGCGCGCTGAAATCGAACGGAACGAAAAGCATTTTGTGGGGATTGATGACGATCGAGTCCGCAAGATCGAAGCCGTCCATGAGCTCGCGGCACTCAGGGAGAAGGGCAAGGCCGCCGCCGTAAGCCGCGTCAATGTGGAGCCACATTTGATGTTCGGCGCAAACGGCGGCGATCTCGCGGACGGGATCGACGCTGGCCGTCGAAGTAGTGCCCACGGTCGCGACGACCGCAAGCGGTTTGAATTCCTTGCGTAAATCAGCCGAGATCGCTTCACGCAGCGCCGTGACATTCATCCGAAACGCGGCGTCGCTCGGAATCTTCCGGACATTGTGCTCGCCCAGTCCCAGTGCGATGGCGGCTTTGTCGATCGAGCTGTGCGCCTGGTCGGAAACATAAATGCGAAAGATCGGCAGCTCCGCGCGACCTGAAAGACCCTGCGTGCGCACGGAGATACCGGCTTCCTCGCGCGCAACGGCAAGCGCGTGCATCGACCCGATCGAGGCCGTGTCGTAAACCACGCCGCTGAAATCGTCCGGCAAATCAAGCCACTGGCGCAACCAGTCGAGGACGACGGTCTCCAGTTCGGTTGCCACCGGCGAAGTGCGCCAGGTCATGGCGTTCACGTTCAGCGCGGCCACGATCATCTCGGCCAGAACTCCCGGGGCCGTCGTGGTGGAACCGAAGTAGCCCATGAATTGCGGATGCGCCCAATGCACGATGCCCGGAACAATGAGCCGGTCGATGTCGGCAAAGATTTGTTCGAGCGGTTCGCCGTTTTCCGGCGGACTCGAAGGAAGCGCGGAAATGATCGCGCCTGGCTTTGCCGCTGGCGAAATGCGTTGTTTCGCGATGTTCTCGCGATAATCCGCGATCCAATCGGCGACCTCATGCAGATGCTTCCGGAAAATATCCGGGGCAATATCGCCCAGCGCGGCGACGGGCTCGGAGGTTTTGGATTTCATTCGTTAGGCTGGCGAGCGGCCGCTTTCGCGGCAACCCTGCCACCGCTGATCCAATCGCGTCCAATCCCTTTCGACAAGATTTTGTCGCCGAACGGATAGCCGCGGTGCACCGCATGCCAATAGAGCGCCCAATAAGTACTGAGCGTGCGTTCGAGAACCCAAAGCGGTGCGAAAAAGCAGATCGACGCGTGAAAATATTCGACTGCGGTTCCGCGAAGGCGCCCGGCCGCGGCCAGGACTATGGCGCTCGCCGCAACCGCAGCCGCGTAGAACAAAACCGCCGTAAAACCCGCAGCGAAACCGACGACGATTGCGACTAAAGGAAGGCTAAAAAAAAGCGCCGTCTTGGTCCGCAAGCCAAAATCTTCGTAAGCCTGCCGCGGCCGCTGTTCGATCCACTTCCGAAAGCGCGGCGGACGTTTCTGCACGAACAGGTTCGTCGCGTAGCTAATGCGAGCGCCTTCGCGGGCGAAGTGCCGAATGATCTCTTCGTTATCGAACAAAACGTCGCCGTCGTAATGGCCGACTCGCAGCATCGTCGCGCGGCGAAAGGCGCAGGTGCCGGGATAATCCGCGGTCCGCAAGGTCGCGCGATTGATTAGCATGCGCGCGGCTTCCATCCGCGCCCACCAGGGCAGAGGCGACAGAGAATTCTGCGGACGCACCACTTCGAAATCATCGAGAAGTTCGCAAACGCGCTCCATCTGCGCCGGCGTGTAGCGAATGTCGTCATCCGCGAGGATGATTTTCTCCACCGCCGCGAGATTCACGCCGGTGTGAATGCCGTTCACTTTGTCGTTGAGGTAACCGAACGACCGGTCAACTTTTTCGTGGCGGCAGAGCAAGTGCCACGCGTCTTGGTGTTGTTGGAACACAGACGCGGGCGATCCGTCGATGACCAGAAGATCGCAGCCGGCATTGTGGAGAATGCGGAAGTATTCGGCGAGTTCAGCGGTCTCCGCCGCGGAGAAGCTGCTGCGGCGGATCGGAAGAAGATAGGTGCACTGTTTCATCTTCTGTAGCGGCGGTCTATGACCGCCGAACCGTGAGGCCAACCGCGCGGATCCCTTCGAAGACGGCGGTCATAGACCGCCGCTACAAAATTAGAACGCGAAGCCAAAGCTGAAATGGAAGGCTCCAATATCTTCACCGGCGCGGCGGTCGGGATTCAAACCATAATCGAGACGGACGGGGCCGATGGGCAATTTATAGCGAAGCCCCACGCCGACTGCGTAACGCATATCATCGAGACCGGCCGTGACTCGCGCGAACGGATCGTTTGAGTTCGGGAGCAGATTGCCGGCGTCAAAAAAGACCGCGCCCAAAAGTTCGCCATAAACCGGGAAGGTGTATTCAACATTGAAGACCGTGAAGAACTCACCGCCGATGGAATGGTCGTGATCGTGCGGCCCGAGGTCGCGCTCGGCAAAGCTGCGCACGGTGTTGTTGCCGCCGTTGAAGAACCGTTCATCGATCGGAATCTCCGCGGGCGATGTCCCCTTGCTATCCAGACTGTGGATGATTCCCGCGCGCGCGCCGAGCGCGAGCAACGTCCGCCGGTCAAGATGCCCCGGCTGCGGCGCGTGGCCGATCGGCAGAAAATAAGTCATTCGCCCGGTGCTTCGGATAAAATCAACGTTGCTTCCGAAAGCGCCGGTGGCGAAATCAATCGTATTATCGATGACCAGACCGCGGCTCGGATTCACCTTGCTGTCGCGGAGGTCGAGCGTCTGGGTGAGGCCGATCGAGCTGACGAAATACGAAGTGCGACCGAGAAGTTGCGGATTAATATCGGCGCTGGTGACATCGACATGCCGGCCGGACAGAACGAGGCCGACTTCGTATTGTTTCGTGATCTGGCGGGTGAAATCCAGGCGAAGGCCGGTTTCAAATTTGGCGTAGCCGTCGAAGTCAAAAGTCAGCGCGGAGATTTTCGCTTTGAAACCGAATTCGGTGTCGAAGAAATACGGATCCTCCCAGAGAATTTCCCATTTGTAGCCGCGGCCCGACCACTCGGCCAACGTCGAGATCGGCCGGCCATAACCGAACAGATCGCGGTCGCGGAAACTGGCGCCGACGATCGGGCCAGTGTACGAGCCGTAGCCGAGGGCTACGCCGAATTCCTTGCTCTTGGCTTCTTCGGCGGAAATGTCGAGGCGCAAGGCGTCGCCGCCGATTGGTGTCGGTTTGATCTGCAGCACCGTGAACAAGCCCGACTTCATCAGCTCGCGAAACTTCTCGTCGACGAGCTCGGGGCTGTAGGTCTTGCCGCTGAATTTGCTGAACCGTCTCGAGATGTAACTCGGCCGCAGTCGCTGCAGACCTGTCACCGTCACGCCATCGAAATGGTAGAGCCGTCCGGGCGTGATTGAGACCAGCACCGGCACTCGCCCATTTTGCGCAGCCGGCGGGTTGCCGATCGCGTCGACTTTCACTTCGTAATAGCCGCGCGCGCGATAATAGGTCTGCAAGCGCCGCGGAATGTCCGACACGCGTCCGTCGGTGTACGGTTGTTCGACGAGATCGACCATCTGGCCTTGCAACGCCTCCGATCCGTAAATCGTTTCGCCCGAAAAAGTGATCTGGCCGAAGGAATATTGGCGGCCTTCCGTGATTGGAATCGTGGCGTCCACTCGCGAGCCATCGTCGGCGTAGTGGTAGATCGGCTTCTCCACGGTCGCGTCCAGATAGCCATTCGCGATGTAGAGACGATGGACGAGGTCCGCGCCTTCCTCGACATCCGCGGCGACGAACGGCAGTTTTTTCTGGAGGCTCGAATAACGTTCGCGCGTCGGGCCCACCGCGTAATCGAACAACAGTTCGGCCGGCTGATTTTGGTTGCCGACAAAGTTCACCAGGCCAAGCGCGACGAGCGGGCCTTCGTCAATGTCGAGGCGTAAACGGTCGCCGGTTTCGATGGTGTAACGCACGCTGACTTTGGCGTAGCCGTGTTTGCGGTAAAACAGTTCGAGAAAAAACGCGGCATCATCGCCGCGCGCCGCAGTGAGTCCGTACTCGTCGATCGTGGTGATCTGTTCCTTCAATTGCGAGCGGAGCTCCTTCTCGTTAAAGGCGGTCTGGCCGCGGAACTCGATCACGCTTGTGTGCTGCGCTTTCTTTTCCTGCTGCTTGGCGACAACACGCTCGGCTTTGTCCTTCTCCTCCGGCTTCGGAACCTTCACCGCCGTTTGCGCGAAAGCGCTGCTCGTCGCAAAGGCGAACGCCAGGCAGGCAAGCGATAATCGCGTGGGGATTTGAAGAATCGGGTCCCTCATCTCATTTGAATCGGATCAGATACTTCACCATGCCGCGAAAATCTCCGCCAACCTGGAGATCGCCGATGAGCACAAACTGTTCGTTTAACTTCAGCCGCGCGGTCGCCGTTTGCTGGCCGGTGCGCGGATCGACATTCCCCACATCCACCTGCAACCGATCGAACATCGAATTGGTTTTGGTCGGCTCGCCCTTCTTGAAAACTTTTCGGTAAAGCTGCTGCACGAGCAACATCGCCGCGCGTCCAGCGAGGACACTGTTGTTGCCCACTAATTCCTGGCGGGTCGTTCCGGTGGCCAGGAGAGAAATGATTTCTTCCTGCGGCAACGGCGGCTCGCTGCTGAACACCGCCTCCGGCGCGAGCGACGTGCCATAAACGTAAACGTGCACGGTGTAATCCCGGATGAGCGACGTCCCCTGCAAATCGATCTTCGGATTGAAGGAATCGCTCGGTTCGAAATAAAGAAGGCCGGACGAGATCTCGAGCCGGCTGAATGGCAGCGTCGCCTCAACCTTTTCCAGCCGGACCACGCCTTGCAGCGCCGGACGCAGGCCGGTGCCGGTCAGATGCAAATCCACCAGCGCGCCGCCATTCGCGAGATTTCCGCGAATCATAAACGGATCTTTTGTTTTCACGGCCACGTCGAACTTCCAATCGCGAATCGGCGGTTGCGTCACCGAGAAATCGGGCCGGTCGGAAGGCGGTTGCGGAGCTGGGCGGCCCGGCAGTCCGATCGGAATGAGATCGATGTTCTTGAGCAGGGAGCTGTTCGTCAGGGCGACGTTGCCGGTGACGGTGGCGTTCCTGAGCGGGCCAACGACTTTCACGTCCGCGTCCGCCCGCGCCGTCAACGAATCGTTCCGCGCCACGAGCACGCTCTGGGCTTTGAGCTGAAAATCGAGATTCGGCTCGGTGAGTTTCGGAAACGTCACCTGGCCGGAAACGGTGAATGGCCCGCCGGCGAGATCGCCGTTGAAGCGCTCGAAGTGCAGCGTGTCTCCCGCGAAAGTCATGCGCGAATGAAAACCGCTCAGCGACGGAAGCGTTGTGTTGGTGAAGCGCGCCATGTTGATGGTGATATCACCCGCGCCGCTCAGCACCGGCTTTGCAATCGTCCCGTTGATGTTGACATCGAGCGCGAGATCGCCGTCGAGCTGCGTGATGCCGGGCAGAAATTGGCGGAGGAAATTCACCGAGCTGCGCGGCAACTGCACCTTCGCGTTCAACGGCGTCTCCTCATCGAATCTTTTCTCCGCGATGATTTTCGATACGTCGAAAGGAATGTTTGCCGTGATCAGCACCGGTTGAATCTTCGTTTGCTGCAAACGGCCGTTGAAAGCGAGCTGATTGTTCTGGAGCTCGGCCACGAGATCGAACGTGGCCGGCTCGAGCTTGGGATACTCGGCGCTGTGGAGATCGCGCATTTGGACGTCGAGACGGCCGGTGACCTGCGCGAGCGTGCCGTTCGCGTCGAGCTTCACGTTGAGCAGTCCGGTACCGAGCGGCGGAGCGCCAAGGTCCGCGAAGAGTTTCTTCAGGTCGAGATTCTCGGATTGAAAAGTCACGAGCACTTTTCCGTCGGAAGGAAAAAGAGGCCGGTCGCTCCCGAGGTTTTTCCAGACGAACGGCAGCGAAACATAACCGGCCGCATATTTTGCCTGCCCCTGGTCGATCTGGATTTTGCTGATCTCGAGGGTTGAATCTTTCGCGGTCAGATTGGCCTGGAAATCCATCCTGTCGCTGCCGAGAAAAATCGTCGGCACATTCAGACCTTCGGGAGAATAATCGGCGTCGATGTTCGCCTGGAGCGCCTGCAGGTTCGCGTAGCGGCCCTTCTCCAGCGTCAGTTTCAGCTTCCCGGAATTCTTGAATTCCTCCGCCGCCTCCCCGCTCCCTTCCCAGTCGATCACGAGCGAACCGCCGAGGTCGTTGTTGTTCCCAAACGCGGCGAGGATCGGTTTCAGGCGGGCGAGATCGGCGATGTTTGCCGAGAGCTTGCCGCTGTAATGGCGTGGCCAATCAAGCGAGACCATCCCGTTACCGGCAAGGTAATCCCGCTCGTTCAATTTGGCCGTGAAATCATTCAGGAAAACAACGTTGCGCGAGATGACGGCCTGCGCGCTGATTTCCGGAATGTTGACGCGCCGGAACTTAAGGTTCGATCCGTAGACCGAAAGCTGGCCGTTTGCCTTCCCGTCCGTCACCGTCACTTCGCCCGAAACTTCAAGCGGACCGGTGATTCGATTCGGCGAATCCGGCGGCCAGAAATCGCCCATCTCGATTGCGCCTAACGATACCTTGAAGCCCGACGGTTGCGTCCGCAATTGGGCCAGATCGTCCGGCAAAAGATAATGGCCCGAAGCCGTCATCGTGTTCTCTTTTCGAACCGCGGCGAAACGCTCGACCGTCACATTGGGACCATCGCTGGTGATATCGGCCGTGGCTGAGTCGAACAAATTTTCGCCCGAATGTCCGTCCGCCATCTCGAGATGGATTTGGGAGCGCAAGTCGGCGTAATACATCTTCCGCTCGTTCGTGGCCGGCATCTGCTTGCTCGCCTTCACCGTTCCGGTCACCTGCGCCGCGCTCAAGTCGCCGTAGGCGATCGGCCCGCCGCTGAGAGCCAGATCGGCCCGGAGCACGGCGTCCGTGATTTCGGCCGTGCCCGTGAGGTTGATGCTTCCCACCACCGGCTGCGGAAAGCGGGCCGTCAACGATTGCAAATCCGGAAGCGCTCCGCTGATCTCGAAACGGGCGGGTGCCCGGCCAAACTCGCGGATGTGATTCGGGAGATCGGTCGTTCCCTTCAGCGCGATCTTGTTCGCGCCATTGGTCGCTTCGGCTGCGTCCAGCGTTGCCACCCCGTTGCGCGCGCTGGCATTTAAAACGACATGATCGAAGAAAAAGTTCTCCTGACGCAGATTGTCGATCTCAGCCTGGACTGATCCATTCCAGGTCCGCGGCACCTCGACTGTGCCGTCGGCTTCAATCTTCAGATGGCGCACGTCGCCCGCCAGAAATTCCGGCGGTCGCCCGATATACCCCCGCAGCGTATCGAGCGAAACGCTTTCCGCGACCATCCGCAGCTTCATGGTTACCGAATGCGCCGTTTCCTTGAGGCCGAGCGAGCCGGCGATCGTGCCGCCGGCGAGAGAAGCGTCGAGCACCATCTCCAGCGATCCTGCCGCAATGTGGGACGCATCGAAGGCAATCAGCCGAAA
>JBEEHU010000051.1:0-6072 GCA_041167565.1 Verrucomicrobiota bacterium | reverse complement strand
GTCCTTCCGCCCAGCGCGAGCAGCAGAAAAAGGAGAGCAGCTTTTTTTAACACGTTGAGAATTCGTTAGTTCACTCGAAGCCGGCGTGGATTCAAGCAGACCTTTGTGAACAGCAACTCTTCTGCCGCTTCCGCTTATAAGGAGGACCGCGCGTCGCGTTCCAACGATTCCACCACCGGCGCCGTGCCGATCGCTTCCGGATGCGCAGCCAAACGCGGGATCCGCGTGGCCAATCCCATCGCGACGAAAAGCAAAAAGGCGCCGAGGTACCACGGCGCGCCGGGAAAGTTCCAGCCCTTCTGTTGGTCGATGAAATACGCGAACGTGAACGTGAACAGGCCCGGCCCCATGATCCACGCCAGACTGCACAGGCTGCTGATCGCGCCCTGCAATTCGCCCTGCTCCGATTCGCTTACGCGCCGCGTCATCATTCCCTGCGCCGCCGGGGTTGAGATCGTCCACATCATCATCACCGGAATCGAAAAGAAAAAGAATCCGGTCGTCCTCGCGAGCCCGGCCAGGGCCATTCCGAGCGCGCCGAAAAATTGGCCGATGTAAAGCGTCCGGCGTTCGCCGAAACGCGAGACCATCGGCTGGACGAGGCCCGTCGAAATCACGACCGAGCAAAGTCCCACCAGCGCGAGGGAAAGCCCGATCGTTCCTTCCTTCCAGCCGTAGCGAAAGATCGTGTAGAGCGCCCAGACGTTGAAAACTTCGTGCGCGATGTAGCCGATGAACTGGATCGTCGCGAGCCGGAACAATTCCGGATGCGAACGCAACAGCGCCAGCGAACCGATCGGGTTCGCGCGCCGGAAGGTGAACGGCTTGCGTTTCTCCGCCGGCAAAGATTCCGGCAGAACAAAAAAACCGTAGAGCGCATTCGCGAGGCTCAAGCCGCCCGCGACCCAGAACGGCAGCCGCGGATCGGAGTTCCCGAGCAAACCGCCGAGCGCCGGCCCGAGAACAAAGCCGACGCCAAAGGCCGCGCCGATCATGCCGAAAGCCTGCGCGCGCTTTTCCGGAGCGACGACGTCGGAAACATAAGCGGTGCCGGTGGTGATGCTCGCCGCGGTGATGCCGGAAATGACGCGACCGAGAAACAGCCAGCCGAGTGTCGGCGCGAGCGCCATGACGATGTAATCGAGCCCGAGCCCGAGATTGGAGAGGAGGATCACCGGGCGCCGCCCGAACCGGTCCGACAAAACGCCGAGCACCGGCGAAAAGATAAACTGCATCAGCGCCCAGACCGTGCCGAAAATGCCGAACATTTTCGCCGCGTTCGGCGCGTCGCCGCCGAGAAAGTTGAGGACCAGCTTCGGCAAAACCGGCGCGATCAATCCCAGCGCCAGCATGTCGAGCGTCACCGTGATGAAGATGAAAAAGACGGCGGCCTTGCGTGGTTTCATGTTCTTGCGGTCATTGCCGTCCGCACCTCGGCTGGAAGATCGTGAAAGCGCGGATTGCCGAACGGAAGTTGTAGGGCGGGCGCTCCGCCTGCCGAACGCGGTGGCAACCGGAGCGGTCGCCCTAGCCATGTCCCGCTATTTCGGCGAGCGGGAATTGGCGTGGGTTTTGACTTCGTGGCGTTGTTTTTCCACGAGCCTGTGTAACTCGCGCTCCATGGTCTTGAAGGCATCGTGGATCACTTTGGTGAGCGGCGCGTAGGAGCCGTTGTCCATTCCTTTTTCGTCCGCGATCAGTTCGTGTCCTGGCGGAACGGTGACGTCGATCCGGACCCGAAACGGATTTCCTTTTTGATGCGCGTGATTCGGCTGCTCGATGACGACGTCGCAGCGGTTGATGTGGTCGCAGAATTTTTCGAGGTGGGCTGCCTTATCGAGAACCAATTGATCGATGTCGTCGGACTTTACGACGCCGCGGTAGGTGATGTTAACGGGTAGTTGCATAAAGTGATGCGAGGTTTGGCCGAGCTGCCGGCCACAAGCGCAAGCTTGCTCGGTTTTATATCGGTTGTAACGACCGAAAATGCCCGGGCAATTTTGCCGGTTCGATTTTCACAAGGTCCGCCTTCACGTGCTCGACAATCGTTTCTCGAACGGCCGCCGGCAATAGTTCGACCACCGCCGCATGGATCGACGCAGGGGCGGCAAACGACCAGCCTTCCTTGCCTTCGCGCTCCACCACCTCGGTGATGCTGTCGGCGAGCTGCTTGAAAATGCGGCGGTCGTTTTCGTTCTCGATTCCGGTTCGCTCGGCGATGGAATTCATCTGGCCCGGCGCCGCGCCGCTGGGAAACGCGCCCGCCTGATCGGTCATCTTGTCCTGGTAACGCCCATGCGCGTCCGTGGTGTCGAATGCCTGGACTAATTGCAAACTCGGTCCGCGGGTTGGTGTGTCGTTGACTTTGTAGGCTTTCAGGGTGCCGCGATCCGTTACGATAATCAGAGATGTCGGTGTCATGTTGCTAACTGTTCTTCGCAGAACGTTGGGGGTTTGGTTCGCTCAAACACCATTTCCCGCAATCCGCGAACGCGCAACCGCCCTTTCTGTCATCCTGAGCCGCATGAGACGGCGAAGGACCTCACAACTGTAATCCGGACTAGCTTGCGCCTGCACCGCGTCACTTCCACGAACGTGTGGCTCTCGTGCAAGCAAGCGGGAGAACGATTGCGAGGTCCCTCGGCGCGCTTCGCCAGCCTCGGGATGACACGCAAGTATCGGCGCGATTTCAACCCGCAAGCGGCGACTGGTAATAGCGCTCGAGCAGATCGGCGGGATCGCGAAAAATTGCGACCGCGCCTTCATCGCGGAGCGCGCCCTCGGAAAAACCGCCGCACACGAGCCCGATGATCGGCAGATCAATTTTCTTGGCGGCTTCGACGTCGTAGGGCGTGTCGCCGATGGCGATCGCATCCTGCGGTTGCAAATTGCCAAGCGTCCGCAGCGCGGCGATGAAAACATCCGATTTCGGTTTCGAATGGGCGACCTGATCTGCGGACGTCATTGAGTCAACCAAGTCTTCAATCCCGGCAAGCTTCTCGTAATGGTGGACCTCGTGTTCCTTTCCCGAAGACGCGAGCGCGACCTTTTTCCCGTCGCTTCGCACGCGCTCGAACAGCTCGCGCACTTTCGCGAACGGCCGAACCTGCAACAGATATTTCTTTTTGAATATCTTGCCGTGAAATTCATCCGCTTCTTTTGCAAATTCGCGCATCTCCAGCTCATTCAGAAAAACCGGTAGATATTGATCGCCGCCCTTTCCGATTTGTTCGCGCAGTCGCTCCACTGGAATTTCCTTCCCGAAGTGCCGGAACGTTTCCTGCCACGCTTCGACATGGAGTTCATTGGAATCGACGAGTGTTCCGTCGAGATCGAAGATCGCGGCGCGAATCACTTTTCTTCAGCAGGTTCATCGGCCGCCTTTGGCAATGGCGGCGGCTTCAACTCATGCGGCAATTCCACCTGTCGCTTTTTCCATGATTCGTGGCGGGCCCGCGCCTGCGCGCCCGTGGCGAGCTTGAGCAATTTCATGCCGCGACCGATCACCTCCACGTCATCGCCCGACGGAACGTTCTTTGGCTCCGAGAGGAACCCATGATCCTCCGCCGTGTCGAGAATGAGGCGCCATTCGAGGTGCTCTTCTCCCGGCAAAACGAAAGTGATCGGCTCGTGGTAGGCGTTGATCAGCAACAGGAACGTCTCGTCGCGAATCGGGTCGCCTTCGAAACTGAGCACGTCGATCGTATCGCCGCTCAGCAGCACACCGATGCAGCGGACGAACGGCGAGCCCCATTCTTCGTCGGTCATTTCGTTGCCGCCGGGATTGAACCACATCACGTCCCGGATTTCCGAACCGCGAATCCGGCGGCCCTGGAAAAATTTCGGCCGCCGAAATACCGGGTGATCGCGCCGGAGCCGGATCAATTTTTTAGTAAACTCGAGCAGCTCCTTCTGGTCGGCGGCATGTTCCCACGCGAGCCAGCTCAGCTCGTTGTCCTGGCAATAGGCGTTGTTATTTCCGTTTTGGGTGCGCGCCCATTCGTCGCCGGCGTAGAGCATCGGAACGCCCTGCGAAAGAAAAAGGGTCGTGAGAAAATTTCGCCGCTGCCGCGCCCGCACGGCCAGGATTTCGGGATCGTCCGTCGGCCCTTCGACGCCGCAGTTCCACGAATTATTATTGTTGTCGCCGTCGTTGTTGTTCTCGCCGTTGGCTTCGTTGTGCTTGTCGTTGTAACTCACGAGATCGTTCAGCGTGAATCCGTCGTGCGCGGTGATGAAATTGATGCTCGCGTAGGGACGGCGGCCGCTGTGCTGGTAAAGATCGGGGCTGCCGGTGAGCCGGTAGGCGATCTCGCCGATCCGGCCCTCGTCGCCTTTCCAGAAGCGCCGGACTTCATCGCGATACTTCCCGTTCCACTCCGCCCATAACACCGGAAAATTGCCGACCTGATATCCGCCTTCGCCGACGTCCCACGGCTCGGCGATTAGCTTCACCTGCGAGAGCACCGGGTCCTGGTGAATGATTTCGAAGAAGGCGTGGAGCTTGTTCACGCCCTTGTCATCGCGCGCCAGAGTGGAGGCGAGATCGAACCGGAAACCGTCCACGTGCATGTCGTTCACCCAATAGCGGAGGCTGTCCATCACGAGCTGGAGCGTGCGCGGATGGAGGAGATTGAAAGTGTTGCCGGTCCCGGTGAAATCCATGTAGAGCCGCGGATCTTCCGGAGACAAACGGTAGTAGGCGGGATTATCCACGCCGCGGAAACTCAAGGTCGGCCCGAGATGATTCCCCTCCGCCGTATGATTGTAAACAACGTCCAGAATCACCTCGATGCCGGCCGCGTGGAGATTGCGCACCATGCTTTTGAACTCGGCCACCTGCTCGCCCATCGCCCCGCTGCTCGAGTATTTTGCTTCGGGCGAGAAGAAACCGATTGTGTTGTAGCCCCAGTAATTCGTTAGGCCGCGATCGACCAGGATTTTGTCGTCGGTGTAGGCGTGGATCGGGAGGAGCTCTACCGCGGTCACGCCGAGGTCCTTTAGATATTTGATCGCGCCCGTGCTGCCAAGACCGGCATAGGTGCCGCGCAGTTCCGGCGGCACATCGGGACAGAGCCGCGTAAAACCCTTCACGTGCATTTCGTAGATGACGGAACTGTGCAACGGGGTGCCGAGCCGCTTGTCGTTCCCCCAATCAAACGAGTGATCGATCACGACGGCTTTCGGCATGCCCCACGCGTCGTCGCGAAAGTCGCGCGCCAGATCTTCCTGCGCGCCGCCGACAACATAACCAAACATTTCGTCGGCCCAATTCACCTGGCCGGCAATCGCTTTCGCGTAGGGATCGATCAGAAGTTTTGAGCTGTTAAAACGCAGGCCGCGCTCCGGATCGTAAGGCCCATAAACGCGGAAGCCATAGAGCTGGCCGGGCCGAACATCCGGCAGGAACACGTGCCAGACCTGGTCGGTTTGTTCCGTCATCGGGATGCGGATATTTTCCTGGGGCGCGTCGATGTTATCGAACAGGCAGAGATCCACCGACGTCGCCATCTCGGAGAAGAGCGCGAAGTTCACTCCGTTCCCGAGCCAGGTCGCGCCCAGCGGATACGGATAACCCAACCAAATTTTTACTGGCGTCATAAAAGCGAGCGTTTCCTATCCTCTACGCTTTTGGGCTTCGCAATGGATTAAGAATTTATCTGCGCCGGGATAAAAGAAAGCGGTGTCATCCCGAGCCGCGCAGACGGCGAGCGACCTCGCACACGCTCTACCGCTTCCGCGTTACAACAGGCGTGGACGTCAGGGACGCGTGATGTTTCGCGATAGCGCAACATGCAACTGTGAGGCCTCGCCGTCGGCGCGGCTCGGGATGACAACTGATGTCGCGCTCTAGTAGCACTCCTACCGAAACCGCCCGAACCAGCCGTAGGGAAAAACGTCGCCGGGACAATCGGTGGCCCAGCGCGGCGGATTCACTTCGCGATGCGGACGCACCGCCATTTTCCCGCAGCGCTCCTGGAGGTACTTGATCAATTCCTCGCACGCTTCGAGTTGGGCGCGGGTCGGTTGATCGCGATTGAAATCGCCCACCAGACAAATACCGAGCCCGAT
>JBEEHU010000050.1:0-13517 GCA_041167565.1 Verrucomicrobiota bacterium | reverse complement strand
CCGCGCCACCTCGTCGCCATCGTCGCGCACGACATGGATGCGTCCTCGGGCGATGCCGGGAGAAACCCCGACGCCTTGGAAACGTCTCTCCTGTGTTGCGTCAGCGCCGCTCATCAGGAGAGAGTAGCGCGGCTGTCAATCTTCGTTGAACTTTTTCTGGATCAATTCTTCCAGCTCTTCCATCACCTTGTCCGCATCCGGACCTTCGCAGCGGATGAGGAGCTTCGAACCCTGGCCCGCCGCCAGCATCATCAAACCCATGATGCTCTTGCCGTTGATCTGCTCGCCTTCTTTCTCCACCCAAACCTCGGAGCGATACCGGCTCGAAATCCGGACGAACATCGCCGCCGGACGCGCATGCAAACCGAGCCGGTTGATGATCGTGATTTCCTTCTCGATCTTCTGTCCGCCAGTTGCCGCCGATCTCCGATTCAAAAGCCCCATTACGTTTCCTTCGTCTCCATTAAATTGAGCAGCTTGTCGTTGAATTCCACTGCGCTGTTGCGTCCCAGACCTTTCAGCTTTTGATCCATCGCCGCAACCTCGATTAGTCGCGCGATGTCGCGTCCCGGCCGCACCGGAATGGTGATGTGCGGCACCTGCAATTTCAGGATTTCGTAAAATTCCTGGTCCAGCCCGATGCGATCGACCTCCTGAATTTCCTGCCAATCCTGCAAGGTCACCACCAGATCGAGCCGTTTCTCGATTCGAATGCTGCCGATCCCGAAGATGGAAGCGACGTTGATGATCCCAATCCCGCGCACTTCCATGTGATAACGCGTCAGGTCGGGCGCGGTGGCCATGAGCTCGCGGCCTTCCAGCGACTTCACCCGCGTCACGTCATCGGCCACGAGGCTGTAACCGCGTTCGATCAGCCCCAGCACGCATTCGCTTTTCCCGATGCCGCTCTGGCCGCGGATCAGGACGCCGACGCCCAGAATGTCCACCATGCTCCCGAACTCCGTCACCGTCGGCGAGAAATCGACTTCCATGGCAATGGTCGCCGCATTGATGAACCGCATCGTCACCAGCGGCGTCCGAAAAACCGCCACCTGCTCTTGTTCCGCCACCGCCAAAAGTTCGGGGTCGAGGTGCGCGCCGCGCGAAGTCACCAGGCAGGGAATTTTCTGCGCGCACAAATCGCGGAAACGATTCACCCGCGTCTTCGGCCCGAGGCTTTTCAGGTACGATTGCTCCGCCGCGCCGAGGACCTGGACGCGTTTTTCCGCGAAGTAATTGTAGAAGCCGGAGAGCGCGAGGCCCGGGCGGTTAATGGTCGGCTCGCGGATCTTGCGGTGAAAACCGACCCGTTTTCCTTCGAGCCTTAGCTGCAGCTTCGCCGCATGCGCGCGATAAAAACTTTCGACCGTGACAACGGGGATATTCTTGCGCTGATCGCTGCCGGAAGTGATCGCCTGGCTTGTGACTTTGTCGGACATGCGCGCCATACGTTTATCGCGATCCACGCCGGATTGCCACCGCGCAAGTTTGTAGGGCGTTTCTGTGAAACGCCGTGGAATGGCGTCTGACACAGACGCCGTACAACTAATTGATCTTGATCAGCTCGATATCGAACACGAGATCGCCGTAGATCGGTCCGTTGCCGGCATAGGCGAGGCTTTCGGGAATCCAGAAACGCCGCTTCTCGCCTTCGACCATTAATTGAACTCCCTCGGTCCAACCGGGGATCACGCGATTGAGCGGGAAGGTCGCAGGTTCGTGGCGCGTGTGGGAACTATCGAATAATTTCCCGTCCGTCGTCCAACCGGAATAATGCACCGTGACCGAGCTGGTGGCAGTGGGATGGCGTCCGCCGGCTCCCGGCTTGAGGATCTTGTAACTTAGGCCCGTCAGCGTGCGCTTTGCATCTGCCGGCGGTCGCTTCACATCGTCCGGCGCTTTCGTCGGATCGAATGGCGTCTCTTTCGGCGCTGGCGCCGTGAACGAAATAAGCTCGACGTCGAAAACCAGCATCCCGGCCGGCCGGCCCGCTTTTCCTTTGTACGCCAGCTCTTCCGGAATCCAAAAACGCCGCTTCTCTCCCGCGACCATTAGTTGCACGCCTTCCGTCCAACCGGCAATGACTTTGTCGAGCGGAAAGGTAACGGCCTTGCCGCCCGCGATTGAGCTGTCGAACATTTTGCCGTCAGTCGTCCAGCCCGTGTAATGGACCGTGACCAGATCGGTCTTGCCCGGATGCGTCGAACCCTTGCCCGGCGCGAGCACTTTCGAAGCGAGACCCGATGCCGTCTTCTCCGCATCAGCCGGTGGAGCAGCGACGTCGTCGGGCGCGGAAATCGGCGTCGGTTCGGCGGAAACACCGCAAACCATCAGCGCGGAAACCAGCAGAATGTTTTTGAACATCACGCTTAATTCGCCGTTGGCTCGATCAAACCGAAATCGCCGCTTTTCCGGCGGTAAAGAACATTGACCCGGGCGCTGCGCGCATTCAGGAAGACCAGAAATTGCCGGTGCGACATTTCCAATTGCAACACCGCTTCATCCACGAACATCGGTTTCACCGGGACGCGCTCGGTGCTCACGACTGCGTGCACGTGATGTTCATCCTCTTCGGTCGGTTCGGCATGGAGCACCTGCTCCTCGAGATGCTGCACGATATCTTTCCGCGGCCGATGTTTGCGCATGAGCCGCGTCTTATACTTCCGCATCTGCCGCGCGACCTTGTCCGCGACGGCGTCGATCGCGGCATACATGTCGTTCGTTTCCTCGCAGGCTTCGATGGTGATGTGATTCGAACAGACGAGCACGACTTCCGCGGAGTGCCGGTATTTCTCCACCTCCAGGATCACGTGCGCTTCGATGATCTTCGGATAATCGAGATGCAGGCCTTCGATTTTCCGCGTGACGTAATCGCTGATCGCGTCCGTGATCTGGAGATGGCGTCCGGTGACTTTGACGTGCGGGTGAGCGTTGTTCGATATCACTGCTGTTCCTTTCGCTGCTTACATTTGAAAACGCTCGCCGAGATAGAGCTGGCGGCTGATCGGATCGTTGATCAGAAAATCTTTCGTGCCTTCGCTCTCGACGCGCCCTTCGAAAATGAGATAGGCGCGGTCCACTATCGAGAGCGTCTCGCGCACGTTGTGGTCGGTGATGAGAATGGCGAGCCCGGATTTGCGAAGATTGACCACGATCTGCTGGACATCGTAAACCGCGATCGGATCCACGCCGCTGAACGGCTCGTCGAGCATGAGCAGACTCGGCTGGGTGACGAGCGAGCGCGCAATGGTGAGCCGGCGTTTTTCGCCGCCGCTCAGGGTGAGCGCGGTGTTCTTGGCGATCCGCTCGATCCCGAACTGGTGGAGTAACTGATCGCAGCGCTGCCGGCGTTCGTACTTGTTCAGCGGCAGCGTTTCGAGAATCGCCATGATGTTTTGCTCCACCGTCATCTTGCGAAAGATCGATTCCTCCTGGGGTAGATAACCCATGCCGAGCCGCGCGCGCTTATACATCGGATATCTCGTCACGTCGCGTCCGGAGAAGATCACGCGGCCGGTGTTTGGCCTGACGAGTCCAACGATCATGTAAAAGCTGGTCGTTTTTCCCGCGCCGTTCGGGCCGAGCAAGCCCACGATCTCGCCCGCGCGCACTTTGATATCGATGCCGTTCACCACCGCGCGTCCGCCATAGATTTTCACGAGCTCTTCGGTGCAAAGAACGAATTCCTGCCCGCCCGGCTTGGTGGCGGGCGCAGCAGCCGGAGAGTTGGGCGCGGTTTGGCTGATCACGGTGTGGGCGACGCTTCGGATTTCGGCGCCTGTCGGATTTCCGTCCGGCTCGGGCCGGTCGTTTGCAGTTGGCCAGCCTCGTTCAGAACCATCACGGTATCGGGACTGGTCGCGATATGAGTGTTCAGACCTTGCTGCACCCGCGGGTTTCCGGTCAGCTCGAAATTGCCGTTCTTCGCCGTGTAAACGGCCTTGTCCGAGCGCCCCACCATTCGGCTCGGTTCTCCGCCTTCAGTCGCAGGCCTGTCTCGCACCACCCCCACGTTGCCCTCGACGACCGCCTTTTCCAAGCCATCGCTTTGCTTGCTGGCGATGTAGATCGTCAGTTTGTCCCCCTGAATCTGGAACCGTGGATCGATCACGATGATGTGTCCCGTGAAAACGCCGAAGGATTTCGTTGAATCGAAAACCGCTTCATCCGCATAAATTTCTGTGATGATCTGTTCCCCTGGAGCCACGGCCTTCTTTTCCTTCTTCTTTTCCGCAGGACTCTTTTCCGGCGAAACTTTTGCGTCGGTCGGCTTCTCGGCCGGAGTTTTCTCAATCGTTTTCGCGGGAGGCCGCGAAGAGAGTGTCGCCGGCGCCGACCCCTGGCCGTGAACGATTCCGGCCATGACTCCGAAGCAGAGCACTGAGCAAACACCGCCAAGTTTTCTCATTAGCGCTCATTCCCGGGAGTTCGGGCCTTGCCATGCACCACCATCTTCACATTGCCCGCCAGCGTGCCTATCCGCGTAAGCATCTCGAACTTCATCTTGTCACCGGAAATTTCGAAGTCGGAACGTTTCACCGTCGTTCGCTCGATGGAGTTGAGCACCTGCGTTTTCAGATTGAACACTGAAGTTTTCATTATGATTTCCAGGTCGGGCGTCTGGGTTTCCGGCAGGAAAGTAGTGAATTTCACTCCCTGAAACTCGATGTTCTCATCATCAAGTCGCTTGGTGACGCCGGCCACGAGTTTTCCCCGCATCCGTCCGAGAAGATCGAAGTCCGGGAGGACAAGCCCCTTGGCATCATGCCCCGCCGCGATGGGTACGTTGGTCACTCCCTCCCCTGGTTTTGGCCGTTCTTTCGTCTTCGTTTTCGGGCTCGCGGAGCCGGCTGGCTTTGCGCTCTTGTCCGCCGCGATGGCGGCGCAAGTCAGGAGAGCGAGGACTAAAAAAGCGGAGGACGCGCGCGCGAAACCGGCGCGACCGCTACGAAACGGCAGCATGAATAGCTTTTAACATGCGGAGATGCTTCGGCAACTGCTTTAGCGGAATCTGGTTCGGTCCATCCGATAAAGCGCGCGCCGGATTCTCGTGCACCTCCATAAAGATTCCGTCGCATCCGGCCGCCATCGCCGCCCGCGCAAGAACGGGAGCAAGCGCGGCGTCGCCTGAAGTCGAATCGCCCGCGCCGCCGGGCCGTTGCACGGAATGAGTGGCGTCGAAAATGACGCGGTAACCGGCTTCGCGCATCCAATGAAGCGACCGGAAATCGGCGACGAGATTATTGTAGCCGAAAGTGGTGCCGCGCTCGGTGAAGACGAACTTGTCGTTGCCGAACGCGGAAAGTTTTTCGGCGATATTCTTCACGTCCCAAGGCGCGAGAAACTGGCCTTTCTTCACGTTCAGCACACGACCGGTTTCCGCAGCGGCCTGGAGCAGGTCGGTTTGGCGGCAGAGGAACGCGGGGATCTGGAGAACATCGATGACATGACCCGCGATCTCCGCTTCCGCCGGCGAATGGATATCGGTCGTGACCGGGATTTTCAATTCCGCGCCGATCCCAGCGAGGATTTCGCAGCCTTCCTGGACGTCAATTCCGCGATAGGAACGAACTGAGGTGCGGTTCGCCTTGTCGTACGACGCCTTGAAAATGAACGGGACCGATTCCGCTTTGCAGATTTCCGCGATCCGCCGCGCCATGCGCCAGACAAACTTTTCCGACTCGATCACGCACGGGCCGAGAATGAAAACCGGACGGCCGCCACCAATGGTGACGGAGCGAATCTTGAGTGGTTTCGGTTTCACGAGAATGAATCAGGAAAGCAGGAAATTAGGAAAAAGAAATCAGGCTTCTGCTTCCTGCTTTCCTGCGTTCCTGATTCCTTTTCCTCTCACCAGATCATACAGCGCAAACGGCAGATAGAGCACGAGGAAGAAAGTGAGCGCGAGCAGGTGCATCTGCAAAATGTAAACCGCGCGATGGTCCGACAGAAAATCCAGGAGCGAAGCCGCCTCCGGTTTGTGCAGGAGGTAACCGTAGTTCACGCCCGTGATCAGATCGACCACGATGGTGACGACAAAATAAACCTCCGACCACGCAAACGTTCGCCAGATGGAACTGAAATGCGGACGAAATTTTCTCATGATCATGATAAAGGCGATGCCGATCACGATCCCGGAATGGCCGACGAAGAAGCTCAGGAAACGAATATCCGGAAACGCGTACTTCAAATCCGGCGTGATGATCGCCTGGGCTGTTCCGCCGATTCCCCAAAAATAGGCGACCTCCAGCCAGCGCTCGCGGCCGGTCAGCAAGGCCACGATGATGGCGATCATGGCCCAATCGCAAAGTTGAAACGGCAGTGCCTTTTCCCAGGATAATCCGACCGTTGACGCGAGGTAAATTTCGTAGCCAAGATAATTGACCAGCAGCAACACCGCGAGGAGCCGGGCCACGACCCGCTCGCAGCGGGGCCAGCGCGTTTTCCGCACAAACGCCGCCAATATAAATGGCAGCGCAATCGTGAGGACAATGACAACGAGATGCGCCAGACCAAAAGGCCGAAAGAGGTGTTCTCTGTCCTGCACTCCTATCGAATTACCCAGAGATTGCACGGGATCACGTCACTCACCCATTCGAGGCGGGTCGGAAGACCAGCCGTCTCCGGATCGTCCGGCACCACCAGCATCGTTGCCTCGACCGATTGAACGAAATCCAGCACCGCATAGCCGGTGTTGCCGCGAATGCAGCGCGCTTCGATTGGGACATCCGTCGGGCCCGCCGAATCGATGAATTGTTCGAGCGCCGCCTCTTCCTCTTCCAAAGTGCGGGCGCCTTCCCTCCCCGCTTCGGCTGGTTCGTTCCGCGCTTTCGCCCGGGCTTCATCGAAGGTCGTGTAAAGGCGGACCACGAACAGTTTTTCGCAGTCCTCGAGCGCCGCCAGCCGCAACGCCTTGTGCAACGCTGCCCGGCCGTGATCGGAGTGTTCCGCCAGCAAGACGATGCGACAGAGCGGCTCCGGTTCCTGCTCGGGCTTGGTGAAGAGGATGACCGAGCAGGTGGCGTCCCGCACCAGACGACGCGCGACGTTGCCGAGAAATTGACGGAGCACCGCTTCTTTTTCCAAAGCGCCGGCCACGATCAGGTCGATCCCGTTTTCACTGGCCACCTCCAGAATCGCCGTGGCCGGATCTTCTCCCTGGTGATAGTGAATGATCGATTCCGCCGGAAGATCCAATTCGAGAAAAGCAGTGTTGAACTTGCTGATCGTGGTCTCGTCCCGTTCGCCCACGTAAATCAATTGCAGTTCCGAGCAAAGACGATCCCGGACGCGTTTGGCTTCCGCCAGCACCTGAAGAAAGCGTGGCGAAAAAGTGCTGGCGACGGCGACGGTCCGGTAAGGTGGATCGATCATGGTTCGCGCCGCTATTGTGTGAGCATTGGCGGCGCTCGGCAACTCGCATTCGGAGTTGGACGTTCGCCATTCGTCATTCGACATTCGAACTTCCATGATTCGACGCGCGATTTATCCCGGCAGCTTCGATCCCGTGACGAACGGTCACCTCGACGTGATCGATCGCGCCCGGAAACTTTTCGACGAAGTGATCGTGGCGGTGGCGCATAACGACCAAAAAAATCCGCTCTTCTCCCTCGAGGAGCGGCTCGGCCTTCTTCAGGCCACCATCGGCAGATTCAAGAATGTCGAGATCGCGCCGCTGGACGGTTTGCTGGTCGACTTCGCCATCGCGCGGAAAGCCACCGCGGTCATCCGGGGCCTGCGCGCCATCTCGGATTTTGAGTTCGAATTCCAGATGGCCCTGATGAATCGGAAGCTCGAAGCGACGGTCGAAACGATTTTCCTGATGCCGAAGGAGGAATACACTTATCTCAGCTCGCGCATCGTAAAAGAAATCGCGCGCCTCGGCGGCGACGTGGCCGATTTCGTCCCGGCCCGGGTGGCGAAGGCGCTCGCGAGCAAGCTCGCGAAATGACGAAGCACGAATGACGAATGTCAAAACAATGACGAAGTCCGAAATCCGAATGAAAGCTCGCCGTCGCATCTTCGATCATTCGTCATTCGGATTTGTTTCGTCATTCGTCATTCGTCATTCGTCATTTCGACTTCATTCGTCATTCGTCATTTCCTCATGAAGGTCCATCTCCGGCAAATTCAGGCGGACGGTTTGCATCTCGAGGGCGAGGAGGAATGCGCCATTCCCGATCTTGCGGCGGAGGGCGTCGTCTGCACGGGCCCGCTCCGTTATTCGCTCGACCTCGGCGTTTCCGAAGGAGCGTTGTGGGTAACGGGGACGCTGGCGCAACCGGTCGAACTGAAATGCGTGCGTTGCCTCGAGCCGTTTCCATTCGATATCGCGGTGAAAGCTTTTTCGATTCATCAGGAATTGACCGGGCCGGAAGTCATCGATCTCGCGCCTTACGTTCGCGAAGATATTCTGCTTAACCTGCCGGCCCATCCTCATTGCGATCGCGAAGGCGGCCGGAAATGTCCCGCCGCCACCGCGCCGGCTGCCGACGCCGCGTCGACCGAAGACGTCATCAAGGCGCAGCCCGATTGGAGTGCGCTGGATAAGCTGAAGTTGTAGCTGCCGCTGTCTCAGCGGCAGATCGGGTTCCGGGAAAACGCGCGAACTCCCTGCCGCCAGAGACGGCGGCAGCTACAACAGTTGTCTTTTCCGGATTTCCTGCTTTCCTGTTTGCCCTTATGGGAGTTCCCAAACGCAAAACTTCGAAGATGCGCCTGCGCACGCGCAAGGCATCCCATCGCTGGCAGCCTCCCCAGCTTAACAAATGCACCCAATGCGGCAGCACCGTCGCATCGCACACGGCTTGTCCCTCTTGCGGTTATTACAAAGGCCGGCAGGTTTTGAGCGTGGGGGCGTAATCGGTTGAAGCGTTAAAGCGTTGAAGGGTTGAAGCGAAAGACCCGCTGCAACGCTTTAACCCTTCAATCCTTCAACGTTTTTTGATTTTGCATTCACACCCCGAAATCCGCAAAATCCCGCTCCGATGAAAATCGCTCTGGATGCCATGGGCGGCGATTTCGGTCCGCCCCATATCGTCGGCGGCGCCGTGCTGGCTCTGCAGGAGTACCCCCACATCAACAAGCTCTTCCTCGTCGGCGATACTCCGAAAATCGAAGCGGAGCTCAAGAAACACGGCTGCAACGACCGCCGCATCGAGATTGTTCACGCGACCCAGGTGGTGGAGATGAAGGACAGCGCGATCGATGCGGTCCGGCGCAAAAAAGATTCGTCAGTCAGCCGCGCGGTTGATCTCGTCAAAAAAGGGGAGGCGGCGGCGATTGTGAGCGCGGGGCACACCGGCGCTGCCGTCGCAGCCACGACAATAAAATTGCGCACACTTCCGGGAATCGATCGGCCGGGCATTGCCGCCATCATCCCATCAGAGACGAATATTTTTGTCTTGATCGATGCCGGTGCGAACAGCGATGCGAAGCCCGAACATCTCCTCCAATATGCCGTCATGGGCTCGGTCTATTCGCGCCACGTCCTGGGCTACAGCAATCCTTGTGTCGGACTCATGTCGATCGGCGGCGAGGACGTCAAAGGTTCGGAGCTAACGAAAGAAGTTTTCAAGATGTTGAAGCAGAGCTCGCTGAATTTCCGCGGC
This sequence comes from Verrucomicrobiota bacterium, assembly GCA_041167565.1. Lineage (GTDB taxonomy): Bacteria > Verrucomicrobiota > Verrucomicrobiia > Chthoniobacterales > UBA10450 > AV80. The sequence goes on along the minus strand of JBEEHU010000050.1, from coordinate 3,906 downwards.
AATGTGGAAGGACACGATCTTTTCGACGACCCGGTCGAGGTGGTGGTGTGCGATGGTTTTGTCGGCAACGTGATTTTGAAAACGTGCGAGTCCGTGGCCGGCGCGGTTTTCAACTGGCTCAAGCACGAGCTAACGCAAACCAAGGTGCGCATGGCCGGCGCTTTTCTCGCCCGGAATGCGTTTCGCACGATCAAGAAAAAACTGAACTACGAAGAATACGGCGGAATGCCGTTGCTGGGGGTAAACGGGATTTGCATCATCGCGCACGGAGCGAGCACGCCGCTCGCGATCAAGAACGCGCTGCGGGTGGCGGCCGAATCGATTGAACAGCAGGTGAACCCGCATATCGTCGAGGAAATCCGCCGTTATCATGAAACGACAACCCCGCTCGAGCCCGCGCTCCGGTAAGCCGCGTCGCACGGTTTCCATCATCGGCACCGGCAGTTATGTGCCGGAAAGAATTCTGAGCAATGCCGACCTCATGAAAATGGTCGACACCAGCGACGAGTGGATCACCACTCGCACCGGCATCAAGGAACGTCGCATCGCCGCGAAGGATGAATTCACGAGCGATATGGCCACCAAAGCCGCGCTCGCCGCCATCGAGCAGGCTGGAATTTCGCCGAAGGAAATCGACCTTATCCTTCTCGCGACCGCAACGCCGGACATGCTGTTTCCGGCGACGGCCTGTCTGGTTCAGAAAAATATCGGCGCCACCAATGCTGCCTGCCTGGACATCTCCGCCGCGTGCGCCGGTTTTCTTTTCGGAGTCGATATCGCGCACCAGTTCATCACGTCGCACACGCACGAAACCGTCCTGGTTATTGGAGCGGAAAAGCTTAGTTCGATCACGAACTGGACCGATCGCAACACCTGCGTTCTTTTCGGCGACGGCGCCGGCGCGGCGATTCTGAAGCATCGGGGCGGCACTCACGGAGTCATCGCCACCCACGTCGGCAGCGACGGGAACTACGCCGATATTCTTTTCATGCCGGGAGGGGGCTGCCGCACCCCGATCACGAAGGAAAACGCGGACCAGAATCTTTCCACCATCCACATGTCGGGCAAGGATGTTTACAAGCAGGCGGTGATCGCCATGATGAGCGCGTCGAAAAAGGTGCTCGAGCAGGCCGGTCTCACCATCGATGACATCGCGTGCGTGATCCCGCACCAGGCGAATGTCCGAATCATCGAAGCCATTGCCGATCGATTGGGAATTTCGCGCGATCATTTCTTCGTAAATCTCGATCGCTACGGAAATACCTCAGCCGCGGCCGTGGCCATCGCGCTCGATGAAGCGAATCGCACCGGACGAATCAAGGCCGGCGATTACATCCTGATGGTCGTCTTCGGCGGCGGACTCACCTGGGCCAGCACGGTGATCGAATGGTGATTATTGTAGGGCTTCTCACAAAAACGCCCTGCAACTAAAATGCTGATCGATACTCACGCGCACCTCGATTATCCGGATTTCGCCCCCGATTTCGATGAGGTGCTTCGCCGCGCAACGGACGCTGGCGTGACACGGATCATCACCATCGGCACTTCGGTCGCGAGCAGCCGGCGGGCAGTCGAGCTTGCCGACACCTATCCGAATATTTATGCGGTGATTGGCGTTCACCCGACGACGGCCGACGATTCGGAAGAGGACGTGATCACGCCGCTGCGGGAGTTGGCGGCGAGCAAGCGCGTTGTCGCGATCGGGGAGACCGGTCTGGATTATCATCGGCTGCCGAGCGTGGAATTATCCAAGGAGCGCAAGACGCAGGTTTTTGCGAAGGCCCTGCAAAGTTCGACCGAAGAAGAGCTCGAGGCGGATATTCACGACGGCGCTTACAAAGCGAACCAGGCCAGCCTTTTCGAGCAGCAACTCGATCTCGCCGCGGAGCTCGGGTTGAATGTCGTCATTCATCAGCGCGATGCGTGGGACGATACGCTCGCGATCATGCGCCCGTATGCAGGCAAACTGCGCGGTGTCTTTCATTGCTTCGGTGGAACTCGCGAGCAGGCGGATGAAGTTCTCGCGCTCGGTCATCTGGTTTCGTTTACCGGCATCGTCACTTTCAAGAACGGCGCGGCGGTGCGCGAGCTCGCGGCTCAGTTGTCGTTAGGCGACTTCATGGTTGAAACCGATTGCCCGTATCTTGCGCCGGTCCCCTTCCGCGGAAAGCGTTGCGAGCCGGCGCACACCCGTCTGGTGGCGGACTCGATCGCCGCCGCGCGCGGGATCAGCGTCGAAGAACTGGCGCACGCGACAACCACAAACGCCGAAAGCTTTTTTCGATTCATCCGATGAGATCACACCTGACCCGCATTTTTCTCGCAGGCATCGCGCTTATGGTTACCTCCTGCGTGGCTCCGGATACGCGGCATCACGTTATCATCAGCGTGCCCCAACAACGGATGGCGCTCCTCGATAATGGCGCACTCATCGCCACGTATCCCATTTCGACGTCGAAGTTCGCGATCGGCGATTCGCCCGGAAGCCGCGGGACACCGCTTGGTGAATTGGAGATCGCAGAAAAGATCGGCGGGAACGCGCCGAGCGGCGCCGTTTTCAAAGATCGCCGCCGCACCGGCGAAATCCTGGCGCCGGATGCGCCCGGGCGCGATCCGATCGTGACCCGGATTCTTTGGCTGCGCGGACGCGAAGCGCGGAACGCGAATGCGTACGGCCGCTACATATACATTCACGGCACGCCCGAGGAGCGGAACATAGGAAAACCGGCGAGCTTCGGCTGCATCCGCATGCGTTCGCGCGACGTCATTCAGCTTTATGACGCCGTCGGTTGGGGCGCGAAAGTAACGATCGTGAACGACCCGCTCGAAGCGATGGTGCCGGCTGCGCCGGCGGCGCCAGCCGTGGCCGACGCGATGAGGCAATAGCTGTAGCGGCGGTCTATGACCGCCGGATTCGCGGGAACTGGACACGTTCGGCGGTCATAAACGCCGCTACAGGGAAACATCACGGCAGCTTGCCGAGATGCTGCTGCGCCGTCGTCCGCGAGAATAATTCCATGTCCGCGTCGACCATGATCTCCACCAATTCGTGGAACCGCACCTTCGGTTCCCAATCGAGAATCTTCTTCGCCTTCGACGCGTCGCCAATAAGCAGTTCGACTTCCGCTGGCCGTTCGTAGCGATCGTCGTGCTTCACGTAATCCTTCCAGTCGAGATTGGCCCGGGCGAAGGCAGCTTCGACGAATTCACGAACGGTATGGGTCTCGTTCGTGGCCAGCACGTAATCATCGCCCTCGTCGTGCTGGAGGATCCGCCACATTCCCTCCACGTATTCCGGTGCATAACCCCAGTCCCGTTTCGCGTCCAGGTTACCCAGGAAAAGTTCCTTTTGCAGACCCAGCTTAATCGCAGCTGCCGCGCGCGTAATCTTGCGGGTCACGAACGTTTCACCGCGGCGCGGACTCTCGTGGTTGAACAAGATGCCGTTGCTCGCGCAAAGCCCGTAGCTTTCGCGATAATTCACCGTCGCCCAATACGCAAACACCTTGGCCACGCCGTACGGACTTCGCGGCCAGAACGGCGTCGTTTCCGTTTGCGGCACCTGTTGCACTTTGCCAAACATCTCGCTGCTCGAGGCCTGGTAAAATTTCGACCGGATCCCCGTTTCTCGGATCGCTTCCAGGATTCGGATCGTTCCCACGCCCGTGACGTCCGAGGTGTACTCGGGAATGTCGAAACTGACGCGCACATGGCTCTGTGCGCCGAGATGATAAATTTCGTCCGGCTTCAATTCGTAAAGCAGCTTCACGAGGTTCACCGAATCGGCCAGATCGCCGTAATGCAGGAATAACCGCACGCCGTTGATGTGCGGATCGGCGTAGAGATGATCGATGCGCGCCGTGTTGAACGTGCTCGCGCGGCGGATGATGCCGTGGACTTCGTAAC
>JBEEHU010000049.1:0-4594 GCA_041167565.1 Verrucomicrobiota bacterium | reverse complement strand
TTTCCATTTATGAAAAAAATCCCACAAGTCCTGTTGATCCTGTCCGCATTTTTTCTCTGCGCGATCTCCGCGCAGGCGAAGCTTAATGTCGTCTCCACCGTCCCCGATCTCGCCTCGCTCGCGCGTGAAGTAGGCGGCGACAAAGTTGAAGTCAGCGCGATGGCGAAACCCACCGAGGATTCGCACTTCGTCGATGCCCGCCCGAGTTTCGTCGTGCAACTGCGCGACGCCGACGTGCTCATCGATGGCGGCGCGGAACTGGAAATTGGTTGGCTCCCCCCGCTCCTGCAAAACGCGCGCAATTCAAAAATCGAGGTGGGCAAGCCGGGCCGCGTCCAGGCTTCGCAAGGCGTCCGCCTCATGAACATTCCCACGAACGCGACGCGCGCCGCGGGCGACGTCCACTCGCTCGGCAACCCGCATTTCGTTGTAGATCCGATCATTGCGAAAACGGTCGCGCTCCACATCGCTCAAGCTTTCAGCGCCCTGGATGCGCCGAACGCGGCCGCCTACGACGCGAACTACAAGAAGTTCGAGGCCACCATCAATGCGAAGCTCCAGGAATGGGGCGCGGCGATGCTGCCGTTCAAGGGACAAAGCGTCGTCGCTTATCACGATTCCTGGGTTTACTTCGCGCACCGGTTTGGACTGAACATCGACATTTTTCTCGAGCCGAAACCGGGCATTCCGCCATCGCCATCGCACCTCGCGGAAGTGATCGACAAAATGAAAGCGCAGAAGATCAAGGCGATCATCGTCGAGCCGTTTCACGACCGGAAGATTGCCGAGAAAGTGGCGAGCTCGACCGGAGCGAAGGTGGTCGATTTCGCCCAATATCCCGGGGCGCTGCCGAACACCGATAACTACGTGAAGCTGATCGACGCCTTGGTCGCGCGGCTGAGCGCGGCGATGAAATAATATGTGGGACGTAATGTTCTGGCCCATCGTGGCCTGCGTGCTCTTGCCGTGGCTGCTGGTATATCTCGGCCTTCACGTCGTGCAACGCGGCATCATCTTTATCGACATCGCCATGGCGCAAATGGCGTCGCTCGGCATCTGCATCGCGGTCCTGTTTCATTTGGATCTGCAAAGCTGGGGGACGTTCGCGATCGCTCTCGGCCTGACCTTTGTCGGCGCGGCCGTCTTCTCCATCACGGGAAAACGGACGAGCCAGATCCCGCAGGAAGCCGTCATCGGCATCGCGTATGTGGTTGCCGCCGCCGCCGCGGTTTTGCTGCTGAGCCGCGCCGCCGAAGGCGACGAGCAAATCAAACAGATGCTGGTTGGAAACATCCTGCTGGTCACTCCGCTCGAAGTTTGGAAATGCTTTGGCCTTTTCGCCATCGTGGGCGTGCTGCATTTCGTCCTGCGGCGAAATTTCATCCTCGTCTCCTACGATCGCGACGGCGCGTGGAAGAAAGGCCTGCGTGTCCGCTGGTGGGATTTTCTTTTTTATGCGGCCTTCGGTCTGGTCGTAACCAGCTTCGTCCGGATCGCCGGCGTGCTTCTGGTCTTCAGCTATCTCATTGTGCCGGCGGTCTGCGGGATTAATCTTGCCGGCACGCTGAGCCGCCGGCTGCTGATCGGCTGGCTCATCGCCTTGATCGGCGGAGTCGGCGGCCTCTTCTTTTCCTTCTGGTGGGATCTGCCTTCAGGCGCCGCGATCGTTTGCAGCTTTGGCGCGCTGCTCATTCTGGTGTCGTTAGGCGCGATTCTGCGTAGGAAGCGCCCTCCCAACTCGATGTAGAGGCGTTTGTGCCAAACGCCTGTTCAATTGGTTAGGCGCTTGGCACAAGCGCCTCTACATTTTTCATCGTGCATTCGTTTCATTACCGCGATGGTGAACTTTATTGCGAAGACGTCGCGCTCGCGCACGTCGCGCAGGAGTTCGGGACGCCGCTCTACGTTTATAGCGCGGGCACGATCCTCGATCATTACCGCCGGCTCGATGCCGCCCTGGCGCCGCTCGATCACCTCATCTGTTACGCCGTCAAAGCGAACTCGAACGGCGCGATCCTAAAGCTGCTATCCGAACAAGGCTCCGGTTTCGACATCGTCTCCGGCGGCGAACTCTTTCGCGTCCTCGCCGCGGGCGGCGATCCGCAACGCTGCAGCTTTGCCGGCGTGGGCAAATCGCAGGACGAAATCGAATATGCGCTGGATCAGGGCGTCCTTAGTTTCAATGTCGAGAGCGAAGCGGAGCTCGCCTACATCGACCGAATCGCCCGCGGCAAAAATCTTCGTGCGCCGATCGCGCTGCGGGTAAATCCCGATGTCGATGCGGGCACGCACCGTTATATCTCGACCGGCCGCAGCGAGAATAAGTTCGGCATCGCCCTCGATCAGGTCGCGGCGATCTACGAAGAAGCGGCGCGGCTGCCGAACATTCTGATCCGCGGCGTGCAAATGCACATCGGTTCACAGATCACCGACGCGGCCCCGTTCGCGGAAGCGATCGCGAAAGTCGCGCCACTGATCCACGAGTTGAACCAACGGCATGCCCTCGAGTTTTTCAGCGTTGGGGGCGGGATGGGAATTATTTACAAGCGTGCGCTCGAAAGTGGCTCCGGCAAATGGTGGCACGAGCACGACGGCGAAGCGTCCGCCTTTAGTGTGGCCGATTACGCGGCCGCCATTCTCCCGCCTCTGCGCGAACTCAACTTGCGTGTCTTGCTCGAACCCGGTCGGTTTCTCGTCGGCAACGCCGGTGTTCTGCTAACGACGGTCCGTTACCTGAAGCAAACCGGGCACAAGAAATTCGTCATCGTCGATGCCGGGATGAACGACCTGATCCGGCCAGCGCTTTACCAAAGTTACCACGAGATCGTGCCGGTCCGGGAGCCGTCGGATTCAGCGCGCGAGCTCGTGGACGTGGTCGGGCCGGTTTGTGAGAGCGGCGATTTCTTTGCGCAGGATCGCGAGATGCCGGCGATGAAAGAAGGCGACATTGCCGCGATCATGAGTGCGGGCGCGTATGGTTTCGTCATGGCTTCGAACTACAACTCGCGGCCCCTCCCCGCCGAGGTCCTGGTTCACGGTCGAGATTTCAATCTCGTCCGGAAGCGCCAGACTTTGGCGGACCTGATGCAGGGGGAAATTTAGCGTTCATCCCACCCGCTTTGCTAGATGCGCACTTGCGCGAGTTACCCTATGAGCATAAATACTGCTCCCAGCACTCCCGATGAAACGACTGCTTCCGATTCTCTTCCTTCTTAGCCTGCTCCTCGCCCAACGCGCGCCGGCCGCTCCTCCCGTCACCGGCGAATATGTCATGCTCGTGGGCGGGCCATCCCTGATGAAGTGGGAAAAATATAAGGGCCCGCAGGCGCACGATCATTGGTGGGCGAATTTTGTTCGCGCCGCCCGTATCCGGACCGACCAGATTCGCGCCCAGTCCCCCGACGCGAAGATTACCTGGCTGGTTTACAAACAGGGTTACATCGATCGGGCGGAACAGGACAAACAGGATTTAATCGCGCTCATCGGGACGGTGCGGGACAAGCTCGATCTCAAGCTGGTTTATTTCCAGAACGGCGACGACGTCATCAATTACCTCAACAACGGCCAGCCGCGCGACACGTTCAAGGTCGTGGACTTCGAGTACTTCGGCCATTCGAACCACAAGTGCTTCATGTTCGATTACAGCAGCAACATCGAGAGCGCCTGCAAATCGTGGCTGCACGAAAACGACGCGAAGAAAATCAACCGGCGTGTGTTTGCCCGCGGCGCATTCGTCAAGAGTTGGGGCTGTCATACCGGCGAAAGCATGTCGCAGAAATGGCACGCGGCGACCGGCGTCCCGATGTGGGGCGTGATCGGCAAGACCCAATACATGATGGACGAGCTGCCGATAATCGTCGGCAAAGACGCCAAGTGGGTGTCGCGGTGATTTGATCGCAGGGCAAGCTGTCCTCGTCCTACAACTGTCGTAACTCAAAGGACATCACAGATTCTGCAGAATCTCGCGGAGCAATCCCGGCCCGCGATAGATGTAGCCAGTGTAAACCTGGAGGAGTTGCGCGCCGGCTTCGAGTTTTTCTCTGGCGCTTTCGGCGTCGAAAATTCCGCCGGACGCGATTACGGGTAACCGGGAACGCGAGGTGATGGCGCGCACGAATTCGGTCGATTTTTCGCGGAGCGGACGGCCGCTCAAACCGCCGGTTTGATCGCGAGAAGCAGGGATCGCAGAATGATCCAGAGTTGTATTCGTCGCGATGATTCCGGCGACGCCGTTTTGCTCGCAGGTCGCAACGATCTGTTCGATCTCGGCCAGAGAAAGATCGGGCGCGATCTTTATCAGCACTGGTTTTCCGATGGTTTGATTTTCGTGGAGAATGGCACGGAGCAATTCCTCGAGCGCGGCGTGGCTTTGCAGCGAACGGAGGTCGGGCGTATTCGGCGAACTGACGTTCAGGACAACGTAGTCGGCGAACGGGTGCAGAAGCCGAAAGGAATGGAGATAGTCGACGGTCGCTTCTTCGATCGGGGTGACCTTTGATTTTCCGATGTTGATGCCGACGGGAATTCGCGGCCAACGGCCGCTGCCGCGCAATTTCTTCAGTCGCGCGGCAACAGCGTTCGCGCCGTCGTTGTT
>JBEEHU010000048.1:0-12852 GCA_041167565.1 Verrucomicrobiota bacterium | reverse complement strand
GCGAAGCCTTTGTGTTGAATGGCGCCCTTGAACATTTCGACCATGTGTTTCTGTTTGCCGCTGAAGGCGCGGGCCACGTAGGTCGCGCCGCAAACAATCGCCATCGGGATCGGGTTGATCGGGTTCTCGACGCTGCCGTGCGGCGTGCTCTTGGTCTTCATGCCCTTGACGCTGGTAGGCGAACATTGACCGGTCGTCAGGCCGTAAATCTGGTTGTCCATGACGATGTAGGTCAGGTCCACGTTGCGGCGCATGGTGTGGACGAAATGGTTGCCGCCGATGCCGAAGCCGTCGCCGTCGCCACCGGTGCAGATGACTTTCAACTCGTGGTTGCCGAGCTTAACGCCGGTAGCGACGGCAAGGGAGCGGCCGTGCAGGGTGTGCATGCCGTAGGTGTTGACGTAGCCCGGCAAATTAGAGGAGCAGCCAATGCCGCTGACGACGCAAACCTGATGCGGCTGGAGGCCGAGCTCGAACATCGCGGTCTGGAGCGCGGCGAGCACGGAGAAATCGCCGCAGCCGGGACACCAATCGGGATGAATGCGGCCGCGGTAGGTGTCTTTTGTTAACTTACCGGGCTCAGCGGTCGGAGTAACTACAGGTTCAACTGTTGCGCTCATAGTTCGTTAGGCCAGGACCTCGTGCACAGGGACAGAGAGTCTTGTTTTGCCTGCTAATTGGTCTTTGACGGCTTCGACGATGTGATGGGGCATGAACGGCTCGCCGTCGTACTTGCGGATGTGACCTTGCGCGTCGAACCCGGTCTCGCTCCGGAGATAGCGGGCGAACTGACCGCTGTAAGTGTTCTCAACAATAATGACATTCTTCTGCCAAAGGATCCGGCTGATCTCAGCGGAGTGGAAGGGAACGATCCATTTTATCTGAAGCTGGTTGGCCACGATGCCTTCTTCGCCGGCGAGTTTCTCCACTGCCTCGCGAATCACGCCCTCGGTCGAGCCCCAGCCGACCAGGGTGACGGCGGCGTTCTCGGGACCGAAAAGTTTTGGCGGGGGGATGTCGTTGATCGCCGCCTGCATTTTGCGGCCGCGCTTCTCGACCATCATCCGACGCTTGTGCGGGTTGGTGAATTCATCGCTGATGATCGTGCCGTCTTCGTCGTGCTCGTCCGTGGCGGCGGTGAAGATGTGACCTAGGACGCCCGGCACCGCGCGAGGCGAGATGCCGCTCTCGATGTTCTTGAAACGCAGGTAAGCCTTGTCGTTGTAACCGCTGCCGACGGCGATGGCGCCGCTGCCATTATCCGCACCGTTGCCGTCACCGTTGGAAAGAATCAATTCGCCGCGGTCGATCTTCACGTTGAAGTCGAGCTCGTCGGGATCAATGCTCGAGGTTCCTTCGGAGATGAGCAGATCAGCCAGGACCAGGCCGGGGCATTGGTACTTGTCGCAGAGATTGAACAGCTCCGGAATCGTCTGGAATAAATCGAGCTGGCTCGACGGAGCTACCACCAGCTTCGGATAATCGCCTTGGCCGGCACCGAGCACCTGCCAGAGATCGCCCTGCTCGGTCTTGGTCGGCACGCCGGTGGCTGGGCCGGCGCGCTGGACATCGACGCAGACGATGGGCGTTTCGATCATGCCCGCCATGCCGATCGCTTCCGACATCAGGGCAAAACCGCCGCCGCTGGTAGCGCACATCGCGCGGCAACCGGTGTGGGCCGCGCCGATGACCATGTTCATCACGCCGATCTCGTCCTCGACTTGCCGCACCATGATGCCGAGCTGCCGCGCGTGGGCCGCCATCCACATGAGCACGCCGGTGGATGGGCTCATCGGGTAAGCCGCGTAGAATTTCACGCCGGCCGCCGCGCCGCCCATCGCAGTGGCCTGGTTGCCGGTGATGACGCCGAGCGGCTTAGGTCCGACAGGCGTCTTCCACGGAAACGCTTTGAAGTTCTTCTCCGCGTAATCGTAACCGGCGCGCGCGATCGAAATATTCTGAGCCACGACGGCGTCGCCTTTCTTCTTGAACTGCCGGGTCACGACCGATTCGAGCGGCTCCGATTCAATGCCGAGCAACTGGAGCGTGGCGCCGAGCGCGGCGGTGTTGATCGCGAGCTTGTTGCCCCGGGTCAATTCCTTCATCGGCATCGGGCAAAGCTGCACGCCGTCGGCGGCCTGGCCCGGTGTGATTTTCTCGATGTCGTAGATGGCGCACGCGCCGGCCTTCAACAGCTGGAGGTGGCGATCCATCGTGTCCTGATTGAGCGGGATGAAGACGTCGATCTTGTCCCCCATGTTGGACACGGGCGCGTCGCTCGCGCGAACGGTCAGGAAGGTATGTCCGCCGCGGATGATGGACTGGTAGGCGTTGTAAGCGTTGAGATGGAGGCCGCGGCGCGCGAAGATGCGGGCGAGAATATCGCCCGTGGAAGCGATCCCCTGGCCGTTCTCGCCGCCAATGCCCACTGCAAAGTCTATTTTCGTAGCCATCTGTTTATCGACTGTTCAATTTGCTGGGCGAACCGAGCTTAAGCAAGCTCGGACGACAGCGGTCGGATGTTCGCCCCGGCGACTGGAGCGAGTTGGGCGACGGCGACATAGATTATGCAACCCGAGGGGCGAAGGTGAGAGAACGGGATGCGAACGAATCAATCGGTCTGTTGGCGGTCGGCAACCAAAGACACGAAATCTGTAGCGTCGGCCGCATCGCTGCAAATCGCCACCGTCGGAGGCGACAAGCCTGCCACTACAGCCGAAGATCTTGCCTTCAGTCGGAATATTCGCCGGATGGTCGGGACAATTCGGTAACTTGGGCGATTACCTTTTTCAGTTTTCAGCATGTCAGTATTTAGCGTTTTCTTGCTCTTCCGCATGGTCCTGGTTGCGAAGGAAGCAGGCGCGAACGGTGCGCAGCTCCACTGAGGCAAAAGAAATTCTCAAATGGACGTTGGCCAAGATGGGTCAAAGATACATTGACTGATCCCGTCGCCGCTGCCGCTCCCCTCCGTCTCCCAAGCCTCCGCAGCTATTGCACATTATACACTTCCACTAAACCGACCCCGACCGTGTTGCCACTCCCCGCTACTACCGCGGTGTAAGCGCCCGGCGGTAAGGCGCGCAGCAATGCGCTCTCTCTAGCGTCTTTTGGATCCAGTTTATCCGTCCGAATCTCGGCTGCACCGGAATCGTCTTGCCAGTTGTCGTTTGAGGCAATCGTCCCGCCATTGCCATCATGCAGTTCCAGCGTCGGATCTTGAAGTGGATTCCCAACGCCAGCAGAGGTTAGGGTGGGTCCGATTGCGCGGACCACTACTTTGGCATTGCCATCCCCCGTCGGACCTATGATGAACCCTCCAATCATCACGTTGTTGCCGATGTCGACGAAACCCCGCGTGCTAATATTCGCCAATTTGATAGGATTAGATTGGTCTAGGTCATAGGCTTCAATTAATCCGATGCCCGTACTGGCGTTCTTTCCTCTGATAATCGCAGTATACGCTCCCGGCGCGAGCAACTGGACCAAGGCGGATTCCACCTCGTTCGTGGGCGGAATCGTTGTAGCGCGGATTTCGGTTTCTTGCGACTGAAGCGTTTGCTGATTAATTTTCCAATCGTCATTTCGCACTATGCTTCCGTCGGGGTAATGCAATTCCAAAGTCGGGTCTGGTAACGGCCCCGTTATACCGAACTGGGTAAGCGAAGGGCCGATGGCGCGAAGCATTACTTTCTTCGCGGCGTTGCCGGTGATAATGAAGCCGCCAATCAACACGTTGTCGTTGTCCAGAACATTGAGCCGGGTCGAAATATTCTGGAGCTGTGCTGCAGTGTCAGGCGAGGCCGGGTCGTAAAGTTCAGCGGTCGCAGTAGCGTTAAAGCTTGCGCCGAGACCTCCACTAACAAGGACCTGGCCGTTTCGAAGCAAAGTTGTAGCGTGAAGTTGGCGGGCAACTCCGAGGCTCCCGGTTGCCGCCCACACGCCGGTCGAGGGGTCGTAAAGCTCGGCGCTTGTCAGCGTTCCGCTGGAACTTCGACCTCCTGCCACGAGCACTCTCCCGTTGGGTAACCACGTAGCTGTATGCGAATCCCGGCCGGTATTGAGACTGCCGGTGCTACTAATGCCTTTCCCGAACATCGGGTCGTAAAGCTCGGAAATCGCCACGAAGCCTCCGGAATTCGAACCTCCGGTCAGCAACACAAAACCACTCGACAACAATGTTGCCGCATGCCCTACCCGAGCTACCGTAGAAGGGAGAGAACCACTGTTACCGAACCCATTTGCATTAACATCATCGGCCTCGCAATTCGTTAACGGACCATTTTCGTTGAGTCCCCCCGCGAGTAGTAACCTTGTAGATTGGTTAAAGCTATCCAATACTAAAGTAGCTGTATGGCGTTGCCTCGCGGAGAATATACCCCCACCGAAAGCCCAACTTCCTGTTGCTGAATCGTAGGTCTCGGCACTCTTTAGCGAGCCTGTGGCGTTCACCCCGCCTGCCACCAAGACCTTGCCACCCGAGAGCAGCGTCGCAGTATGAGCCGCACGCGGCGTCGTAAGATTGCCGGTGTTGGTCCATACACCAGTCGCCGGGTTGTAAATCTCGGCTCCCGCGAGATAGTTGGATTGATTCTGTCCGCCTGTGACTAGCACCATGCCATTCGTTAGCAGCGTTGCCGTGTGTCCCACTCGCGCAACCGCCAGGCTTCCCGTCGCGCTCCAGCTTTTAGTGTTAGGGTCGTAGAGCTCGGCGTTTGGGAGAGGGGTTCCGTTAGAGTCAGCACCTCCAGTAACCAATACTTTGTTATTTGTCAGGAGCGTTTGAGTGTGATTATACCGAGCGGTTAGGAGATTGCCGGTGACCGAAAAGCTCGAAGGAGATGCCGTACTATCCTGTATGCCAAGTGCTCCAAGACACAGAAGGGTCGGGAACAAAAGCGAAACTGTCATCTTGCGGCTACTCTAACACTCCGCCTCGTTTGCGATGCAAAATGCCGCGGGCGAACAACTGCGCTAGACACGCTGTGTGGAAACATCATCCGGGAGGTCCTTTGAGTGGAGCACATTTACGGACTCTGCTGGACAAATGTCAATACCGATAGAGCGCCCACCAATTAGAGCTCAGGCGGCTGCGGGCACAGGGCTGCAGTGAAAGCTTCCTAATTAAACCAGAGAGTAGAAGCGAGAATGGAGGATAGCCGAAGAAGAATCGGCAGCACCCCATCACGCGAAAGCGCTCGGAGGGCCGCGATGCTGTCGAGGTGGTGTTCTTCATCGAGCCGCGGGAACTCCAGTTTGCGCCCTGGAAAAGCGAGACGAGCGGCCCGGATGACGCCATCTACCGGCGTCCGCTGGTAATCGCGCACCCATATCGGGAAATGAAGGGCGTCCGTAACCATCGCGGCTCCTAACGCACCGGCTCAGCATGTTGCTTGAGCTAGCGCGCCACAAACGCGGCTGAGAATCGGTGCCGTTTTCGATGTCCAAGGATGGACGCGTTTAGCCGCGCCGTAGCGACGCTGGTCGCGATCGTTCATAAGGAGCGCCTTTCTTGTTTTGGAGGTTAGGGGGCGAGGCGCGGTGTCATTGCCGGGCGTCTGGTCCGTTTTAGGGGGCGGGCGGGGCGTTGCCAACGGAAAAGCGCGATTTGCAGTGAATTTTTCGAGTTAGAAAAGGCGGTAGCGAATCTGGAAGGGGCGGTGGCCGATATCGCGCTGTCGGTGGCAGAACGCGCGCTTCCGGTAGCTGAACTCACACGCCCGGTAGGGCCGCTCGCACGGGCGGTGGATCGACGCGCAGGCCCGGGCGCCCAGTCGCACGGCCGGGAGAATGACTCGCATGAACGGGGGTGCAGCTCGCACGCCCGGTAGCCGAGCTGACACCGGCGGGGGAATAACGCGCAGCCAAGGTGGAGCGGCTCGCACCGACGGGAGGATTATTGGCCGGCACGGTAACGTCCCGCGTCGAAGATCTGAACGGAAAGCTTCCCAATGAAATCGGAGAGTGGAAGCGAGGATGGAGAATAGAGGATTGAGGATAGCGTGAGGAACGCCGAGGATTGTCCCGCATTGATCGCTTTCGAGAAAATCATGACCCATCGTATCCGCGGCGTTCTGGCGCCTGTTGTCACTCCGTTCGGAGCCGATTTGTCGCCTGATAAAGATCGTTTCATCGCGCATTGCCAATGGCTGCTTTCGCAGAACTGCGGACTCGCCGTGTTTGGCACCAACAGCGAAGCGAACTCGCTGGCGGCCGAAGAGCGCGCGACACTACTCGAGGCGCTGGTCGCGACCGGAGTCGATACGTCGCGCATGATGGTGGGCACCGGTTGCTGCTCGATCACGGAAACCGTCAAGCTCACCTCGCAGGCGGTGAAGCATGGCTGCGCGGGTGTCTTAATGCTGCCGCCTTTCTATTACAAAGGTGTCAGCGAAGAAGGTCTCTACCGATATTTCAGCGAGGTCGTGCAGCGCGTCGGTGATACCCGGCTGAGAATTTATCTCTACCATATCCCGCCGGTGGCGATGGTGGGCATTACAGCGGGCCTGGTAGAGCGCCTGCTTAAGTCCTATCCCAAAGCAATCGCCGGGATGAAAGACAGCTCGGGCGATTGGAACAACACCAAGGTTTTCCTCGACGCGTTCGCCCAGTCCGGTTTTGACGTGTTCGTCGGCAGCGAATCGTTCCTCCTCGCTAACATGCGGAATGGCGGCGTCGGTACTATCTCCGCGACCGCCAACGTTAACCCGGCCGCAATTCACAAGCTCTACGCGGAATGGAAGAATGCAGATGCCGACGACCAGCAGGCTAAGTTAAGTATCATCCGGGACGCGTTCGGCACAAAATACCCGCTGATAAGCGCGCTGAAGCAAGCCATCGCGATCTACGCGAACGATCCGGCGTGGGCGAAGGTGCGGCCGCCGCTGGTCGAACTCACGGCCGAGCAAGCAAGGACGCTCGCGGCGGAACTCCAGGCGATCTCCTTCACGATGCCGGGATTGAAGCGAGTGGATGCAACGTCATGACGAGCAAAGACTCGGCGAGGAGGATGGAAGATAGCGGATAGCAGCAATGAATTGTAGGGCAGGCGCGTCGCCTGCCGCTATTCGGTCTTGGCAACCCGAGCGGTCGCCCTACAAACGAGATTGCTCATCTCGCTGCCGCGCGAGCGTGACTTGGCGACGGCCGAGCCACAGACTTAGCACACACCAGGCGGCCGCCAGCGGCGCGGCCACGAAGGAAATGCCGGTGAGCGCCAGTCCCATCCAGGTTAGTAGCGGATACGACCAGGCGCCGATCTGATCGCCGGCGCGATAAACGAAGGTGTCCATGAAGCTCTTCGCTTTGTATTTGTCTTCGCGCCGCAGGACGGTGAATAGAACTTCGCGCGCGGGACGTGAGAGGGCGTAGTTCATGGCGCGGCGCAGCACCTGGAAAAAGGCGAGCAACCCCAGCCCCGGCATGACGCCAATGGCGAGAAAGCCGACGAGACTGATCGCCGGGTAGATCGCCAGGGTAAGACCCACGCCGAGCCATTTCAGGATTCGGCCGGTGAGGAAGATCTGGATGACGACGGTGAGCACGTTTACCCAAATATCGATCTGCGCGAAAAAGGCGGTGCGCACCGCGCGGTCGCTAATGGCGGCGCGGGTGATGTCCGCCTGCTGGAAGTAGACGAACGTGGCGGTGATGGCGTGGAGCAGCATGAAGGCGCAAATCCCCAGCAAATAGGGCGAGCTGAATACGTGCGTGATTCCCGACCAGAGCGTGCCACCGATCGGGCGTTCGGCGGTCGCGGTCTCATCCCGAAACGCGCTCGCGTGTTCGCCTTTGAATTGCGCCGGGAAGAAGCGCACGCACCATGCGCCGCCTTCGAGGAGCACGGCGGAAATGATCAGCAGGTTCGCGGTGCCGAGCCGTTTCACGAGGGACGCGGTGAGTAATCCGCCGACAATGCCGCCCAGGGTGCCACCGACAGAGATGAATCCGAAGAGTCGCTTGGCCTGCTCGGTGTTGAAGATGTCGGTCATGAAGGCCCAGAAGACGGTGACGACAAAGAGATTGAAGACGCTGACCCAGACGTAGAAGGCGCGGCCGACCCACAGCTGTTGGCCGGCCGGCAGCGTGCGCATTAGCACGTAAAAGAGAAAAAGGTTCAGGATGAAGAAGCGATAGGCCATCGGGATAAAGCGCCGCCGCGAACGCCGCGCGACAATGGCGGCGAAAAGCGTGTTCGCCATGAGCATCGTCACCAGGGTGGCGGTAAACATCCACGAGAGATTTTCCAGCCCGCCCGCGGCTCCGATTTCATCGCGGATCGGCCGCAGGACGTAATAGCTGCCGAGGACGATGAAGTTGAAAACGAACGCAAGCCCGAGCGCGCGCAGTTCGTCCGGCTTCACATCAACCACGCGCTGACGCAGAGCTGAAAGAACGGGGCTCATCTCGAATTCAACGCCGGAGCACGAGCGACCTGCGATAAGGCTCTCAGGGGGATCGCAAGGGCGACTGTGGTCCCGACAACCAAGCCGACTATGTGCCCGATCATGCTAATGCCTGGTAAGACTGAATAGGTTAGACCTACAACGAGCACGACGATAAGACGAATTCGAACCAACCGATTTTGCGATTGAAGCCGAAAGACCAGAACGAGCGCGGCTCCTAGAAGTGCGAACATCCCGCCCGACGCGCCGAGCGAGACGCCTTGGGAAGGCCAGAGCAGATGTTTTACGAACATGCCGATGCAGCCTGTCAGTGATCCGCTGAGGAAAATGAGGAGGAGCCACGGTGTGCCGGCGCGGCGTTCTACGGTGGGTCCGATCAAGAGTAACAGGAGGGTATTGAGCGCAAGATGGGTGGGATCGTAATGTAGAAACCCGGCCGTGAGCAAACGCCAATATTCGTGATGAATTTGACCGCTGTCGGGGAGAGCACCGAGCCCAAGGAGACCCACATCATTTCCCACTGCGCCTCTCGCGATTTCGATGAGGAACATGACCGCCATAGCGCACCAGATGGCTATTGATCCAAGATAGGTGCGCATGTAGCGTAAGGATAACGGTCATCTACCGAGAAAGACCATGACTGGCGAGAGCACGTGTGGTTTTTATTTCAGCTTTCATCCCTCATCCCTCACCCTTCAGCCTTTACGCCGCAGTCTCCGTCCAACGCTTCCGAAGGTAGATAGCATTGATGATCCAGGCGATCGGATTGAAGCTAAGAATCGTGAGCGCGATCCAGGCCCAGTGCTGACGCTGGGCGAAGAACCACGCGAGGAGAGCGTAAATGAAACCGCAAACGATCACGCCCGTGGTTCCGCATTCGAGGAAGAGGCCGAGAACAAGGCCGCCGATAAACGACATGATGCTAAAGTAGTAACCCCATCTGAATCCCCTCGCCCCCGGGTTGCGCTGCTTGAAGCGGCGATTGAGAGTGAATGCCGCGATAATGGGCACGATCAAGACGAAGACAGGGATAGCGATGAGCTCAAGGGCAATGAGAATGGGACTAGGAGTGCTGGCGGCGCCTGTGGCGCGATTGGCGCTGGGCGCTAACGGTTCGATGTTATCGCCGACAGTTACTACCACTTTTCCTCGAGCGTGGCCTTCTTCCAGATACCGCATCGCGTCGGGGAGCTGATTAAACGGGTAAGTCTTGTCGATAACCGGCTTCACCTTTCCGGTCTGGATAAGATCGGCGAGGACGGTCAGGTCTTTCCTATTCATGTCCGCCAGCATTGGTTTCATTTGCTGGCTGACGAACTTTGACATGAAAATCGATTTGATCGGTCGAACCAAAGCGCCAAACCACGGATCGTCTTTTACTCCTCCTCCTCCGATCATGACGTATGTTCCTTTGGGATTTAGCACGCGTCTGAATCCTGCCAGAGGCTGGTTGCCGACGTTGTCGAGAATCAGGTCGTAACGCTCAGCGCCCTTGGTGAAATCTTCTTTGGTGTAATCAATGACACGATCGGCGCCGAGCGAGCGAACCATGTCCGCATTCCTCCCACTGCATACACCGATTACTTCCGCCCCGAATGTCTTTGCGATCTGCACGGCAAAGGTGCCGACCCCTCCTGACGCACCGTTGATCAGGACCTTCTGGCCCGGCTGGATTTTTCCGGTGTCGCGAAGCGCCTGCAACGCGGTAATCGCTGCCACTGGGAGTGAAGCCGCCTGCTCGAAGGTCAGGTTAGCTGGTTTCAAGGCCAAGGCTTTGTCCGTAGCAACGACATACTCGGCAAAAGCGCCAAACTTATTTCCGTAGACCTCATCGCCGGGCTTGAACTCAGTAATGTGCTTGCCGACCGCCTCCACCGTCCCCGCATAGTCAACCCCCAGTCGCGTGACCTCTGGCTTGAGGAATCCAAACGCCAGGGGGCGGCCGATGTAGGGAGTGCCTTCCATGAAATGCCAATCAAGCGGATTCACCGACACGGCGCGAACTCTGATCAGGAGTTGATTGTCAGTCGGAACCGGCTTTTCGACTTCTTCCAGCCGAAGGACATCGGGCGAGCCAAACTCGTGATAAACGATGGCTTTCATCCGCGGAGCTGAGCTCGGGCTCGGGGTCTGGCCACTCGCTTTGCAAGGGAGCAAATACGCAGCGAGGCAAGAGGCAGTGATTAGGATTTTTAGGTGTGTTTTCATAGAGAACTTCGCGATTAACTCGTTAGACTCGGTGCTTTTAGTCCTTTAACAAGTAACCAAAGGCCCAGGCCGATTTCGTAGAGGCCCATCGGCATCATATAGGCTATTCCCACGCGGTCCCATACGACGGGGAACACCATGGTAACCAGACTCATGATTGCCATGAGAAGCGATCCGACGATTCCTAACCAGGCAAGTCCTCGGGGGATGTAACGCGACTTCAGCCACAAATAGCTGAATACGGCCGACCCAAGTCCGAGGAAGACGAAGCCAACACTTAGTCCTATTCCGTAAACGCTCAGGAACCCTCGCGCCAGCGCCTGCAACTGAGCGGTATCGACCACTCGCAGGTAATCGGCCCCGCTGAGAAGCCGCAGGGCTATGAAAGCAGTCAGAGTTGTGACGCCGAGAATAGCAGTTTCCACGAGCCGGAAGAAGACCGCGAGCAGGGCGACGTCCTTATTTACACGCTTGAGAATAACGTAAAGGCCCCAGAATAAAACAATGTCACAGACATAAATGACCAGGTCGCCTACGATGCTGAGTCGGAAAAGAGCCTCGGAGGCCGCAATGCTGGATGCGGTCTGCACCGCGTCGTGGGGGAGAATTAAGCGGCCGCGCACGGACTCCCCGAAGATCGAGATAGCCATGGCAAACAGATAGAGGAAACCAACGGTTTTCGCCGCGGTGCGTTGCGCAGGCTTGATCGCTGTCGGGCCAGGATTCTCCAATGGTTGGGTCATCACAATTGTGCTCATTGGCTCTTTTCCTTATGTGGTTAACTGACTAAATGTTTTGGGGAACCGGATCCGCCGGCGTTGCCGGGTTGATCTCCTGTTCGTTCCATCGTTGGACGTTCACGCCTTTCAGGAGGAGCCACAGGGCTAGCGACACCTCGCCAAGGGCTCCGGGCATCATGTTGAAGGGGGCAAGGCTCTGCGCGACTGGCGGCAACAAAAACGTTAACCAACCGACGCCGGCCATGAGCATAAGCACGCCGATGATTCGCGGCATGAACGTCGACCGGAAAACGAGGTAACCGACCCCGAAACAATGCAGTCCGAAGAGGCTGAGGGCAATGTCGTTGGCCTGGACCCGTACCTTGAGAAACATCAGGGTCAGCGCCTGAAGCTGGTCTACCGTAAAGGCCGTCGTCAGGTAGGGAGCGCCTTTCAAAAGAATAAACGGCACCAGATCAAAGACGCAGCTGAACGCTCCCACCGCGCAGGCTACGAGACTGAAGAAGGCTGCCAGCAGCGAGAGACTTCGATTTACGGGCTTTAGTACTTCATAAACGAAAAGGGTCGCGCCCACGTGGAAGGCAGTTGATACGAGGAGCGATGCGGTCCCGAGTCGAAACAAAGTTTCGTTTGATAAGAGGTTGGCAGCCGTGGCAGCGGGATCGCCCGCGACAATCAGCCGGCCGCTGATGATCATCGGATAAATGCTGGTGAGGAAACACATGAACCAGCAGAAGCCGCCCATTCGGGCTTTGAATAGCGGCGACATTGATGATGTTCGAAGTGCGCTCATTCGATGGTGATTACTACTTTGCCGCGGGCGTGGCCTTCCTCCAAATAACCGAGCGCTTCCGCGGTCTCGCTCATCGGGTACTCGCGGTCGATCACGGGCTTCACTTTGCCCTCCTGCATCAGGTCACGCAGAACGATCAGGTCGGCTTTTAGAAGTTTGGCGATGAAGAATTTGAATTTCTGGGAGATGAACGGCGACACAAAAAAGGATTTCAGACTGCCAGCCAGGCGCGGCAACTGACCTTCGTGCTTTCCGGCGCTGCCCATGCCAGCCAGCACACAGATGCCATTCGGATTCAGCACGCGCCGGCGGTCTGCAATGGTATGGTTTCCGACGTTGTCGAAGATCATATCGTAACGCTGATCGCCCAAGGTGAAGTCCTCTTTCGTGTAGTCGATGACGTGGTCCGCGCCCATTGATCGGGCCTGTTCCAGGTTCCGAGGACTGCAGACGGCGGTCACCTCTGCCCCAAACGTCTTTGCGATCTGCACGGCGAAGGTACCCACTCCTCCGGAGGCGCCGTTGACCAGAACCTTTTGCCCAAGCTGAATGTTCCCCTGGTTGCGAAGACCTTGCAGGGCCGTAAGTCCGGCCACCGCGACGGAACCCGCCTGCTGGAACGTGATGTTATCCGGCTTCGTCACCAATGTTCGCTCCGAAGCACAGACATACTCGGCGATCGCCCCATTAGCCGCGCCGAAAACTTCAT
>JBEEHU010000047.1:0-14717 GCA_041167565.1 Verrucomicrobiota bacterium | reverse complement strand
GGGTGCCTTCTATCTACGCTATTATGACCACGAATTCCCGATCGCGCCCGGCACCTACCGCCACATTCTCCAGATCGCGCTCGACAAGCTGGCGCCGTTCAAGAGCGAAGATTTCTATGCGGAATTCCAGAGCATCATCACCGCGCTGGAATATTTACCGCGCCGGACGGAGACGGATCCCGAACGGATCAAGGAGCGCACGCGCGAGAAGGAGATCATCAAGCGCCGGCTGGAGCGGCGATGCGAGGAAGCACCGCAGGTGCAGGCCGCGGTCATGCAGGCGGTGGCGGAGATCAATGGCAGGCAGGGGGATCCGCGAAGTTTCGATGCGCTCGATTCCCTCCTGAACGACCAATCGTATCGCCTCGCGTTCTGGCGCGTCGCCGCCGAGGAAATCAACTATCGGCGTTTCTTCGACGTGAACGATCTCGCCGCCATCCGGATGGAATTGCCGGAGGTGTTCGATGCCACCCACCATTTGCTCATCGAGCTCATCGGCGCCGGCGCTGTCACCGGTTTGCGGATCGATCACCCGGACGGCCTCTATTTGCCGAAAGAGTATTTCGAGAAATTGCAGCGCCGTTGCGCGGCCGCGCTCGGCGTCCCGCTGCCCCAAGATGGCCGCGCGATCTATCTCGTGGTCGAGAAAATTTTGTCGGGCAACGAAACGCTGCGGAAAGATTGGCCGGTCCACGGCACGACCGGTTACGAGTTCGGCAAGCTGGTGGCCGGGCTTCTCGTGGATGCGTCGGCAGAGCAGGCCATCACGAAAACGTTCCAGCGTTTCATCGGCCACTCGATGCACTTCGGACATTTGGTTTACGCGAAGAAACGCCAGGTCATGCGGCTCTCGCTCGCGAACGACGTCAACGTTCTCGGCGACATGCTCGACCGGCTCTCGGAACAGAACAGATGGTTCCGCGATTTCACCCTCGATGCGCTGGCCCGCGCGGTCCGCGAGACCATTGCCTGTTTTCCGGTTTACCGCACCTACGTCACACCTGGCCAGCCGGTAAGCGACGAGGACCGCGCCATCATCGAGCGCGCTGTGACCGCGGCGAAGCGCCGAAACCCGGCATTGGAGGAGTCGGTCTTCAATTTTCTGCGCGACATTCTCCTCTTCCGCTTCCCGGAAAATCTCGACGATGAAGCGCGGGAGGCGCACGCGCATTTCGTCCTGAAATTCCAGCAGAGCACCGGTCCGATCATGGCGAAGGGGCTCGAGGACACCGTGTTCTACATTTACAACCGGCTCGCGGCGCTGAACGAAGTCGGCGGCGAACCGCAGCAGTTCGGCATCAGCGTTGACGAATTTCACCAGCGCAATCTGGAACGGCAGCGCGACTGGCCGGCGACATTGCTGGCGACTTCGACGCACGACACGAAGCGGAGCGAGGATGTGCGGGCGCGAATGGCGGCGATCTCCGAAGTGCCGCAATTGTGGCGAAGCGCCTTACAGCGCTGGCGCGTAATCAACCGGCGGTGGAAGCGAAATCTGGACGACGTTTCGGCGCCGGACCCGAACGAAGAATATCTTTTCTATCAGACGCTCCTCGGCACCTGGCCGATGGATGCGGCCGGCCACGCGGAAAAGACGATCGACGCCGAATACACTAGCCGGATCCAGGCTTACATGGCGAAGGCGCTCAAGGAGGCGAAGATCAACACGAGTTGGATCCAGCCTAACGAGCAGTGGGACGCGGCCGTAAACGAATTCGTGGCCAGGGTCCTCGATCCATCGGAGAAAAATAAATTTCTGCCCGCCTTCCTTCCTGTTGCTGAGGAAATCGCGCGGCTCGGCGCGATCAATTCGCTCGCGCAGGTGGCGCTGAAGCTCACCCTTCCCGGCGTGCCGGACATTTATCAGGGGAACGAGATTTGGGATTTCAGTTTGGTCGATCCGGACAATCGGCGTCCGGTCGATTACCAGCAGCGGCGCGAGACGCTCGCGTCGTTGAGCGGCGCGGCGCCGGAAGATTTGCTCCAACATTGGCCGGACGGCCGGATCAAGTTGTTCCTGACGCAACGCCTGTTGCGATTTCGCCACGACAACGCCGCGTTGTTTGGGGCGGGAACCTATTTGCCGCTCACCGTGAGCGGGCCGTTCGCTGATTCGTGTGTCGCCTTCGTTCGGGAGCATGAAGGGAAATGGATCGCGGTGATCGTTCCACGGCTTTCGTCACGCCTCGGTTTCCCGCCGGTCGGGGAGAAATGGAAGGAAACCGCGGTGCAATTGCCGGATTCGATTTCCCTCGAAGGTGCGACCGAGATTTTTTCCGGAAGGAAGCTTTCCAGTGCGGATGCGCCGCTCGCCGAAGCGATGATCGCGCTTCCGTTCGCCGCCTACACGAATGTTTCCTCGTAGCGGCGGTCTATGACCGCCGATGATTTCACGCAGCGCTTTCGGCGGTCATAGACCGCCGCTACAGAGAAGTCACCCAATGCGCAAAGTTTTCCGCATTGGCAAGGAACTCGCGGCCGAGATCGGCAAACGTGATCTGCGCTGAGGCAAGCACGAGCATGACGCTGAGCAAAAGCAGGTTCATCAGGTAAATGACCACAAGCGAAAAGAAGGTGCCGTGATCGGTCAGGTCCGTTTGTCTTTTCGGAATCATCCAACAGGTGAATGTGAAGTGGAACGCCCAGGTCGCGCCGATCAACGCGTAAAGAAGGCGACCGTACGGTTGCACGGAGAAAAACAAACTGAGCACGCCATAAGTGGCGATAACGAGAATGCTATAGAGCGGGAAAAAATACGGGGCGAGCGCGATCCAGAAATTGTTCCGGTCCGTCACGATGTGTCCGCCGTCGCGCCCGACGCGGAACCGGCTGACCCGGCCGCCCATGAGCAGGACCCAAAACGCGTGGGTCAGTTCGTGCCCGAAAACATAGACCAGCATCGGCCGCGGTAATCCGAAGAACGCAATCAGCCAGAGGACTGCGCCTAACGAGAAGAACCAGAATTCCTCGGCGGCCCAGAGACGTTGGGTGACGGTGGCGCGAGCGAAGACGGTGAAAAACGTCTGCGTCAGGACAGCGCAGAGAGGCAGGAGGAAGATCGCGACGACGAGCTTGAGCCAGCGGGTTGGGATCGTCCACGCGTCAACTGCGGAACGATGGCGGGCGATTGGAGCAGTCAACTTCATGCGTCGGCCGCGCCTGCGTCCGTGATGAAGGGTCGTTCGTCGTTTCCTCTTCGCAGCCAAGTTAACCGCAGATTACGCAGATTGGCGCGGATGAAAGAAGGAAAAGAGCGAGCGGGTGTCATCCCGAGGCTGGCGTAGCGCGCCGAGGGACCCCGCAGTCGTAGATTGCGCTATCGCGAAGAATCAATGCGTCCCGCGCCGATAACGCCAAACGTGACGCGGAAGCGGTTGACCGCTTGTGAGGTCCCTCGCCGTCTGCGCGGCTCGGGATGACATGCAGGACAGCGCTTCTCTACGCCCGCCCCATGTAATCGCCGGTGCGCGTATCGATCTTTATCGTCTCGCCTTCCTGAATGAACAGCGGAACGTTGACCGTCTTGCCGGTCTCCAAAATCGCCGGCTTTGTCACGTTCGATGCCGTATCGCCGCGCAGCCCTTCCGGCGCTTCCACCACTTTGAGCTGCACCGACGACGGCAACTCCACCTGCACCGCCTTGCCCTCCGCGTAGAGGACCTGCACGCGCAAATTTTCGACGAGAAAATCCTTCGCCTCGCCGAGCAAACTGTCCTGCAATGTCACCGTGTCGTAGGTGTCAGGATCCATGAAATGATATCCGTTGCCGTCCTTGTAACTGAACTCGACCGTCGCCCGATTGATTTCGACGAGCTCCACCTTGTCGGTCGATCCGAAGCGGATGTCCGCACTCTTCCCGGTGTTGATATAACGGATGATCGCCTGGACGAAGGCGCGCAAATTTCCCGGCGTGCGGTGCTGCACGTCGAGGACAATGGCGGTGTTGCCATTGTATTTTATCGCCTGTCCTTTTCGGAGATCGTTCGCGGCAGCCATTGGGTCGTTGAAACGGGGCAACTGCTTACAACGTCAGCGCGCTTATAGCAACTTGAGCTTAAGTGAATGCGGCGTTTTCACGGTGCGTGCTCAATCTCAGTTCCTTCAAGGATTTGGCATTTCATGGGATATTGTGTAATGAACAGGCATGCCCAAAGCGCCGGCTGCCAAACCTCGGCAACGTTCCGAGGAGGAAATTCTCGATCAGGCCACGAGGCAACTTCTTCGGGCGACCAAAGAGGTGACGAAGAAGCAAGGCAAGGCGATGGACGGGGAGTCTCTGCGGCAAGAAGGCTACAGCGAACGCTTCATCGAGAAAGTGCGCGAAGCGTAACCTGTCTAGCGATTGCGTCGCAGGCGCAGGAATTCACTGACTTTGAGATCCAGGAGAGGTGCTGCGCGACGCGCGAGAGCCATGGCCTCGGCATACGGCAGATTGGCGGAAAGAACACGGACTATTTGGGCCTTCGTCAGCCCTCGACTTCTAGCCAATTGGATCGCCGCGGCCAATCCGTATATCGGAGAAAGCTTTCTGCCATGAGGGGAAACTGTCTCTTGCCCTGAACTTCTAGAGCAACTTGAGCTTGGTCAGATCCTGCGAATCCACCATGCCCACCGGCGCCTGTTGATCGTCAACGACTACGAGATCGTCGATGCGATGGCGCTCGAGCAGGTTCAACACTTCCACGGCGAGCTTGTCCTGATGCACCGTCACCGGATTGAGCGTCATCAGGTCGCCGACGAGGCGGTCGGCAATCTTCGCGTCCGATTGAAAGTGGCGCACGAAATCGCCGTGGGTAAAAATTCCGAGCAACTGTCCCTCTTCATCCGCCACGACGGCGGCGCCGGCACGGACGTCGGTCATCGTTTTCAAGACGCAGCGAATCGGCGCATCCGGTGCGACCATCGCTAGGGCATGGCGTGGCCGCATGATTTGGTGGACTCGCAGAAGCAGGCTGCGCCCGATCATTCCCGCGGGATGGAAGCGGGCGAAATCTTCTTTTTGGAAACCGCGCGCTTCGAGAAGGACCATCGCGAGCGCGTCGCCGAGCGCGAGCATGACGGTGGTGCTCGAGGTCGGCGCGAGATTTAGCGGACAGGCTTCCTGCTCGATATTGACGTCAAGAACGATGTGCGCGTTTTGCGCCAGGCTGGAATTCGCGTCGCCGCAGACAGCGATGATCTTCACTTGAAAACGCGCGATGGCCGGCAGGATTCGCAGCATCTCTTCGGTCTCGCCGCTCGCGCTCAAGGCAAGGATAACGTCGCCGTCCGCGATCATGCCGAGATCACCATGCAGCGCGTTCAGGGAATCGAGCACGACCGCAGGCGAACCGGTGCTGGTAAGCGTTGAGGCGATCTTGTTTCCGATGTGACCCGATTTCCCCACGCCGAGCACGACGACTTTTCCGCGCGCCTCGACGCAATCCTTAATCAGCTCCACGGCGCGGGCAAAATTATCGTCCAGGCGTTCGCGCAGCCGCTGGATTTCGAAAATCTCCACATCCAAAACCCGTCTCGCCTTTCCAAGGTAATCCATCGCGCCGTCAGTGTGCGCTCAGGCCTTCGAGCGGGCAAGAATGGATAAATCTTCGCGATCCGGTGATTCGGTGATTGAGCGAACGAAGAAAACCTGCTTTTCAATGCAGGGAGCCGATTTGATCGGCCCATGCCGCTGCTGCCTTACTTATGAAAATTTGCCTGCTCGCCTGCCTCGTCCTCACTCTCGCCGCTACCTCCGTCCTGGCGGAAACCTATGTTGCCCCCGTCTCGCGGAACCGCCCTAAGCCGCGCCAGCAGCAGCCCACCGCACCCATCACGAGAACCGAAGTGACCGGCGTGATCCCACGCGCCGTTCGCGGAGGCAATCCGCTGCAAATGCTCAACCCGCGCGCGCCGCGCAAGTATGGCACTTCCGAGGAAGCCATCAGCTATGACCCGCATGAGCCCGGCAAATGGAAGGGCATCAAGTTTTTCGAATTTAGGTTTTGAGCCAACTTTGTGGTGGATCGAGCGCTCCGTCGCTCGATAAATAAAATGGCGGCGGAGCCGCACTTGTCCGACATCGCGCGGCGGAGCGCGCGATCCACCCTGCGGCCGGTGGTCGCTTGTTATTGCGCGACGTTTTTGAAGCCGGAGATGCTGCACATCTACCGGCAAATCAGGTCGCTCACGCGCGTGGCGCCGTTTGTGATCGCGCAGAAGCGCGAAGAAGCAGAGCGCTATCCATTTGATCGGATCGCGGTGACGGGGAAGCCGGCCGGCCATTTTCTGCGGCGCTTCTGGTTCAGGCAGCTCCGCGACGTTCCGTGGCAAATTCCGGCCGGCGAAGTGAAGAAGCTGACCGGCATTCTCGATCAGGCCGGCGCGAAGCTTCTCCACATTTACTTCGGCCATATCGCGGTGCATCTGCTGCCGCTGATCCGTGCCTGGCCGCGGCCGACCGTGGTCTCGTTTCACGGCGCGGATGTGATGGTCGATTTGGGGAAACCTGCGTATCGCGCCGCGACGAAACAGATGCTCGACGCCGTCCGGCTCGTTTTGGTGCGCTCGGAGTCGTTAGGCCGCGCCCTCGTCGAGATCGGTTGTCCGCCCGAGAAGATTCGAATCCAGCGCACCGGCATACCGGTGGATGACATCCCGTTTCAGGAACGCGTTTGGCCGAACGATGGCGCGTGGAAATTTTTGCAAGCCGGCCGGTTGATCGAGAAAAAAGGACTCAACGTCAGCCTGCGCGCGTTCGCCCGGTTCGCCGGTCAGTATCCTGGTGCGACATTTACGATTGCCGGCGAAGGACCTCTTCGAAACGAACTAGGACAGCAAGCCGCCGAGCTGGGCGTGGCGGAGAAGGTTTTTTTTCCGGGATTCGTTTCGCAGGGGCAACTGCGCGAACTATTCTACCGTTCGCACATCTTTCTCCATCCGAGCCAGACCGGGACCGACGGAAATCAGGAAGGCGTTCCTAACTCGATGCTGGAAGCGATGGCGAGCGGGTTGCCAGTTTTTGCGACCGAGCACGGCGGGATTCCGGAAGCGATCGAGAACGGACGAAGCGGGATTCTGGTGAAGGAAGGCGATCACGATTTGCTGGCGACGGTGTTGCTTCACGCCGCGGCGCAGCCCGATCAATTAAGTGCGATTGCGCGCAATGCCGCAGAGTCGGTTCGGCAGAAGTTCGAGCAGACGGGGCAAACGAGTAAGCTCGAGGATTATTATTTTGAAGCGATGGGGATGACACGCTCGTTTCACTGATCCTCCACTGTAACCACTTCGCTGTGCGAAGCGTGGATGGAAGTCTAGACGGATGCCGAACTCACGCCGCCCACAGGGCAGCGGCTACAGTTCAGACACTCACTCAGCGAAAAACGCTCGTAGCTCTCGCGCGCCGACTTTGAACGAAAGCCGTTGGGAAGCGACGGAGTCCATTCTTGCGACGCTCGCTTCATAGTGCGCCAGGTCAGCGAGCAGACGTATTGCGCTCTTGCCTACGTCTTCAATCGATCGCGCCAAACCGCACAGTTCCGGAAACGCCAGGCGTTCAATCGCGCCGTTACCTCCGACACATGGAACGCGACAAAGCAAGGCGTCGCCCGCCACCTGTCCCGGAACGAAACTCGTATCGAGTTGGAGCACAATCTTGTGCCTCGCGACTTCGCGCAGGTAATCGGGATAGGCGAGTTTGCGTTCCAGGATCCGCAAGTTGTCGAAGCCAACCTGTGAAAGAAGCCGCGCGCCCTTGCGCCCATCGAAATTGTAGACAGTGACGGGCGCGCCGGTCTCTTCGCTGATGTTCCGCGCCAGCAGCAAGGCGCCGAGATGATTTCGCGACGGCACGTTCCATTCTCGGGTCCCGATCAGGATGCCGGAACGTTCATCGATCGGTCGTGAAAAATCCCAGCGCTTATCGTCGATCGGATACGGCGTCGGAATGAAGGCAACCCGATCAGCGTCACCCCGAATGGACCGATAAAGATCAGCCGACTCGGGTGTCGGCGCGATGCAACCATCAGCGCGCCGCACAATACGAACGAAACGCGCGAGCCGCGCCGGATCCCGGAGCTGATTCGCGATTTGATGCAGCCCGGTTTCCTTTAACGAAACGGCCACGAAGCGCCCAGCGTTCTGCAAGGCAGCCAGCGCGCGCTCCGAAGCGCTGAAGTCGCCGCGCAACAAAAGCAAAACCGACGGCACTTCCGCCACGGCCGCTTTTGTCTCGCGCTGAAAACTTCCATGGGTGCAGGCCGCATACGCGTGAAAGTTGGTCGGCTGATGCGGCTGCGTTATCTCACCGGCGCCATCGGGAAAATGTTGTTCCGGATCGCGTCCACCAGGATTCAGAACCGTGAGACGAAAATTGGCCGGATTCGCTGACGCCATATTCAATCGCCAAAATCCGACGGCGGCGGCGGCGTTGGTTTCAAAATGTCCTCTGCCGGAATTTGATCGCTCGGATGAACGGGTTCAGCGCGACGAATCTGCTTCGGTGGTGTCGGCGTAACTGGTTCGGCTCTCAGGACTGGCTTGGTTGAATCGGGTTCAACTCGCTCGGCCTTCAAGACCGGTTTCGTCGGAGACTCGACTG
This sequence comes from Verrucomicrobiota bacterium, assembly GCA_041167565.1. Lineage (GTDB taxonomy): Bacteria > Verrucomicrobiota > Verrucomicrobiia > Chthoniobacterales > UBA10450 > AV80. The sequence goes on along the minus strand of JBEEHU010000047.1, from coordinate 6,139 downwards.
CTTCTGCTTTCGGAGCAGGCCTCGTCGGATCCGGTTCGACTGCCTCCGCTTTCAAGACAGGTTTCGTCGGATCGGGAAGATTATTTTCCTCGCTCGACTTGGGCGAATTTGCGGTCTCCGGTTTTTCTTTTTCCGGCGTCGGCTTCGGTTTCATCGTCGAGTTTACGGCGTTGTATGGATCGTTTTCTGCCAGGAGAACCGGACCCTGTGGAGTAATTGGCGAGACCTGCTTTGGATCGACGGCGAGAGAGGCGCGCGGAAATCCTGAGGCCGGCAAATCGCGGACGAGCCGCGTGCGCACTTCGCCGTGGACGTTGCACGGCTCGGTCGGCATTTGAGCGGATGTGGCGAGCTCGACGTACGTCGTACGCTTGCGCACGCCTTCACCGCTGCCGGATTTCACGGTGTCGTAACATTTGTCCGTCGCGAGTAGGCCCGAGCGCGTGCAAATCTCCACCTTCTGCATTCCTTTCGGCTGCGGAATCTCTTTGGCCGGATAGCGCTCGTTCGCTGCGTTCATCAGATCGACCCAGATGGGCAGAGCGATTTCGCCGCCGAACGCGCCGCGATAAATTTTTTGCGGCTTGTCGAATCCGGCCCAGACGGCGCAAGTAATCGAGCTGTCGTATCCGGCAAAAAGCGCGTCGGTAAAATCGTAGGCGGTGCCAGTTTTTCCGGCCGCAGGAAATTTCTTCAGGCCGAATTTTTCGCGGGCGATGCGGCCGGTGCCGGAGTCGAGCGCATCAACCAGACAGGAGTGGACTTCGTAGGCAGTCTCCGGCTTGACGACGGTCTGTCGCGCCCGATCCGCCGGCGCCTGCCAGACGACAGTGCCATCTTTTTCTTCGATGCGATCGAGAATGTGTGGCCCGTTGGGACGCCAGCCGCCATTGGGAAAAATCGTGTAGGCCAGAGCGAGTTCGGCGAGCGTAATCTCGCTGCTTCCCAGAAACGTCGCCGGAAAAGGACGCAGCACGGAGCGAATCCCGGCGGCGCGGCAGAGCGCGATGACCGGTTCGATGCCGACCGTCATGCCGATGCGGACGGTCGCGCCGTTCTTCGATTTCGCGAGCGCCTGCCGTGCGGTCATCGCTCCTTCGTAACGGTTCTCCTCCGACTCCGGTCCCCATTCGCCTAAAATCCCGGTGGTGCCGCCGATCATGACCGCTCGATTATCGAGCGCCGAATCTTCCACGAGCGAGCCGGGGAAGAGTCCATTCTCGAAAGCGGCCGCGTACACGAACGGCTTCATCGCCGTGCCGGCCGGGCGCTTCGCTTGCAACGCGCGATCGTATTGGTTGTGCTCGAAATCGCGCCCGCCGATCAGGACGAGAATGCCGGCGGTTTGATTATCGAGCGCAATGAGAGCGCCCTGTAAATAATCCGGCGCGACCGTTACCGCGGGCACCGCGAGTTGTTTCGCGCTCTTATACCGAGCGGCGTAAACTTCATAAGTGGGATGGTTGTAACCGGGATGCTGCTCGACTTGCGCGAGATGCGTGCGCATCGATTCTTCCGCCACCTTTTGCAACTCGGCATCGATCGTGGTGTGAATGCGATAACCTTCATTCATCGCGCGGTCCCAGCCGACGGCGGCGATGACCTGTTGGCGGATGTAATCGACCGCGTAGGTCTGGCCTTGCGCGCTTTGCCGGCTGCCGATCACGACCTCTTCCGCCTGCGCGGTCTCGCACCGCTCACGCGAGATAAAGCCAAGATCGCGCATTCGCGTCAGGACGAGATTGCGCGCATCGCGCGAGGCGGCCTTGTCTCCCCACGGCGAAAGTTTGTTCGGACTTTTGATCAACCCGGCGAGCGTGGCGCATTCCGTGAGCGACATATCGCGCGCCGGTTTTCCAAAATAACCGCGTGACGCGGCCTCGGCTCCATACAACCCGCCGCCGAAGTAAATCCGGTTAAGGTAAAGCTCCATGATCTTCTGTTTCCCGAAGCGCTCCTCGATTCGCTTCGAGAGATAGATCTCGAGCAATTTTCTCCGGAACGTTCTTTCCTTGAGCGCAAAACTATTGCGCGCGAGCTGCTGCGTGATCGTGCTCGCGCCCTGACGGACGTGGCCGGCGGTAAAATTCTTCAGGGCCGCGCGCATGATGCCGGAAAGATCGTAACCGCCGTGCTGATAGAATTTGTTGTCTTCCATCGCGACAACCGCGTTGACGAGATCGCGCGGGAGCTGGTCGTACGGAATCGTTTCGCGATTCTCGACGTAGATCTGGCCAAAGATCTTGTCGTTGCGATCGAGGATGACGCTCGCCGATTCCATTTGTTCCAGCTTGTTGAGATCGAAAGTGGCGGCCTCCTGGCTCATCGTCCCGGCGAGGATCCAGAAATAAATTCCGAAACCGAGGAGCAGGACGAGCGCGCTGCCAATCGGGATGTAGAATTTGCGTCTGGCGTACCAGGGGCGGTGAAAGTATTCCACCTGCGGTCGCGGTAGATAGGAGACTGGCATGCTAACTTTACTCTGTCGCGCGCAACCTAGGTGCAATTCGAAGCAAAATCCAAACGGCAAACGATCGATGACGGCGACCGGTGAACCCGCTCTGGTGGAGTTGATCGCGGAGACGATCCGTCGGCGTGGGCCGGTGACGTTTGCCTGGTTCATGGAACAGGCGCTCTATCATCCGGAGCTCGGCTATTACAGTTCTGGACGATGCTCGATCGGCCGGCACGGCGATTACTTCACCAACGTCAGCGTCGGTCCGCTCTTCGGCCGGATGCTGGCAGCGCAATTCGCCGAGATGTGGGAAATGATGGGGCGTCCTGGCGATTTTGCTATTGTCGAACAAGGCGCCCACCATGGCGATTTCGCTCGCGATGTTCTCGAGGCGGCGCAGGCGAAGGCGCCGGATTTTTTTTCGGCGCTGCGGTATCGCATCATCGAGCCGTTCCCGATCTTGCAGCAACGGCAGACGGAAACGCTTTCCGGTTTCGCCGGAAAGATGACTTGCGAAAATTCGCTCGCCGATCTCGAACCATTCTGCGGCGTCCATTTCTCAAACGAATTAATCGATGCTATGCCTGTCCACCTGCTGAGGCGGAATCAAGGCAACTGGGAGGAAAATCTCGTCGCAATTTCCGGCGACGGATTTGATCTCGTCAGCGCGCCGATTGTCGATGAAGTGTTGCGACGCCACGTCGAAAAACTCCCGCAGTCATTGCCCGATAATTACCAGCTCGAGATCAATCTCGCAATGCCCGACTGGATCAACGACGTCTCGGAAAAATTGGTGCGCGGTTATTTGCTGGCGGTCGATTACGGGTGTGCGCGCGAGAAGATGTACGCGCCTGAGCGGAGCAACGGCACGTTGCAATGTTACGCGCAGCATCGAGTTCTTGGTTCGCCGCTCCGCGAAATCGGTCATGCCGATATCACGGCGCACGTTGACTGGACAAGCGTAGCCGAGCGCGGCGAACAAAACGGTCTCTCCGTTACCGGCTTCGCCGATCAGCATCATTTCTTCACCGGCCTGATCAGCGGATTGATGCAGGAGGAATTCGGCCCGCGATCCTCACCTGCAATGCGCCGCGCACTTCAAACGCTGCTCCATCCCGAATTTCTCGGAACCACCTTTCAGTTTCTGGGGCTATCCAGGAACGCGCCCGTTAAACAACTGAGCGGCTTTCGTTTCGCGCGAGCTCTTCTGTAGCCGCGCCCCTGTGGGGGCGCGTCACGTGCGCGCGGCGCGTTCCGGAGCCGCAAGCGTCTCCGAAACCGGCGGCGCGAGAAATGGCGCGAATACTTCCAGTGACCGCGTCGGAATCGTCGCCAGGACCTTGGTAAACTCATCGCCGTAATCGGCTTCACGCACAGTCCCATCTCGATGCAACCGCGCGAGCAGATCCGCGCGCGCCGCGGGCAGCCAGAGCTCGACCGTCATCGTCCCTCTCGCGACGAATTCAGAAATGCGCTCGATCAATTCGTCCATGCCCTCACCGGTCAGAGCCGAGACGGAAACCGCGTCTGGGAAATGCCGGCGCAACGCGAAGAGCGCGTCAGGATCGGCCACCTTGTCGATCTTGTTCAAGACCACGAGCATCTGCCGAGTGTCGGCGCCGAGATCGGTCAACACCTTCATGGTCGTGTTGTAAAACTCCATCACCTCGAGCTGCGAGACATCGAGAACGTGAATGAGAAAGTCGGAGAGCGCGGCTTCTTCGAGGGTGGCGTTGAATGCTTCAACGAGTTGATGCGGCAACTTGCGGACGAACCCGACAGTGTCGGTGAGCAGCAACGGCTGCTTGTTCGGCAGCGCAATTTTTCGCGTCGTCGTATCGAGGGTGGCGAAAAGTTTATTCTCGATCAACACGTCGGCGCCCGTCAGCCGGCGTAGGAGCGACGACTTGCCCGCATTCGTATAGCCCACGATCGCGGCGTTCGGCACCGGCGCGCGCTTGCGATCTTTGCGCTGAGTCGCGCGAGCGCGCCGCACCGTTTCCAGTTCGCGCTTCAAACGATCGATCTGCAATCGGATCTTCCGCTTGTCCTGCTCGAGCTGGCTTTCGCCTTCGCCTTTCGCGCCGATCCCGCCGCCCTGCTGTCCGAGGTGACTCCAGGCGCGCGTCAAACGCGGCAGCGAATATTCCATCCGCGCCAGGTCCACCTGGATCCGCGCCTCGCGCGTTTGGGCGCGCGCGCCGAAAATATCAAGAATGATTTCATGCCGATCCGCGACAGTCATCCCGGCGAGTTCCTCCCAATTCCGCTGCTGCGACGGGCTTAATTCGTTGTCGAAGACCAGCACATCGCACTCGAGTTTCTTCGCGAGATCGACGATCTCCTGCGCCTTGCCCGAGCCGATCAGATAACGCGGATGTTGTTCGCGGTGACGCACCAGCATTCGCTCGACCACCGGAAGCCCGAGCGTGTCCACCAGCTCTTCCAATTCCGCGAGCAAACTCTGCGCGTCCGCCTTCTTATCGTGGTCGAGGTACGCGCCCACGAGAAGAGCGCGCTCGACCATCTTGTCCTTCGCCTTGATCTCAAACATCCGACCGCCAATCTAGCACGGCTGCGCCGCTTTGGAGACGGCCTGCCCTCAGGCCGTTCCTGGGGGCTATTCCGTGCGCAACGCTTCCATCGGATTCACGCGCGTCGCGCGGCGGGCGGGGACGAAGCAGGACAAGGCGGCCACCGCGCTCAACAGCACGATAACGGAACTGTAAATCCAGGGATCGAGCGTATTCACCTTGAAGAGGAAGTTTGACAGAGCCTGGCGGCCGAGGCCGAACAAGAGCGCGGCCACGCCGACGCCGAAGAACAAACCGATGCCGAGCTGCCAGGCGCCTTGCGTCATCACCATGCGAACAATTCGCGCCGCATTGGCGCCGAGCGCCATGCGAATGCCGAATTCCTGGGTGCGCTGGCTGACCGAGAAACTCATCACGCCGTAGAGACCGACCGCGGACAAGACGACCGCGGCGACTCCAAAGATGGTGAAGAGATTGGCGGTGATGCGGTTGACGCCGAGAATTTCGTCATGCAACCGCGCCGGAGTCCCCGTGAAATAAACCGGCAGGTTCGGATCAAGCCCCGCGACGGCGTGGCTGAGGACTGGTCCGAGCGTATCGGCACGCTGACCCTGATGCGGCCTAACGACAATGGTGCAGAACTGCGGCGAGGGTGAGGCCGCGAGCAGCGGAACATAGAAGCCGGCGCTGTCCGTCTGCTGGTTGAAGGGGCCTTGCATCAACATGTCGGGCACGACACCGACAATCGTGCGCCACTCCTGGGGCTTGGCCGGATTGAATTGCCGGACGCGCTTGCCGATCGGGCTTTCCTGCCCATACCATTTTTTCGCGAAGCTCGCGTTCACGATCGCAACCGGCTGTTTCGCATCGGAGTCTTCGATGGTGAAATCGCGCCCTTCCAAAATTTTCAAGCCGAGCGTGGTGAAGTAGCCATCCGAGACGGATTCGGAGTTGCCCCGCGGCCGATCGCGGTCGGTCATATAAGGTTTCCCGTCGATTTCGAACTGTCCGAAGTTCGCGAAAGTCATCCGGAAACGGTCGGTCATGGCCGCGCCTTCAAACCCGGGATCCGTGCGCAACGAGCGCAAAACGCGAACGAAAAATTGCTGGCGCGCTTCGGAGGTCGGGTAATCGCCTTCAAACAATCCCA
>JBEEHU010000046.1:0-19179 GCA_041167565.1 Verrucomicrobiota bacterium | reverse complement strand
CTTTCTTCTGGATCATTGTGCATCACGTCACCGGCGCCGAATGGTCGGTGGTGGTCCGGCGGCAGTTGGAGAATCTGGCGATGCTCATGCCGGTAATGGCGGTGTTTTTCATCCCGATCATCCTGTTCCGGCACCATCTCTACGAATGGATGAACATTGCGCCCGGCCACGATCCGATTCTCGACAGCAAACGCGCCTATCTGAATTGGAATTTCTTTCTCGTGCGCTCGATTTTCTATTTTGTCTTTTTCACCGTGGCAACGCTTCTCTTCCGGCGTTTCTCCATTCGCCAGGATCGCGATGGGAATCCCGGCTACACCTTGAACATGCGGAAGGTCGCCTTCATCTCCCTGCCGCTTTTCGGGTTCTCGCTCACCTTTGGCGCTTACGATTGGCTCCTAGGGATCGACTACCACTGGTTTTCCACCATGTGGGGCGTTTACATTTTCGCCGGCGCCGCCGGCAGTTCGATGTCGCTGCTCGTGCTGGTCGTCGCCGCGTTGCAAAAGGCTGGCTATTTGCAGGAGACAATCACGACCGAGCATTACCACATCATGGGAAAATGGCTGCTCTCCTTCACCGTTTTTTGGGCCTACATCGGCTTCAGCCAATACATGCTCATCTGGTATGCGAACATGCCGGAAGAGACCGAGTATTTCATCCGGCGGAACACCGAGTCGTGGAACGCGCTCAGCCTCTTCCTGGTGATCGGGCGATTCTTCATCCCGTTCGCGATCCTGCTTTGGCGCGCGCCGAAAAAGAAACCGCAACGGCTTTGCCTGATCGCGGGCTGGATCATTTTCATGCAGATGGTCGATCTCTACATCGTGATCCTGCCGGCGCTCCATGGGGCCGGCGTTCTGGTGAGCGTGTGGGATTTCATGCCGCTCCTCGGAATGGGCGCGACGCTCGCCTTCTTCTATCTCCGCATCGCCGCCAAAACATCGCTCTTTCCGAATCGCGATCCACGCCTGCTGGAATCGCTTCGCACTGTTAACTAGCTGTGCCACCAGAAACACCACTCCAGGAATCTCAACCGCGCTCCATGTTCTCGACATGGATTGGGGTAGTCCTGCTTTTTGCCTTCTTCGGCCTGCTCGTCTGGGTGATCGTGGCCGCTTCGCCGCGCGGGAACACTTACGAAAAGAAACGCGCCAAGGCTCGCGTTGAAAAATTGCTGGCAGCGCAGCAGGAATCGCTGACGGCGTTGACGACCTACGCTTGGGTCGACAAAACCAAAGGCGTTGCGCGCATTCCGATTAACCAGGCGATGGGATTGACGGTCGCGGAGCTGGCGCAAAAGAAACCCGCGCCGGCGAACCCGATTGCAGCGCCGGAGCAAAGCCCAGCCGCCGCAACAAGCCCGGCTGCTGCCGCGAGTCCCAGCGCCTCGCCGGCGGCGAGCGTTAGCACCACGCCGAAGCCGAAGTCGGTGACAGGACCCGATTCAGAAAGCCGAAATCAACCGGCCGCCGCCATCGTCCCGCCGCCCGCGCCGCCGGGAACTCAGCCGGGACCTGCAAACACTCCCGCGGCATCGCCACCTTCCGCCGCCGCGAAAGCGCCGGTTAGTCCGGCGCCATCGACATCGCCCACTGCCCACGGAACGCCGCTCCCGGTCCGCGGCAAAACGCCATGACTCCGCCATCACAATCTCCGATGAATCCCGACGCGATCCCATTGAGAGCGCCGAGTGCCGGCACCGTTGCCACGACCGAGAGCGACGTGACGAATCGCGACGTCGAGCAGGTCGAACGCGCTCTGATCGACGCTTCGACCCGGTTGCCGGTTCTCTTTTTCTACGGGTCGGCCATCGCCTGGTTGCTCCTCGGGACGCTTCTCGCCGGCTTCACTTCCTTCAAACTCCACGCGCCCGATCTGCTGGCGAACTGGAGTTTTCTTACCTGGGGCCGCATCCGTCCCGCGCACATGAACGTGATGGTGTACGGATGGGCGTCGATGGCGGGAATCGGCACCGCGATCTGGTTAATGGCGCGTTTGTGCCGCACCACTTTGCGTCATCCGCTGTTGTTGATTGGCGGCGCGGCATTTTGGAATCTCGGTGTCCTGCTCGGCGTCGGCGGGATTCTCGCCGGAGGCAGCACCGGCTATGAGTGGCTCGAATTTCCGCCCTACGCCACGATCGTTCTCTTCGTCGCCTACACGCTCGTTGTTTCGTGGGCGATCTTGATGTTCCGCTTCCGCCGCGGCGACAACATTTACATCACGCAATGGTATCTGCTCGGCGCCTTTCTCTGGTTCCCGTGGGTCTATGGCGCGACCCAAATCATGCTCTTCGTGGTGCCGGTCCAGGGCGTGATGCAGGCGGCGGTGACCTGGTGGTTCGCGAATAATCTTCTCTTCCTTTGGTTCGGGGCGATCGGTCTCGGCACGGCGTATTACATGATTCCGAAAGTGATCGGCCGGCCCGTCTACAGTTATCATCTGGCCGCGATCGGCTTCTGGACCTATGCGTTCTTTGCGAGCTGGACTGGAATGCAACGGCTCGTCGATGGGCCCTTCCCCGCCTGGATGATCACGGCCAGCATCGCCGCGACCATCCTCACGCTTATTCCCGTGGCGACGGTCGGGTTGAATCATCACATGACGATGCGCGGATATTTTGGTCTCTTGCGCTACAGTCCGACGCTCCGCTTCACCGTGTTCGGAGCGATTTCCTACACGGTTTTCAGTTTACTTGGCGTCTTTATCTCGCTCCGGTCGATCGCGGGTTACGTCCAGTTCTCCGAGACGAGCATCGCCTACTCGCATCTCGGCCTTTACGCGTTTTTTACGATGATCATGTTCGGCTCGATGTATTACATCGTGCCGCGTTTGGTTGGGCGTGAATGGCGTTATGCGTCCCTGATTAAACTGCACTTTTGGTCGTCCACCTACGGGGTCGGCCTGATGGTTCTTATGCTGTTCGTCGGCGGGGTCACGCAAGGAAGCAGCATGCATGACCCTTCGCTTGCCTTTAGCGAGAGCACTCAGTCAATCCTGCCTTATCTGCGCGGGCGGAGCGTTTCCGGTTTGCTCCTCACGGTCGCCCATTTCGTTTTCGCTTTTCATTTCGGCCTGATGCTTTTCGGTCTCGGCCGCACCACGGGTGTTCCGACGTTCTTGAATCCGCAGGAAGAGGAAGCGGTTAAGACTCACCTATGAAAGGCATAGTTCCGCTCTTTCTCGGGATATTCGGCACCTTTGCCTTCTCATGGGCCGGGTTGATCCTCATTCCGAATTACCAAATCGGACATCTCGATCCGCAAGTAGACGAGGAAGGAAACGACCCGTATCCGGCGCCGAAGTCCGGCATGGCGGACCGCGGCCGAAAGATTTACGCGGCAAACGGCTGCGTCTATTGCCACAGCCAGCAAATACGCGCCGATTATGCCGCGTCCGATATCGATCGGAAATGGGGAATGCGCCGGAGCGCTCCGCGCGATTATCTTTTCGATCGTCCGGTTTTGCTCGGCAAAATGAGAGTTGGTCCGGACTTATCGAACATCGGCAAGCGCGCTCCGGTTGAAGACGAAAACGCTGCGCCGCCGGCGAGCACCAGTCCGGCGCCCGCCGCATCGCCGCAGGCGTCACCTGGCGCTAATCCACCGCCGCCAACTTCCAGCGCTTCACCAGCGGCATCGCCCAGCGCGTCAGCCGCGCCGTCTCCGGCGACTTCACCCGCGGCAACGTCTCCTAATCCCGCCGCTTCACCGGCCAAAGTCGTGGCGGCAAATTCTCCTGCGCCCGTCCCCACGAATCCTACGACTGCTTCTAGTCCGCCCGCGCCGGCAAACCCGTCCGCAACTCCTGCGACCACCGCCGAGACCGCGGTCGGCCCGAGCGGCGCGCCGCTGATGTACTCCGAGGCCTGGCATCATCTTCACCTCTACAGTCCGCGCAGCCTCGTCCTCGAATCAAACATGCCGGCGTATCATTTTCTTTATGAGAAGCGGCGCATCAGCGGGGAGCGCTCGAACGATGCCCTGAACTTAACCGGCCCCGACGCACCCGAGACTGAATGGGAAATTGTTCCGACTTACGACGCTAAATGTCTCGTCGCTTATTTGATGTCGCTCGATCAATCCCATGAATTGAAGGAAGCAAAATTGACTACGGCTCCAGCTTCATCACCTGCTCCAGCGACATCGCCGGCGCCGGCAAAGGAGGAGAAGAAATGAACGAGAGTTCGTCCGTTCCGGAACGCCTGGTCCGCCAGGGGATGGATTACGGCGAAACGGAAGACGTGCAGCAGGTGCACGCGGCCATCCAGCGCGAGAAACGCGAGCCGCGGGTGGGTCTCGAGCCGCTCTCGCTTTGGCTGATTGCGGTTTACGGGTTGGCGATCTTTTTCGGCGGCGCCTACCTGGGACGTTTTTCCGGAAACTTCAGCGGCGACGGACTTGACCCGCTGGGGGGCGCGCCGCGTCCGACGAAGTCCGGTGCGACCGGCCCCGGTGGCGCGCAAACGCAAGAGCTCTCGCAAGCCGATCGCGGCAAAAAGATTTTCTCAGCGAACTGCGCCGTTTGTCATCAACCCAATGGACTGGGCTCGGCGGGACAAGGTTATCCGCCGCTCGCCGGCTCCGAATATGTGAATGGCGGCACGCGCCGGCTCGGCATGATCGTGCTGAAAGGTTTGCAAGGTCCGCTCACCGTGAAAGGCCAGTCATTCGGCAGCGCTGTTATGCAGCCTTGGGACAAAACCTTGAGCGACGCGAAGATCGCGGATGTGCTCACTTACATTCGCCAGGAGTGGGGGAACAAAGGCGGACCAGTCGCAGCCGAAAGCATCGCGGCGTTGCGGAAGGAACTCGCGAGCCATCCGGATTCCTTCACCGAACCGGATCTGAAAGCCGTGCCGGAAGATGCGGAGCTTCCGGGCGGCCAACCGGCTGGAGCCAAACCCGCCGAAGCTCAGACCCCACCGCCCGCGCCGAAATAACTGAAGCCGCTTCGCTGTGCGAAGCGCCGCTGTCACTGCGAAATCTCACGCGGCCCACAGGGTCGCGGCTACAGAAGGCATCTTAACGGGGCCTGCTGGACGATTACTCTTCACACGCATGGTTCAGCACTCTGACTTCGACGACCCGGATACGCGCGAAGTGATTGTTGTGGGCGGAGGAGTCGCAGGTTTGTCGGCGGCGATTTATCTCGGTCGCGCGCAACGTGACACGCTCGTGATCGATTCCGGCCATTCGATGGCGAAATGGGAACCGGTGGTGGAAAACTATCTCGGTTTCCCTAAAGGCGTGGGAGGCGAAGAGCTTTTGCAGAATGGCCGGAAGCAAGCGAAGCGCTCCGAGGTCCATTTCATTCACGACGAAATCAAAAAGGTCTCGAGTCGACAATCCGTCTTCGTTCTCAAAGGAAAAAACAAAACCTACCGCGCGAAACGATTGCTGCTGGCGACGGGGATTTTTCATCTGCCACCCGAAATCCCCGGTGTGGAAAAATGTCTGGGTCACAGCATGTTTTTTTGCAAGGACTGCGATGGCTGTCGCGTGCGGGGGAAACGGATCGCGATCATCGGCGCGAATAATGAAGCGGTCGAATACGCGCTCGGCATGCTGCACTATTCGGCGTGCGTCATCGTGGCGACGAATGGTGCGAAACCGAATTGGGGCAAACGGCAGGCGCGCTGGCTTCGCGAATATGAAATCCCCGTCGCCCGCCAGCGGATCTGCGACGTCGATCATCGCAAACGCAAAATTCGGGCGCTCGAATTTGCCGGCGGCCAGAGCGTGAAGATCGACTTCCTGTTCACGACGCGCGGAGACATTTTCTACAATGGCCTGGCGAAAAAACTCGGCGCGAAGCTCGACCCGCATGGGCAGATCAAAGTCGATCAATGCATGCGGACGAGTGTGCCGCGACTTTATGCAGCGGGTTGTGTGACGCCGGCCAACTGCCAGATGATCATCGCCGCCGGCCAGGGGGCGGCCGCGGCCCAGGCAATCAATCGCGATCTTTTTGAGGAGAGTTTGGCGACGCATTCGCTGCGCCGTTTTCGCGCCGCGCAGATCGAGGAGGAAAAAACAATTCCGGAAGTGTCCAAGACAAATCGGAAAGGCAGGAAAAAATAATGGGATTCGAACAATATCACGAACCGGCTGACGAACTCTCGGCGGAGACGCGTACGTTCGCGCGGATGATCGTCTCGTTAGGCGAAGAAGCGGAAGCGATCAATTGGTACGAGCAACGCATCTCGCTCGAGAAGGACAAGAGCGCGCGCGCCATCATGCAGAATGCGCAGAAAGAGGAGTTCAAACATTTCGCCATGGACCTCGAATGGCTTTTCCGGGCGAAGGTGGAGTGGAAGGAAATTGCGCAGGGCGTCCTCTTCCAGGAGGGCGATATCATCAAACACGGCGAAGAGGCCGAAGAAGAGGCCTGACCTGCAGCCGCTTCGCTGTGCGAAGCGTGAGACCGGCCTTGCCTGCATTCACGCGACCCATAGGGCCGCGGCTACAGCTTCGCCGAGATAATTTTGCCGATCGCCCGCAGACCCGCCTCATCCTCGGCGTCGAAGCGATCCAGCTCCGGACTATCGACGTCAAGCACGCCGAGCAGATGGGAATCGGCGCTTACGAGCGGCACCACGATTTCCGATCTCGACGCGCTGTCGCACGCGATGTGGCCGGGGAACTGGTTCACGTCCGCGACGCGAATCGTGGTTCGCTTTTCCGCTGCAGTCCCAACGACCCCGCGGCCAAATGCAATTCGCACGCAAGCCGGTCGGCCTTGGAACGGACCGAGGACCAGTTCGCCGCCCTTCAGAAGATAGAAGCCCGCCCAATTCAAACCCGGAAGCGAATTGAAAATCAACGCGGCGCAGTTGGCCATGTTGGCGACCGCATCCGTTTCGCCTTCGATCAGAGCGTTGATCTGTGCCGTGAGCTCACGATAAAGCTCGGGTTTGCTTAGGTTGCTGAGATCGGATGCGGCGAACATTGTTGGCGGAGAATGTAAGCCAAGGAGCGGTGGTTTGAAACCGCCCACAAAAAAAACGGCGATTTCAAATCGCCGCTCCTTGTTCAAGCCACCATCTCATCGACGACCGCCAAGAACGGATCGATGTCGAACGGCTTCGTGAGATAATTTCGCGCCCCGGCGGTGAGCAGACGCTCGATCTGGCTCGGCGTGGCATCGGCGCTCAGCACTACTACCGGTACCTTTGCCGTCTCGGGCGCATCTTGCAATCGGCGCAGGACTTCCGAGCCATGGATATCCGGCAAATTAAGATCAAGCAGAATCAACTTCGGCCGATGGGCCATCGCCAGCTCGACACCGCTCTCTCCGGATCGGGCATGGAGCAGTTTAACGGCGGGGCGAAATTCCAGGATGCGTTCGACCAATGTGAAATTGACGGGATCGTCTTCGATATAGAGCACGTCACAGATCTTGGCGCCCGACGCACCGTTGACCGTCGGGGTACTCGCCGGCGCCCCATCGCCCAGCTCCTGATTGATGATCCCAAGCAGGTCGCGCGCGGCTTTCAAGATGTGCTGCACGTCAGCGTCCCTGCCCGACGGGCCAGGCCGCATCGCGATCAGCTCCGCGAATCCGATGATCGCATTGAGAGGCGCGCGCAATTTCTGATTTAGTTCCGCCCGAAACTCGCGGTCGTTCGCCGAAAGCTCCGTGGGGATTTCCGATTGGAGGGATTCATTCATAAGTCAGTTTCTAATTTGGTTTAAAATTTTCATCACGCCGCGGACCACACTTTGGGTTCTGGTTCAGTATCCAGCCGCAGTCCGGACGGCTCTTCGAAGCTGAGATTTCGCAATTTTTTCACCATATCGATGTCGCGCCGCATCTTGTTTTTGTGGGCGCAGAAAATGATCGCCGTCTCGTCGGTGATCAGGTCCGACTTGTAAGCCTCGAGCAGCGATTGATCGAAACTGTGCCAGCCCATGGTACCGCCGGCCTCGATGATTTCCTGGAAGGTCCGGTTTTCGCTTTCGCCGTAGAGCAGGGTTTCGCGCGTGCGCAGACTGCTGCCCATGATCTCCGAGACGAGCATGCGGCCGCCACCGATTTTGCTCACGAGCCGTTGGCTCACGACGTAGCGAATCGTGTCGGCGAGGCGTTGCCGAAGCTGCTGCTCTTCGTCTTTTCCGAACATCCCAAGGATGCGGTTGATCGTCTGGCCGGCATTGATGGTGTGCATCGTGGTGAAGACGACGTGCCCGGTTTCCGACGCGGTCATCGCGATTTCCATCGTGGCCCGGTCGCGGATTTCGCCCACCAGAATTGCCTTGGGCGCCTGCCGCAGCGCCGCGCGCAAGCCGCTCGCGAAATCGGGAAAATCCTTGCCGAGCTGGCGCTGGTTGAAGAGCGCTTCTTTGTGCGGATGCAGAAACTCGATCGGATCTTCCAGGGTCAGAATGTGGATTTTTTGGGTCAGGTTCAGTTCGTGGAGCATCGCGGCGAGAGTGGTCGTTTTTCCGCTGCCGGTGGCGCCCGTGACAAAAATGATCCCGTTTTTCTCCTTGATGATTTCCCGGAAAATCGGAGCCAGGCCGAGCTGGTCGAGCGTGGGAATTTCCGTTTGGAGTTTCCGCATGACGATGGCGTGCCGGCCGTTCTGCTTGAAAATGTTGACGCGCATTCGGGCGATATCGCCCAGCGCATAGCTGCAATCGCACGATCCGAGAGTGGCGAGGTCGTTTTTCAGACGCTCATCGCCATTCAAGACGTGAGCCGCGATCTGCTGAATGTGCGTATCCTCGAGCAGTCCCGTGGGGGTATCGACGGGAAATTCTTCGAGGACCCCGTGCTCTTCGACGACGGGGGGCTTGCCGACAGCAAAGAGCAAATCGGAGATGCCTTCGCTGCTGCTGATCATTGCTGAAAGCAGAGCATCGATAATTTCTTTGTTCACAGGAAGCCGGGGAGGCGGGAGAGAATTAGCCAGAAGTGTGCCTTTGGCGGGAAAAGGAGCGGCTGAAATGCCCTCAGCGCGCGAAGCTTAAGCGTGACCGCGATGATTCTGGCCATTTCGCGCGAAGTTGCTTCGGGCCGGTCGATGCTCGGGCTGCGGATCTTTTTTGGGATTTGCTTCGTCGTGGTGGCGAGCGCCGCGGTCTACTTCGTCAGGAACCGAAAGAAAATCTTCGGGGGGCGCGGCGGGGATGCGGGGATGGACAGCCCGGCGGCGGGAAACCTTCGGATGTGGATGGTGATTTTGATTCTGATTCATGCGGCCGTCATTCTCTTGATTACCATTATTGAATTATGACGGTCGTTTTGGACGGGGACAGAGCCCGCGCGTTTCTGAGCAAAATGGCTCTTTTCACTTGAAAACTTTGCCCTGATATTCAGTTTCAGATTCCGCTTATGGACGCATCCTCTGGGCTCGCTACGCAACCGCACGCCGAACATGATCCTCACCACGCCGAGGGCGGGCATGATCACCACGAGCTTCCCTTCTGGCGGAAGTACATTATCTCGACCGACCACAAGGTAATCGGAATCCAGTACGGCATCACTGGTCTCATTTTCCTTTTCTTCGGCTTTTCGCTCATGATGCTGATGCGCTGGCAGCTGGCGTATCCAGGCCAGCAGATTCCGCTGCTCGGCAATGTCCTCGGCCGCATGTTCGGTCCAGGTGCCGTGGATAAGGGCGTCATGACGCCGGAGTTTTACAACTCGTTAGGCGCGATGCACGGGACGATCATGATCTTCCTCGGCATCGTCCCGATCGCCTTCGCCGCCTTTGGGAATTTCGTCGTCCCGCTCCAGATCGGCGCGCCGGACATGACCTTTCCGAAGATCAACATGGCGAGCTACCAGGCGTTCTTTTTCGGCGGCATCGTCATGCTGATCAGCTTTTTCGTTCCGGGCGGCGCGGCGAAGGGCGGCTGGACTTCTTATACGCCGCTCGCCGTCCTCGCCGACAAAGGGCCCGGCACCGACCCTTTTTGGAATGGCCAAACGCTCTGGCTCGTCGGCTTCATTCTGCTAATCACGTCGTCGCTTCTGGGCGCGGTTAATTTCATCGCGACCATCATTCAGCTCCGCGCCAAGGGGATGACCTGGATGCGGCTGCCGTTCTTCGTCTGGGCGCAATTCGTGACGGCGTTTCTCTTGCTCCTCGCCTTTCCGCCTCTCGAATCCGCCGTCGTGATGCAGCTGATGGATCGTTTAGCCGGCACCAGCTTCTTTATGCCGAGCGGTTTGGTGGTCCAGAACCAGCCATTGCACATCAGCGGCGGCGGCAGCCCGTTGCTCTGGCAGCATTTGTTCTGGTTCCTCGGCCATCCGGAAGTTTACGTGCTGATTCTTCCCGGCATGGGTATCGTCGCGGAGATCATCGCGAACAACACCCGGAAGCCGCTCTGGGGTTACAAGTCGCTCGTCTTCGCCGCGCTCGTCCTTGGGTTCCTCTCCTTCATCGTTTGGGCCCATCACATGTGGCTCACCGGGATGGGCTCGGTGGTCAGCGCCTTTTTCCAGACGACCACGATGATCATTTCCATTCCGTCGGTCATCATCCTGAGCGCGTTCTTTATTTCGCTCTGGGGCGGGTCGATCCGGTTCAATGTGCCGATGCTTTTCGCCACGGCGTTCCTGCCCATGTTCGGAATTGGCGGACTGACGGGAATTCCGCTCGCCTTTAATTCCGCCGATCTTTATCTGCACGACACCTATTACGTGATCGCGCATTTCCATTATATCGTCGCGCCCGGCACGATCTTCGCGGTCTTCGCCGGAATCTATTTCTGGTTCCCGAAGGCGACAGGGCGAAGGATGAACGAGTTCTGGGGGAAGGTCCATTTCTGGCCGTCGCTCATCTGCATGAACATCATTTTTCTTCCGATGTTCCTGCAGGGAATGCTCGGGATGCACCGGCGCTGGTACGATGGCGGCAAGGATTGGGCTCTCGCCGGCGAAAAGGTGTGGGGCGTGAGCGGATTCGAATGGAATACGCCCATCTCGATCGCCGCCTGGGTCATGGGCCTGGCGCAAATTCCATTCATCATCAATTTCTTTTGGAGCATCAAACGCGGGCAGAAAGTGAACGACAATCCATGGGAGGCCACGACCCTCGAATGGACCGCGCCTTCGCCGCCGCCCCACGGAAATTTCGCCGTCACCCCGGTCGTTTATCGAGGGCCGTACGAGTACAGCCTGCCGGGCCGGGAAACCGATTTCACGATGCAAACTGAGCCAATGACCGAGGGCGACCGCAAAGCCTACGAAGCCGCCGCGGCGGCGGGCGTCCACTAATTCGCTGCCATGGAAATTCCTTACACAGTTACCGCCCGGCCTGACACCGGCCTTTGGAATGCCAAGGTCGGCATCTGGCTTTTTCTCGCGTCGGAAGTGATGCTCTTCGGCGGGCTTTTCTCCGCATACGTTTTCCTGCGGCTCGACGCGGAGCCGGGCGCCTGGCCGCACGGTCTGCTGAACGTTCCGGTCGGCACGATGAACACGGCGATCCTCATCGCCTCATCTGTCACCGTGGTGATGGCGTGGGCGTCGCTCAAGATGAGAAAATTTCGCGCTTACTGGTGGTACATGCTGATAACCATCCTGTGCGGCGTGATCTTTCTCGCGGTCAAGCTGGTTTACGAGTGGCCGCAGAAGTTCGACCACTTCGGCGCCTTCATTAAGAAGGACAAGCTCGAAAAATATGAGCGCTATCTCGGAAACCATCACCTGGCTGAGAAGGGTCTGCCGCCTCGCACCGAGGTCAGCGGTCATTTGCACAATCACGAGGCGCTCCACGACGCGAACGTGAAGGAATACGAGATTGCGCTAGATCCCGTGAATGCCGATCCGACTAATCCCAACATGGATCGTCCGCATTTCCTTTACGTGCCGCCGACGGACAAAATCGGGACGATCGAGAAGGAGGACGTCGAATACGCGAACATGTTTCTGCCGAAACACAGCGCCTATTTCGCCAGCTATTTCACCATCACAGGGCTGCATGGCGCCCACGTGCTGGGAGGCGTCATTGTCTTCACTTATCTTTGGCTGCCGATGGGGACCAAGCTCTACAAACGAAACCCCGAGCATCTGGCTAACCGGGTTGAGGTCGCCGGCTTGTTCTGGCACTTTGTCGATCTGGTCTGGATTTTCGTTTTTCCGCTCTTTTATTTGCTCTGATCCATGGACGAAACCCAACAACCTACGATCGCTGAAACACTGCCCGTTGGAACGCCGCCCGACGAGGCGCACGACGAACACGCCGCGCACGACGTTTCGAAACACATCCGCGCTTATCTGATGGTGGGGCTGACGCTCCTCGTGTTCACCGGCATCACCGTCCTTCTCTCCTACATGAACTTTGGAACCCAGAAGGCGAACGTCGCGGTCGCGATGCTGGTGGCGACGTTCAAGGCCGGGCTCGTTGCCGCGATCTTCATGCATCTTTCCAATGAGAAACGGATGATCTACCGCATCCTGGTCTTTACCTTCTTTTTCGTGCTCGGTCTCTTTTGGCTGACGTACCTCGCGTGGTACGACCCGATCACTCGCTAAGATGTCGCTCAAAGGTTTCCATATTCTCTTTATCACCGTCTCGACCTTGCTGGCGCTGGGCGTCGGCGCGTGGTGTCTTTGGGTGGATTCGGCCCATGGCGCGCCGGTTTTTCGGATCGGCGCGATCTGTTCGTTCATCGCGGGCGCCGCCCTGATCAGCTACGGGATTTGGTTTTACCGGAAAATGAAACGGCTTCGGATCATCACATGAAAGCGCGAATCGTTGCTGCGATCATTCTGTTTCTCGCTTCGCAAACCGGCGAGGCCCTGGCGTGTTCGGTTTGTTACGGAGCGAAAGATGGCAAGACCACCGAGCATATGGCGGTCGCGATCTGGGTGCTGATGGGAGTCGTCATGTCGGTCATGGGCGGTGTCGGCGCCTTCGGTTTCCATATCTGGCGGCACGCAAACACACCGCTCGAGCCGCACCAGCAGCTCACCGACGAAGATTTGAAGCCATATGAATAGTCTGGCGCTGATCAACGAGCTAATCGGTCTGCCTCCGAATGCTTCCGAGCACGGCTTCCAGATCGATCACATCATCGAGTTCAGCCATTGGTTCATGGCTGCGCTCTTTGTCGGCTGGTCGGCGTTCTTTGTTTATGTGCTGGTGCGCTTCCGCAAAAGCCGGCATCCGGTGGCCGATCACGAAGGGGTGAAGAGTGGAATTTCCACGCACCTCGAATTTGCGGTGGTGTTGATCGAAGCCGTTTTGCTTGTCGGTTTCGCCATCCCGCTTTGGGCGAAGCGCGTGAATCAATTTCCTCAAGACAAGGACGCGATCATTGTTCACGCCATCGGGCAGCAGTTTAATTGGAATTTCCATTTACCGGGTCCCGATGGACAGTTTGGCCGGCGCGATATCGGTCTTGTCTCGAACTCGAATCCGCTCGGCCTCGATTCCTCCGATGCGGCGGCCAAGGACGACATCGTGGTGTTAGGAGAGTTGCACGTGCCGAAGGATCGCCCGGTTATTATCGAGCTCTCTTCGAAAGATGTGATCCATAACTTTGGCTTGCCGCACATGCGAATGGCGCAGGACGCGATTCCCGGCCAGCTCATTCCGCTTTGGTTCAAGCCGATCAAGACTGGCAGCTACGAAGTCGTTTGTGGGCAGCTCTGCGGCTACGGGCATTACAGCATGAAGGGAATGGTAGTGGTGGATGAGCCGGCCGAATTTCAAGCCTGGCTCAAAGAGCGCGCCGAGCTGGCGGGAACGCAATCCGCGCCGCCGCCCGCCGAACGGCCGCCCGGGGAACCGCCCGTCGGACCCACGCCGGGGACGGTCGCGCCGCCCGGTGCTCCCAAGACCGCAAATCCAAGCGGCCAGCCCGACGGCCTGGCGTCTCCGCCTCCACTCGCGCCGAGCCCGCACGGAAACTGACTTTGTCAGTTCACGTCCGGATTTTTTCCTGGAGCGGCGGTCTATGACCGCTGAAATCGTTTAATCCTAGCTCGCGTGCCTCAACAAACTTCGGCCCCTTCGGCGGTCATAAACCCCCGCTGCAAATGGCTGCATCGTTTTGCATGGTTCACGGCGATCGCCACTCTGTTTCTGATTTGCAGCGGCGGCATGGTCACGAGCAAGGGAGTTGGTCTCGCGGTTCCCGATTGGCCGACAACGTTCGGTTATAACATGTTTCTCTTTCCGGTCTCGCAATGGATCGGCGGCATTTTCTTCGAACACACCCATCGCCTCATCGCTTCGACGGTCGGACTTCTGACGATCATCCTTTCGCTCTGGATTTGGCGCGCGGATGATCGCCGGTGGCTGCGCAACCTCGGCTTCGCCGCGCTCGGCGCGGTGATTTTGCAAGGCCTCCTCGGCGGATTGCGCGTCACCCTGTTGAAAGACGAAATCGGCATCTTTCACGCCTGTCTTGCCCAGGCATTCCTGGGAATGCTGGTCGTCATTGCGCTCGCGACCTCGCAGTTTTGGCAAAAATTTTCGGCAAATAATTCGCCTTCTCCTGCCGTTCGAATCCTCGCGCGCGTGGCCATCTGCACGACGTGCATCATTTACCTGCAGCTCGCACTCGGGGCCACCATGCGCCATCAGCATCGCGATCTCTCGATCCTCGATTTCCCCACCGCCTACGGAAAGATCATTCCGGATGTGACGCCCGCGAAACTCGCGACGATCAACGCGTGGCGCGACGCTCGGGCTCTTTCGGATGTCACGCCCTTTCACATCTGGCTCCAAATGACGCATCGCTTTGTCGCGCTTCTCATTTCCGCCGGGGTCATCGCATCCTTGGTTCTCTCCCGCAGAATGGGACAAAACGCGGGCGCGCTCTTGCGTTTCGCCGACGTCTGGTTCCTGCTCCTCGCCTGCCAGATCACTTTGGGCGCATGGGTCATCTGGAGTAACAAAGCGGCGGACATTGCCACGGCGCATGTCGCGGTCGGCGCCAGTATGCTCTCTCTCGGCGTCGCCTACTCGGCGATTTGTCTGCGGATATCGCGCGGCGCAGCCGGATCAACAACGCCTCGCGAATTTCCCGTTCCCGTCGAAATTCCGGTGTCATGAAAAGCGCCGCCCTTGCTGAGATCGATCCCGCCAGTCTCGCAGGATCACGGCGTCGGATCGTCTCCGATTTTGCGGAGCTGGTGAAAGCGCGGCTGACTCTTCTGGTTCTGCTCACGACCGCGGTCGGTTATTATCTCGCTGCGGTTGGCCCCATCAATTCCGGCGGCCTTTTCCATGCGGTTTTTGGAACCGCCCTCGCCGCGGCCGGCGCCGCGGCGCTCAATCAATGGTGGGAACGCCGCCTCGACGCCCTGATGCTGCGCACGAAAACGCGCCCAATTCCCGCCGGCCGCATGCTCCCGCGCGATGCTCTGATCCTCGGCTGCATTCTCTCTCTTGCCGGCGTGATCTATCTCACGATCAAATGCAACGGGCTCAGTGCCGCGCTCGCTGCCGCCACCATCGTCATTTACATTTTCGCTTACACGCCGCTCAAACGCGTCAGCACGTTCAATACGCTGGTCGGCGCGATTCCGGGTGCGTTGCCGCCCATGGTCGGCTGGGCGGCGGCCAGCGGGCGGCTCGAGCCCGGCGCGTGGAGTCTTTTCGCGATTCTCTTCTGCTGGCAACTGCCGCATTTTTTCGCGATCGCCTGGATGTACCGCGAGGATTATGCGCGCGCCGGATTCGAGATGATCTCCAAAGACGACAAGAGCGGCGCCCGCAGCGCCAGCCAAAGTGTCCTGTTTTGCATTCTGCTGCTCTTCATTTCCGGCGGCCCGGCGTTCCTCAAGATCGTGAATTACAACTACCTCACGGTCGAACTCATCCTGAATGGATTGTTCATTTTCGCTGCGATGCGATTTCTTCGCACGCAACAGCAGGCCGACGCGCGCCGGCTTTTCCTTACCTCTATCGCCTACCTTCCGCTGCTGTTAGCCGCGCTCGTCATCACCAAAATATGAAGACGGAAACCGCTACCATCCCGGTGCGAACCCCCGCGCCCAAAAGCAGCACTGCATGGAAAGCCACCCTGGTTCTTATCCCGCTTGTCACCGCGGGCGTGCTGTTTTGGCTGCGGCAAGTGCAGGTCGATCATCTCTCGAACCGGCCGCTGCCTTCTTTGGGAACGGTTCCGAGATTCGAGCTCGTGAATCAGGACGCACAGCCCTTTGGCTCGGAACAATTGGCCGGAAAAATATGGATCGCCGATTTCATCTTCACCACTTGCTCTGGTCCATGCCCGATCATCAGCACGCGTATGAGCGAGCTGCAAAAACCGCTCCTGAAAAGCGATGTCCATCTCGTCTCCGTGAGTGTCGATCCGGAAAAAGATACGCCTGAAGTCTTGCGCGCTTATGCCGATAAACTGCGGAAGCAGCCGCTGCGCTGGGATTTTCTGACCGGTCCGCGCGCCGCGATCTATTCGCTTTCCAAGGATGGATTTAAACTCGGCGTTTCCGACGGCAGTGAGGAAGCCGGCGTTCCGATCCACAGCACCCGATTCGTTTTGGTGGATCGCCGCGGCACGATTCGCGGGTACTACGACGCGCTCGCGCCGGATGCGGTCACGAAATTACTGGCTGACGCGAATCATCTGTTGCGCGAGCAGCCCCGATAAACTGCCGAACCTTTTGTAAGACAAAGCTCTTGCCATCAGGTTGTGAAACTTGATTAACTCCGGTTCTTGAAACCCCCTCTCCCCGAGGCTGGTCTGAGCGATCAGCAATCCGCCGCATTCCGCGATCGAGTCGCGCTCATCTTTTGCCGCATGTCTTGCCGGTTGGCGCGTTTCGCGCCGCCGCCACAATAAATATCCCTCATGAATATTTCCCCCCTCGATGAAAACGGTAAGGCGCTGGACTGGTGGTTCGCCTATAAAGTTCCGAAACTGGCGAAGAGCGCGGGCAGCCCCACGGCCACCGGATACGAGTACATTTATTACGACACAAATGTCGGCAAGGTCGTCAGATCTCCAAACTTGCTGACCGACGGCAAGGGCGCGGTGGACCTGACGCTAAAGTCCGTCTTCGACAAGCCCGACGCGACCACCGGCTGGATCCTCTACAACGACGAGATGCCCACGGATGCGAAGCGCAAGGATAGCGGCAGCTTCGGTCACACCAAAGGGGTGATCGCGTTCGACACTGCTTCGAAAACGGCGTTTTGGCTGCTGCACTCGTGGCCGAAGTACGCAGACCCACCGGCTACCGACATGCCCACTCCGATCTACGGGCAGACCTACCTCTGCCTTGCACTCGACCTGGCCACCGCGAGCAAGATCGCGGACCAGATGGCCAATCATCAGGAACCGCAGGTTTATGTCCCGCGGGTTCCGGCGTCGCTCGACAAAAAAGATCCGCTCTATCTCCTCACCCAGACCTTGAACCCGAATGCCACCGGCGATGCGGATGTGATCCAATGCAAATCGCGCG
Source organism: Verrucomicrobiota bacterium (assembly GCA_041167565.1). Classification (GTDB taxonomy): domain Bacteria; phylum Verrucomicrobiota; class Verrucomicrobiia; order Chthoniobacterales; family UBA10450; genus AV80. The sequence continues at coordinate 1,779 of JBEEHU010000046.1, read as the reverse complement.
GCGGACTGGCGTTCCAGGTGATCGCGAAGAACCGCAACTGGAACAAGGATTTCTGGAACGATCTCGTGGGTCCAACGCTCAAGGCTAACATGGATGTCGAGACCTGGATCCGGGGCAAAATCCCGCCCGTGCTGGATAGCGACGGCATTCACAAAACATTCGATGTAAAATATATCGACTTGAGTCCGCTCGATGTGCCGTGGACCTGGCCGGAAACACACGATCACGCCAAGTGGGGCATCACGGTGGATTCCGATTGGGTGTGCGTTGGCGACATCAACCGGATGATCTCACAGGAGAAGCGTGGCGGCGGCACGATCGCGTTCCAAGACCCAACTCTGTGGGCGGCGTTGTCAAAAACCGACCTTCTGGTGGCGCCGCCCGGGCACACTCGGGTGGATGCGCGGGCGCTGATCAAGGCAACGCACAAGACAATCCACGAGCGTCTTCCCAGCGCGGTGGTCCACAAGCCTGCCACCAAGGAAAAGGCGACGCATAAGATGAAGGGTCGTTAGGCCACGGCATTCGTATCATTTTCTAAAAATATGAGCAAAGGCGTTACCTTTTTTCTTAACGGCAAGACGGTATCGATCGAGAACCCGGCGCCCGATCTGTTGCTGATCGATTATCTGCGCTCTCCGGATGTGGCGCTCGCCGGCCCGAAGAAGCCGTGCGGCCAGGGAGGGTGCGGAGGCTGCACCGTGATTCTTTCTTGGTGGAACGCGCAGAAAAAAAAGCCGGAACATCGCGCGATCAATTCATGCCTGCGGCCGGTCTGCGCGCTGGGCGGACTCGTGGTCACGACCGTCGAAGGCACCGGTGCGGCGCGCAAACCCGACTCGCAGTATTTGCAGCATACGCATACTGCATCGCGTTCCGCCGCGCCGATCGGCATGCAGGAGTCGCACGTGTTTGCCAAAGCCCGGGAAGAGGCAAAAGACAAACGCGAATCAGTCCTCGATGCCGTCTCGGCAAGTCGCGGGAAAAAAAGCGGTCCCGCGGCGATGAAGCTGGTCGAGCAAGTCGCCGATCATCCGTCGGAGCATTCGCATGAGGGGATGAATCCCGTCGCCTACCGGCTCGCTTTGAACAACGGGAGCCAGTGCGGTTACTGCAGCGTCGGCTTCGTGATGAACATGTCCGAGTTCATCATCAACAATCCGAAGGCAACGAAAAAGGAGATCGAGGATGCGTTCGACGGCAATCTCTGCCGCTGCACCGGCTACCGCGCGATCCTGACCGGAATGAAGACGTTCGCCTCGGATTGGAGCAAGGCGGACGAGAAGGACCGGATGCCGTGCCTCGAGGACCACGTGAGCGAGGCGCAGCTTCCGGCCGCCGTCAGGATTCCTTTTCCAAAGGCGGCGCGCGGCCCTGCCGAACCTGTCTCGGCCCAGGACAGCAACCAGGAATGGCGCACCCCGATCTCGCTCACCGAGCTTGCGGCGATTCTGCAAACGCACCGCGGCGAGAAGATCAGGCTCGTCCACGGCAACACGTCGTACGGCGTTTACAAAGACGAGTATCCAGAGACGAAACTCTTCGTCGATATCCGCCTGATACCGGAACTGCACGACGCAGGCGGAGTGAAGGACAAGGAACTCGTCGTGGCAGCCGGCACGACCTACAGCGACCTGATCGATTTACTCGCTCGGATGAAACCTGGCGAAACGACGGCGCTTGGTGCGCTGGACTTCATGGCCCGCCGCACGGCAGGGCGCATCGTCCGCAATGCTGCCTCGCTTGGTGGCAACACGATGATGGTCCTGAAGCATATTC